>JADLBD010000258.1 GCA_020847975.1 Bryobacterales bacterium | reverse complement strand
GATGGATTCGCGCCGCAATCTCTTGCCGCGGCTGCTGGCGGGACTCGAGGTGGGCATCCTGGGCGGGCTCGCGATTCTCGTCTGGTTCTTCGTCCTCTCCTATTGGAACTTCCGGGCGCCGTGGGCACTGGTGAACCTCTTCTCCGCTTCGCTTCGCAACAGCGGAACGTGGACCTACGGATTCACTTCCTCCACCTGGACCGGCATGGCGGCGCACCTGTTCGTGTGCGGTTTGCTCGGCATCTTCATCGGCTGGGTGCTGCCGAGACCTACCGCGGGAACGAAAGTCTCACTCTCCGGTCTCGCGTTCGGAGTCATCGTTTCCCTGCTGGTGTACGAGTTCGTGTGGCGAAGATACGTTCCCTCGCTGAGTGAATACGTGGCGCCGGCGGCGGGCATTGTGGTCCATCTCATTTTCGGAATGTGCCTGGCGCATTTTCCGCGGTTTTATCTGGAATTGGGAGAGCCGGAAGCGGAGCCGTCCGGACACCAACCCGTGGCGCTGCCGCCTGTCGAGGAGGATCCGGCGGGAAAACCTCCCGAGCCGGCAGAAGGCGAGTAAATGCGCCTGCGCGTGGCGTTTCTCTCGTTTCTCGCCACCTATCTCTTCTTTTACGAATACCTGCCTCCCTGGAAAACGGTGCACCTGTTCTCCGACATCGAGGGCTATCATTACCCGCTCTATAACTACGCCCAGAAGGCGTTTCATGAAGGCCGGTTTCCGGAATGGGACGTGGCCGAGTATTCGGGGATCAGCTTCGTAGGCAATCCCCAGGCGGCGGTGTTGTACCCTCCCAACTGGCTCGTCTACTTCGCCAATCGCATGCACGACGGCGTGCGGTTTCAGACCCTCGAAGACCTGGAGTTTCTGCACTACTGGGCGGCGTTCCTGCTGGCCTGGCTGTGGCTGCGCGGATGGACGCGGACGGAAGTGCCGGCGCTGGCGGGAGCCGCGGTCTTCGCCTTCGGCGGATACCGCATGGCCGAATCGCAACATCTGGGCGTGATGTGCGGATACAGCTGGTATCCGCTGGGACTTTGGGGTCTGGATGAAGCAGTGAAGCAGAAGCGGTGGGCTCCGCTATGGAAGACGGCCGTCGCTTCCGCCCTCTGCCTGACAGCCGGCTACCCGCCAACATGGTTCGTGTTCTGCGTGTGCTGCGTCGTGTACGCCGCCGCAATTGCCCCGTGGCGGGAGACATGGCGCCCCGTGGCGGCCATCGCGTTTTCCCTGCTGCTCGCGATGGCGCAACTGGCGCCCGTACTGGAAGCCGCCGGCATGAAAGCCAAAGAGAAAGTCTACGGCGCCGGCCTGCCGGGAGGCGCATTCTTTTGCCTCCAGTTCCTGCTGCCCAACTACTACGACCAGGCGCGAAGCGTGGGGCATCTGGGCCCTCCCCAGGAAAGTTATCTCTATCTGGGGGCAGCGGCATTGTTAGGATGCGGCTGGCTGATCTGGCGCAGACGTTGGAAGACCATGCTGCCGGCGGCCGCGCTCCTCGGCGCCTGCATGCTCTTCATTACCAATCCCGGAAGAATATTCGAGATAATCATCGGCTCCCTGCCCGTGGTTTCCGAGGCATGCCGGGAGTGGAACTTTCTCGCCGTGTTCGGATTGGCCGCGGCCATGCTGGCGGCGCTGGGCCTGGATGATCTCGCGCGCGCCGGCCGCAGGTTCGCATGGTGGATCCCGGCCGCCGCCGCCCTCCTCTGGAACGCGCGCCAGTGGTGGGTGTGGCGCGGGGGCGGACACTTCGCCACGGGATGGTGGACCACACTCGAGGCAGCGCTGACCGTGCTGGTGTTGTGCCTTCTATTCCTGGCGCCGCAGCGCGTCCTGGTTCAAGCGGCAATCCTCGCCGCCATCTGGATCGAGTTCAAGGTTTACGGAACCAGCCGGCGCTTCAATGCCTCCACCGGGAGCGTAGACAGGATGTTTGCGCAGGACGGGCGCACCGGCGGGCCCGAAATGCTCGGCATGAATGCGGCTGTCTACGAGCAGATGCGGCGGGATGTGGACTACCGCGTGGCGCTCGACTCGGGTCCTCATGGAACGGAGCTGCGTTTCTACCGCCTCGCCACCCCGGCCGGCTTTGATCCGTTCCTCACAGCCCAATACCGCCGCGCCGTCGAGCGGTTTGTCTCTTTCCATCGCGAGCGGGAGTTCATCTTCGATTGGTCCAACGCGCAGATGATGGACGCCTTCGCCGTGAAGTACGTCATCACCACGCCGGACGCGGGTGGCTATGCGAAACTGGCCTCCGATTCCCGGTTCCGCTTGATGCAGCCCGCCGAGGGATACTATCGCGTCTTCAAGTATCTGGCCGCGCGGCCCAGCTTCCGGTTCGATGCCGGCAAGGCTCAGCGTGTGCGCTGGCTTCCGGAGGAACGGCTCTACCGCGTGAATTCGAAGACCGGCGGGCAGTTTCATCTGCTGGAACAATTTTTTCCCGGCTCGAAGGCCTATGTGGACGGACAACAGGCGCCCGTGACGCGCGTGCGGACCACGTTTCAAGGGATCGGCGTCCCTTCTGGAGAGCATTGGGTGGAGTTCCGTTTCCGGTCCGTCGGAATGCGGATCGGAGCCGTGGTATCGCTGCTATCCTGGCTCGGCATGTTTCTTGCCGTAGTCCGGGCACGGTCCCGAACCCCCGCCCCTCCGGCGCGCGTCAGCTAAACAACCGGAACAGCCGCAGCTTGCGAAGGCTCCATCCCGAGGCGCCCACGACTTCCTCCATCTGCTCCGGAGGATTCTCAAAAAGCTCAATCACTTTGGCTACCTCCGGAGGCAAGGCGCGAGCGGTCACGCGGCGCTGGTTGCGAATCGCGTCAATCACGCCTCGCTTCGTGATCTGATCTTCGGCAATCATCCTGCCGAGCAGTCCGAGCATGGCAAGGCTCACCAGTTGCATCAGGTCAACGGCCGCGGATTCCGTGATGTCGCATTCCTCCGCAATGGCACGCGCCACAGCGGAGGTCTGGCTGCCGATGAGACGGTCGATAGCCCGCTCGCCCACACACAGCAGCGTGCGGGAGGAAGTGCGGTTGCTCAGCAGGCTGGGCAGTTCCCCCATCAGCAGGTTCACATGAGGGCCTTCCTGAAGCATGCATTGGAAGGAGAACGCCCCCTCCTCAGTGGAGACGAGGTTGATGCTGGCCGCCATGATGGTGGGGACGAGTTGGCCGATGGCGCGGCGGGTGCGGCCTTCGTCGGCGCCGGTGAAGTCGCTCGCGCGGCGGACGGAATCGGCGGGAAGAGCGTTGCGGATTTGAGCTAACAGTTCCATCATGCCCCCTTTCGGCAGCACATACTAAACCGCTCCATGCGAAAGTAGTAGTGCTTCCACGACCAAAGTACCGCTACTGGAGTTCTAAGGAAATAAGGCAGATCCCTAGAGGATCCATCCAGGATTCGTCAAGTACTACAGCGATTCCGCCTTACTACTCTCTCAGACCATGGTTGACATCCATCTCGATACGCGCCGCGGGCGGTTGAAGAATTAGAATGAAAGTTAACCCCCATGAGCAAGATCAACTCTTTTCAAGCAGCTTCGGTTCTGAAAGTAGGCGGCCGGTCCTACAACATCCACCGCCTTGACGCCATCGAGAAGGCCGGGCTGGGAACCCTTTCGCGAATTCCCTATTCCATCCGCATTCTCCTTGAAAACCTGTTGCGGAATGAAGACGGCCGCACGGTGAAGCGCAGTGACATCGCCTACGTGGCGTCGTGGAACACCTCGGAGGCTCCGCGGGACATCAATTTCCGGCCGGCGCGGATTTTGATGCAGGATTTTACCGGCGTCCCGGCGGTGGTGGACCTGGCGGCGATGCGGGATGCGCTGAAGAAGATGGGGGCGGACCCGACGTTGGCGAATCCGCTGATTCCGGCGGATCTGGTGATCGACCATTCCGTGCAGGTGGACCGCTTTGGAACCAGGGACGCATTCGACTTCAACGTACTGCTCGAGTATCAGCGCAACCATGAGCGCTACTCGCTGCTGCGCTGGGCGCAGACGGCGTTTCGCAACTTCCGCGTGGTTCCTCCCGGAACGGGGATCGTGCATCAGGTGAACCTCGAGTATCTGGCCTCCGTGGTGTTCCGCAACGAGGAGGACGGAGAAACTTCCGCCTATCCGGATACGCTGCTCGGAACGGATTCGCACACCACGATGATCAACGGCCTGGGCGTCGTGGGCTGGGGCGTGGGCGGCATTGAAGCAGAGGCTTGCATGCTGGGCCAACCGATCACGATGCTGCTGCCTCAGGTGGTGGGCTTCAAGCTGCACGGTAAGCTGGCGGAAGGCATCACCGCCACGGATCTTGTCCTCACCATCACCCAGATGCTGCGCAAGAAGGGCGTCGTCGGCAAGTTCGTGGAGTTCTACGGAGCCGGCGTGAGAGAACTGAGTATTGCAGACAGGGCGACCATTGCCAACATGGCTCCGGAATACGGCGCCACCATCGGATTTTTCCCTGTCGACGAACAGACTTTGAATTACCTGCGGCTCTCGAACCGTCCGGACGACCTCGTGGCACTGGTGGAGGCGTACTCGAAAGAGCAGGGGTTATTCCACGATTCCAATGCGCCGGAACCGGAATATAACGATACACTGTCGCTCGATCTCTCCACCGTTGTTCCATCTCTTGCGGGGCCCAAGCGGCCGCAGGACCGCATCACGTTGCCGGAAGTGAAGGCGAACTTCGCCCAGGCGTTCGGGCCGGAACAGAGAACCGCCGATTATGCCGGCGGCGTGTTGCGCGACGGAGCAGTGGTAATCGCCGCCATCACCTCCTGCACGAACACCTCGAATCCCTCGGTGATGCTCGCGGCTGGTCTGCTGGCGCGCAAGGCGGTGGACAAGGGGTTGAAGGTTCAACCGTGGGTGAAGACGTCGCTGGCGCCGGGATCGAAAGTGGTGATGGACTATTTCCACGAGGCCGGCGTAATGCCTGCCCTCGAGGCGCTCGGCTTCCACCTGGTGGGCTTTGGCTGCACGACCTGCATCGGCAACAGCGGTCCGCTGCCCGAACCCGTGGCCGAAGCGGTGAATAAAGGAAAACTCGCGGTCGCCGCGGTGTTGAGCGGAAACCGCAATTTCGAAGGGCGAGTGAATCCGCTGGTCAAGGCGAACTACCTGGCTTCCCCGCCCCTGGTGGTGGCTTACGCTTTGGCCGGGCGCGTGGATATTGACCTGATGAGCGAACCGCTCGGCACGGGCAAAGATGGCCAACCCGTGTACTTGCGCGATATCTGGCCGGCGACTGCCGAGGTCCAGAGCGCCGTTGCCGCATCCGTTGGCAAGGAGATGTTCGAGAAGCAATACTCGGTGGTGTTTGAAGGCGATGCGCAGTGGCGCGGCATCCGGACGGCCGAAGGGGAGTTGTTCACTTGGGATGAGCAGTCCACCTACATCCGCCGGCCGCCCTATTTCGACAAGATGGCGGACCCCGAGGCGCCGTTAGGCGACCTGCACGGACTGCGGGCGCTGGCAGTGCTCGGAGACTCCATCACCACCGACCACATTTCCCCGGCGGGAAACATTGCCAAGGACGGCCCGGCGGCGCGCTACCTGATGGAACACGGAGTGGCGCCCCAGGACTTCAACCAGTACGGCTCGCGGCGCGGGAATCACGAGGTGATGATGCGCGGCACCTTCGCCAATATCCGCCTGAAGAATCTGCTCGCGGGCGGTGTGGAGGGTGGATGGACCACTCATCAGCCAAGCGGCGACAAGATGTCTATCTACGACGCGGCCATGCGCTACAAGGACGAGGGCGTGGGCCTGGTGGTGATCGCGGGCAAGGAGTACGGCTCTGGATCGTCGCGGGACTGGGCGGCCAAGGGAGCGCAATTGCAAGGGGTGCGCGCGGTCATTGCCGAAAGCTATGAGCGTATTCATCGCTCGAACCTGGTAGGCATGGGTGTCCTTCCCCTCCAGTTCCTTCCCGGAGAAACCCGGGACACGCTGGGCCTGACGGGATTGGAGACCTACACGGTGGAAGGAATCTCCGAAGGGGTGTCCGGAAGCAAGCGCGCGAGTGTGGCGGCTACCGCCGCGGATAGTTCGAAGAAGATCTTCCAAGTGGTGGTGCGAATCGATACTCACACCGAGGCCGATTACTTCCGGCACGGGGGGATTCTGCCGTACGTGCTCCAGCAGTTGGCTGCGCCGTCATTGGCGAAGGTCTGACGGTTCAAGAAAAAAACGCCGAAGTCCCGAGGGAGGACTTCGGCGTAGGACGACACGGAGTGGTGATTCGACCGTCTCAAGCTGCTGTCAGGGCAGTCTCCAGCATGAAATCCTGATGGGAGGGTGACTGCCCCAGAATCGTGATGAATTGCTCGACTTCCCTCAACTGGGTACGGCAATAGCCGCAGTCGGAGAGATGCTCTTGAACCTGGTCCCGGTAGCCTTCAGACAGTTCATTGCGGACGTAAGCCCCGAGGGCGTGGTCGGTAATGTGCTTGGTTCTGGTGAAAACGTACATCATTGGATGAACCCTTCTTGCCTGCGATCCCGGGCGGGATGTACTCCTGCCACACTCCAAGAATAGGCGAGTTGGCACAGTTGGAAAATCCATCTTTTGTACCGATTCTTCAACAGACCAGAGGGACCATGTTTCTAAGGGTCCTACCCGAGGACGAAAGTGGATGGGTACTAATTCCGTCCACCGCGCCTTCCGCCACCGTTCCCACCGCCGGTTCCCGGCGTGTGAATCGGACCGGATCCGTCCCGTGGGCCTGTTCTCTTCCCCAATTTCGCTCCGGGACCGGTGCCATCACGTTTCTTCATTTGCTGGCCCTGAGTCTGGCTGCCTTTCTTCCCCTTTTGCTGGGGAGGAAATCCAAAGCCGAGCCCCGCCGTAAGCAGGAGGGCTGTTGCGAGTGTGAGCGCCTTTTTCATTTCGGGTCTCCTTTCCTTGACCTTCCGCAAAGGGAAGGTGCAACAGGCAGACTAGAGCGCTATCGACAGAAAACAGACGACTTGCGAGAGTATTGGCGTTGCTTGGCACGCAGAACCGGCGAAGATTTGCAAGGAACCTGCAAGGTTTGCGCACGGCTCGTGAGCATGCTCAAGATCAGAAGAGAGAAATCCCGGTGCAGGTCTTCTTCTCCCCGCAGCGGATGCAAACGGCACGCAGGCGCTCCACGTTGCCAACTCCGGTGCTCGCCTCCCGCGCCGCCTTCGCAACCGGAGCTTTCGGCAGACGGAGCAACTCGGATAGACAGCCGTCGCAATACCGTGACGAGGAATGCTCACGGATGTATTGCTCCACTTTCCGCTTCACGTTCGCATCGGCGGCGGCGCTCTGCCGGGTAGCCGGCTTCTTCCGCGACACGCCCAGTGCCTGCTCGAGCAGTTTCTCGAGCAACTGCTTTTCGGCCGCGGTCATGACGCGCGTGAAGTTGGCGGGCCGGTCATCGATCACTTTCTGCAAACGCTGGAGCCAGCGCAGGGAATCGGCGGCCGGGTGATCCTTCAACTCCTGGATCAAACGGAAGGCAGCGCCGAAATCGGGCACCTCGCGATAGCAGGCAAGCGCCTCCTTGGGGTTGCCGGCCTGCAAGTAGCGCGCCGCCGCCTGTGCATATTCGCGCATTCCCTTGAGGCACAGCGCTTCGCGCCCGTAGTCGCGTTCCGCCATGCTCTCGAGGGCCTCGAGCGCCGGCCGGAACTCCTTTGCCTGGATCAGCGACTCCACTGCCTTCGAGAGCAGCTTCTGCTTTCTCGATGCGGCGTCGGGAAGGCTGAGTGCCGCGTAAAACTGCGGGAGCAGTTTCGACAGCATGGGAACATTCGCTTGCACGCGCATGCCGCCTTCCAGCACCTCCAGCCAATGATTCACCTTCGGCCCGATAGCCGTGAAGAACCATGGCGGCAGCTTGCTTCCCTTGTCGATGATCTCCTGCATCAGATAGCCGAGCGGCGTTAACGCATCCCGATCGGATGCGGCGTTCTGCACTTCGCGCAACCGGTAGATGATGGACACCAGCGCTACTTCGCCGGCCTGCGAGGCCACCGCGCCGGCGTGGTTGAACAGGTCGGGGCTCCCCAGGTCAGGCCCCAGCTTGACCCCGTTCATGCCGAGTTGAAAGCAGATCTCGAGCACACAGCGATGGGCCGCTTTCCGCAGTTCCACGTCGGAGACGAAGTTGCGGCTGCCTTGCTGCCCCAGCAACGACACGGCCTGGTGGGCGCGCGTCCACGCAACCTCGGGACGGATGGTGAGATATTGCCGCGCATCCTGCATGCAGCGCTGGATGCGCTCCTCCACGTCAAGCTGCTCCTCGGCCAGCGCCTTCTCCACAACCGACGGAATCGAGAGTGCGATGCCGGTGGTTTCCTTATGTGGATTGAAGAAGCCGAGCGTGCGCGAGACGGTCTCGGCCTTGGGCTCGATATCGAGCCATATCAGACGTTCCGTGGGCCGGCTCAACGCCACACGAAGTTTGTCGATCGCCAGCCGCCGCCGGATGCTCTCGATGTCCGCGGTTATGAGGCGGGAATGCCCCATGGATTGAATACGGTCGAGCAGTTTGCCGGCGTCGAGCAGGCACACGGTGTGAAAGTCGAGGCCCTTGGCCTCGTTCACAGACAGGATCGAGGAGTGGAACTTTTCCGGAATCGCCTTGGGGATGGAATCATCCATGGCGATGAGGGCCAGCCCCTCGCGGGCCGCCAAATCGGCAAGCAGAGCGTTGAGTTCTTCCCCGGCGGTTGCCGAGCAGTAGAACACCTGGTCGGGGGATTCATCATCGATCTCGGCATAACCCGTCCCCGACGGGCGGTCGCGTTTCTCTACCTCGACATAAAGGTCCCAAACGTGATTCACCACCTGCGCGATCTGTTTCGGGCTGCGCAAATTCGAGGTGAGGCGGAACTCCTGCGGAGTGGCGAGGAAGTGATGCAGCAGATCGCTCATCCACCCCCACTCGAAATCCGTGGGGCGCACCGTTTGAGCCTCGTCCCCGGCGGCGAGGAAGGCCACCGCGTGTTTCCGTTTGTCGCGGATGGTTGCGCCAAGGGCCACCAGCACGAATGCCTCGAGCGCGGTGAGATCCTGGCACTCGTCAATGGCGATGCAGTCGAACTCCAGAAAGGCGGGGTTGATGCGGGAAAAAGACGCGCTCTTGGGCGCCAGCGCCGTGGCAGCCTGCCAGCTCAAGTCGAGTTCGGGGAAGTAGCGATGCGCGAGGCTGGAACCGGCGCGCTCCAGGCGCGAGGCGATATCGGCGGCGGAGCCGGCAGCCGGACCCAGAAACCGCCCGCGCCGCTCGCGATAGGCGCCATCCGCAAGCCTCGGGTGGTCGCAGGCGCGGAACCGCCCTCCCGCCACCGGCAAGGCTCCACCCACCAGGTGGGCGTGCAATTCGTCGTAGAGCGCGTCCTGACGGTCCGTCCAGGCGCCAAGCGAACGGGTAAAGGGAATGAGATCGCCGCGGAACTTTTTCCTTAGCTCGGCCTCATTCCTGATTTCTACTGAGCACTGGAGCAGTTCCCGAAGAAAGGTGGTGTAGGTCACCACGTGGAAGTAGCGGTTCTTGTCGCAGTAGCGCTCGAAATAAAGACGCGCCAGCGAGGCGAGATCCGGCGAGTAGGTGACGTAGAGCACCCGTTGAGCCCCGGTGATATCGGCGGCATGAAGCAGTGCTGTGGTCTTCCCCGACCCAGGATGGCCCTTCAGCACGCGAACGGCGGTGCGCGCGGTGGCGAACCGCTGTTGCGAGGCTGTCCACGGAGCGGGTCCAAAGTCCTCCTGCCGCAGTTCGAACGCCGAAACCGGCAGGTAGTGTTGATCCCAGGCGTGCGGCGGAAGGGGCGAATGATCATCGTGATGCCGGATGTCGCGCAGGAAGATGGAACCCTCGGGAGCCTCGTGGAACGCCCCGGACCTCGCCAGCGGAGCCGAGCCGCGCGGAGCCCACCAGGCATAGAAGTGACTTCCCTGGTTGCCTCCCAGACGCGACCGGCGCCAGCCTTGATTGTCTCCCCGCGTCGCTTTGTAATGGACCCGTGAGGAATCGATCATGAGGCGCTGCAGCAGCAGGCTCGCGCGCTTGCCGATGGGCTGCGTGCGCCAGCTTTCCAGCTTCTCGAGAAATTCCTGATGGCAGAACACGGGGTTTCCGGGACGGGCGGTTTCAAATCGTAGCAATGCGTCTTGCACGGACATGGGGATGAAACGATTACTGTAGCAATCGGGCGGCCTCGGCGGCAGCATGGGACCCGGGCCGCCCATGGAGGCGCGCAAGCAAAGCCACACGCGGCTGAACGGCCGGATAGAGAACCACCACAAACCCGTCGCCGGGAGACTTCGGAATGTGCGTGCACGGAGCCGTTCCCGTCTTCGCAAGCGCGTCGTGCGCCAGGCGTTTCGCGGTGCCTGACTTTGCGGCGAGGCGCATCCCCTCGAGAATGACATTCACTCCGGGTTCGGCGGCGCGGCGCGACAACTCGATGTAGGCGCGTAGCAGTTCCTCGGGGCGGGCCTCGTCAACGCTGCGCAGACCGAAGCGGCGCGCGACGGCATCCAGTTCCCCAGGCCCGAGCGCGGCGCGCAGCGTGTCGAAGTAGGTATTGCACGATTGCGCGATGGCATCACGCAGACCGGTCCTGCCGTGGCCTCGCGGAAGCCAGCAGCGCGTGCAGGTGATCTCCGGAAAGCGGAACTGATGGCTCTGCGCATAGGCAAGCGCGATGAAGGGCTTTGCCAGGGAGCCCGGATGTATGGGGCGGTCATCCTGCCACTGGCGCTCCAGCACGCGTCCCGTCCGCACGTCCATGCGCAGAAACGAGAGCAGAACCAATGCCGCGGGTATCATTGGCCCGGCGTCGAACGGCCGAGGGTGTAGCGGATGGTCTGCTTCACGTTTCGTCCGTCATCGCCGGCAAGCACGGATGCCGATTGCACCCGCTGCAGCGACCGCGCCAGGCTGGCAATATTTGCCGGGAACAACGGCGGCTCGCCCGGCGCCTGGCCACCCGCTTGCGGCGCTTCGATCTGCTGCATGATGCGCGTGTAGTTCGGAATCTCGGCCGCCGCGCGATAGCCGGCAGCGTAGGATGCCGTCACCGCGGGAGCAGCGCCGTCGAGCAGCCCGAGCACGGCCTCGAGATTACCCGACTGATTGGAAATCAGCAAGGTGGAGCCTCGAGCGGCGAGGGCGACGGGAGCGAGTCCATCCAGTTCCCAAAGCGCAATGGAACCCGCCCGGCGTTCCCGCCATTCCACTCCGATACGCGACGTTGTATAGAGGCTCTCGACGGCGCGGGTGATGGCGTCACGCGCCGCCGCCGCGTTCCAGTTCGACGAGCCCTCGATGACGATCGTGGAATCATTGGTGACAAAGACGCGATCCGGAGTCGTACGGCTCGATTGAAGTTGCAGCACCGCCCGCGGATGGTTGCCCTCGAGCAGCGCCCGGAGAGCCTCCGGACGGTAGACCGCGCCCGGAGCCTCGTACGGAGCGCCGTCAATGCGCGTCTCGAGATCCGTCTCGTCGCCGGCAAGCGGAGCATCCAACGACACCACGGGCGCGACTCTCGACCCGGCCGCCCCGCGCGGACCAGGCCGGAGGATCTTAGCGCTAATCAGATCGAGGGCGAATGCAGGATCAGGCTGCGCCCAGGCGCGGTAAAGCGAGGCATTGGCAGTGAGGCGCAGGAGACCCGGCAGCGCGCTCGCATCGGGCGCGGGCGCGGGATCCGCCCGCAGCAGCACCCGGTCCTCCCGGACTTCAGACGGCGTGCGCCGCAGGTCGTCGATAGCGGAGGAATATTGCCGCAGATCCGGAACATTGCGCTGAATCCAGTAAGATCGGAAGCTCGAGTTGCGTGTCAGCTTCTCCATGTTCATCACCATTCGAAGTTCCCCCGGCGCGGCGGCGGCGCGCGAGGCTTCCTCGAACCATGGCTCGCGGCGGACCGTGTTCCCACCTGCTCCGGAGAGCAAACCGAGCGCTCCCGTGAGAGCCTCTTCCCGTGTGGCGGCAAGCAGAAGGTCTCCGGCAATGGCGAACGCAGCGGTGCGGCGCGTGGCGGGGTCCGTCTTCGTGTAATAAGGCGTGCCTGCCGCCGTGCGCGCGGTGAAGCGTTCCTTGGCTTTCCACAGAACGCTCTGCATGGCCTGAGTGGAGGGCAGCCTCGTCACGTAAAGGAACTCGAGGGCACTGATGTCGTAGATGGCGATGGCCGATTCGCCGCCCGCAACCGAAGTGAGCAGATTCCTGTCCGGCGGGACACCGGTGGCATTCGAGTACTCCTCAAAGACCTGTTTGAGGCGCAGGTAAAGACGCGATCGCGAGAATACCTGGTAATTGCCGCTGGCAAGCCAGGCTTTCTTCTCACCCGAAGCGTTCCAGTCATTGACAAGCGCGCGGAAGTCGCGGGCTTCCAGATAGAGCATGGCCCCGGAAGGCATCAGCTCATTGAGCGGCTTGGGAGTGGCGGCGTTTTGGGCCGTGAGCCATACCGCGACGGCGGCCACGCATGCGAGCAGCAGAAATTTCTTCATTGGACGCCTCCCGTGGCGGGCAGCATGGGCCGGACCAGCCTTGGCTGATCGAGGTTTTCACTGATCTCGGGGCGGCGTTCGGCATTCGTCGTCCGGCGCGCGAGTTCGGCCCGCCAGGCGGCGATGCGCGTCGCGTCTTGCGGGTCCGGAGCCAGTTTCTCCGCCACGAGTCGCGTGAGCAAGGCTCCCTCTACGCGATCCGTGCGGGCAAGCGAATCGGCAAGCCCGCGGGCAATGGCGGCGCGTTCCGCTTTGCTCAGGTTCTGACCCGGAAGGAAGCCTTCCACCCAGTAGCGACTGATTTCGATGTCATCCGGACGTCCGTGATCCTCGCTGAACAGCATCGACATGCCAGGACCAAGAAGAACCTCGAGCGCATTGGCCGCCTCGCGATGGCGCCCGGCGGCGTGGGCGGCGCGGAAGAGCGCCAGTTTCAACGATTCATCGCCAGGTTGGTTGCGTACCGCATCCTGCAACTGCGCGAGCGTGCGGGTGGGTGCGCCGGAGGCGCCCGGTCGCGCGGCCTCGATCGCCGCCTTCGCCCCAGCGTCCCACGGAACAGCCTTCACGGCCTCTTCCAGAAACACCAGGCCTTCGGCATTCCTGCCGAACCGGCGCAGCAGTTCGCCCGCGCCCTTGAGATTCACAAAGGCGGGTTGCGTAACCAGCGCCATGCGCCGCAGTTCGCGGACGGCAGCGCCCGTTTCCCCGCTCTCGAGCATCACCTCCGCCAGGCCCAGAAAGTTCGATGCGGTGGTTTCCCCCTGCGCGATTTGGGATTGATAGAAGAACCGCAGCAATTGGCGCGCATGCGCGGCGTCGCCCTCTTCTCTTAACGTGACCGCCACATCCCGCAGCAGGTAGGGGTTCGAGGCGTAGGGCTGCAACGTTTCCTCGGTCAGCTTGCCGGTGCGCGCGGCGATTCGCAATTCAAGCTGCGGCAGGATGTAGGAAAGGCGCTGTTTCGCCTCATCATCGAGCGTGGCGAGTTCCGCCCGGAGACGGTCCGTCTGCTTGCGGTCCATGAGGAACTGATACCAGCGCGCCTTCCAGTTGTAGAAGTCGTTCAGAGCCATGTTCCGTGCGTCGCCCACCGCGGTGGCAAGCCGCGTACGCGTGGCTTCCAGGATGCGCTCATAAAGCGGCCCCTTCTGCGCTTCCGGAACCCAATCGGCCTCGATGAGCGGCGGGAGGAGATCCAGCGGACTGGGAGCGCTCCTGCTGATGGCGACAAGGAAAGAGACGTCGAAGTGCTTCAGCAGCGGCTCGGTCTGAAAGCTTCCGTAGCGCTTCACGTACGAAATGACAATCCGCTCCACGTCCGGACGGAATTCCGCCAGCAATTGCCGGCCGGCGAGTTCGTCGATGAGTTCGCGCAGGTCGGAACCAACCGACGCGGGAATGCGGCGCTCCTCGAGCAGATCCCCCGCGGCGGAGAGCGCCTGCTTCCAGCGCGCCTTCGCCTCATCGCGGCGGCTCTGCGACCACAATACCCTCGCCATGCGATCAAGCGCGGATACTCTTCGCGGATCCAGTTGAAGCGAGTATCCATAATCGGCAAGAGCCTGCGCCGCGCGTCCGGATTGCCGGTAGAATTCCGCAAGTTGGAAATACGATTGCGCGCTTCCCGGGCTTCCTTCCACCATGGATGGCATGTAGTCATCAAACTGCGGCTTGCCGCCTAGATGAAGATATTCGCCGTAGCGTGAGCCGTAGTAATACCACACGCTGCCCGCAAGCTGTTCCCTGCGGTCTACCGGCTTTCCGATGCGGTCACCGATGAGCAGGCTGCCCAGAGCTTGCTGAAACGCCGTATCGATGTCCGCGGTTTGCAGGCCGAAATAAAGCCCGGCAAGCCCTGTATACGCGCGCGTCCAGACGGGCGCAAGTCCGCGGCCTCGCGCGGTGATGGCCGCCAGGGCCAGGTCCGGCTTGCCGCTCCGGATCGCTGCGTTCGCCGCGGCATCGCGACTTCCGGAGCCCGAAAGCGCGATGATCTGATCCGGCGCCCGCCGGGCCATCAGACTGAGGTAGCGATCGTCCAGGATGCCGCGGGCTGCCAGGAGGCGGAACTCGCCGCCCTCGTCGCCGGCTTTCCTGTATGCCTCGGCCGCGAAGTTCAGCATGGACGTCTTCGGATCATCGGCTAGTTTCCCTGCATAAGCCTCCAACTGTGCCCCAAGTTCGCCGAACGCGAGCCGGGAGCGCTGCAATTGCCGCAGCCGCTCGAAGTTCTCCCGCGCTTCTTCCCCGGGCTTCGCCATCATCAGCGCAAACCGCCGCTTCGCTTCCCATTCCGGAAGACCGGCAATGCGGCCAATCTCGGGGCTCGCGTTCTTGACACCGTCGAGAAATGCGGCGAATTGCCCCTTCCGCGCGGCGTCGAAGTGCTCGCGTACCGCCTGAGCCATAGCAGGCAGCAACTGGCCATCGGGATCCTTCGCCGCAACCGCGGCGTATTGCCCCAGGCGCGTCATCACGCGGGCATAGACTTGCGCGCCCGCGGCATAGAGCGTCAGCAGATTTCCCCCTGCCAGGGAGACGCCGCGCTCGGCGTATTGCCGCGCCTGCGGAATCATCTCCCAGCGCTCCAGGCGTTCGGCCACGTCGAATTGGGCCTGCGGGGAATCGGCGCGGCCTTCGAGAAACGCGGTTTGCAGGGCCTTCAGGCATTCATCCGTGCGGCCCTGCCGGGCGCGAATTTCCGCCACTCGCTCCATCCAGGCGGAGTTGCGGTAGGTGAGGTCATACACCCTGGCGAACGTCGCCGCGGCTTCGTCAAACCGCAGCAGGCGTTCCTCGAGGCCCCCGCGCGCGGCGAGCAGATCCGAGCGATCCGGACGAATTTCGGCGGCTCGGGTGTACATCTGGATCGCCGCCGGGTAATCCTCGAAGCTCGTGTCGAGGCGCGCCAGCACGAGCGGCCAGCGAAAGTCGCGCGGTGAAGCGGCGGCGGCCTTCTGATACGCCGCAAGCAACCGGGTCTGCTGCTGGTGCGTCCGGGCATAAGCAGCCGCCTCCTCGAGAAGAGCCGTATCCTCCGGGAAACGGTTGATGATTTCGACGTATTGGTCCACGGCGCCCGCTGTGTCCTTCGCGCGCGTCAGCACGGGAATCAGCGCGCGGCGCATGGCGGCGACGCGTTCCAGCCGCTCCTGGGCCGGCAGTTGTGCCTTCGCGAGCAGCGCGATCTTCTCTACATAAAAAGCGCGCAAGCCGCGGTCGTCCCCTTCGCGGGCATAGGTGTCAGCCATGGCTCCAAGGTAGGCCGCGTTGTACGGCTCGGCGGAAAGCAGCGGATCGAGGAACTTGCGCGCCTGCGAAGCGAACCCAGCCTCGGTGGCCTTCCGCGCTGCTTCGAATTGAAGCTGCGGCTTGAGGACAGCGTTGGCCGAAGACGCCGCCGCGGCCAGCACCTCGACCGCCCGCGCCGCGTTCTTGTTCCGCCAGTGATAGTTGACCACCGCGCGGACCACGCCGAGCGTTGTCGCGTTCTCCCGGTACAGGGTGTCGAACAGGCGTCCCGCGGCCGTGGGGTTGAAATGCGACTCGTAGTAGCGCGCCAGGTTCAGACGCAGGCGCAGCTTGTCGATGGGGTCCGATGTCAGCTCAATCTCCCGCAGCAGCGCCCGCTCCTCCACCTTCGGCAGCACAAGTCTGCGGCCTTCTTCCTCAACGCGCGTCAGCAGGTCAAAGCGCTGCGTCTGCGCGGCGAGGTTCAACAGGTAGGCCTCGAGATCGGGGCCGCGTTCCTGGGCTTCGAGAAGGGCCACTCGCAGCGCAAGCGCGGGCATGGCGGGACTGGCGCCGTCCGCAAGCCGGCGAGTCGCTTCGTCAATAGAACCGCGATACGCCGGCCGCCGCGCGAGTTGGATGAGACGCGTCTGCGCGAGCGAGCCGCCCGGCTCGGCCATGGCGCCGCGCACGTACTCCTCGATGGCGCGATTATACTGGCGCTTGTTCTCGTAGATGGCGCCCGCCTCGTAGGAGAACAGCGCCGCCTTGTTCAGCCGCTTGCGCCCGGCTTCAATGACGGAGAGCGCGGCATCATATTCGAAGTAGTCCCAGTGCACGGTGGCCGCTTCGAGAACGCCCTCGCTCGCGCCGGGCTCGATCCCGGGGATCGCCGCCCAGGCGTTACGGCCCGCCGCGACGCGCGGAAATTCGCGATTGATCTCGCCCAGGCGGACGCGTACTTCCATGTCCCGCGGAGCCGCGCGCATCAGCGCCTGCTCGATCGCGCTCGCCTCCTCTGCCTTGCGCCAGTCATAGGCTGCCAGCGAACGGTAGAGTGACGCCGCGCGCTGCCCCGTATCCGCCTCCCCCGGAGCCTCCCTGGCGAGACTCAACAGGCGCCCGGAAGCGTCCTCGAAATGACAGCGCCAGACGTCGGCTTCGGCCAGCATGCGCACCGCCCCCGGATTCCCTGCCTGCTCGGCCAGGGTCCGCAGCGAAGCCATTTCCGTGGGCAGTTTGCCCGTGCCCGCCAGATGTGAGAAGAAGCGGGCGCGCATCTGATCGTCGTAGTACCAATAGCGCCGCAGCAGTCTCTCGTAGGCAATCGGATCCGCCGTCCCCCGGCGCTGGTAGACATCAAGAAGGTTGCGCACGAACGTGAGGTCGTTGGGGAAGCGCTGGTAAGCGTACTGGTTCACCTGCCGGTACAGCACGTTGTCCAGCCCGGCAGTGGCCACCACGTCCGCGAAGTATTTCTCCAACTCGGTGCCGCTGAACACCCGCGCCACATCCGCCGTCAATTGCTGAAACGCGGCCCGCTGCTTCTGGCGCAGATAGAACCGCGCCAGTTTGTGATACCAGGAGCGGTCCGGGAAGCGCTCCATGGCGCGCCGGTACACGGTTTCCATTTCCGCCGCGAGTTTGTTCTGGTCCAGGAATCCGGCCAGCCGCTCATAAAGCCCGGGGTCGTTGGGATTGCGGTCAATCTCCTTGCGCAGAACTGCCAGCGCATCGCGGACCCGCTTGAGTGCCGCCAGCCGCGAGACGTACCGGTCCAGCACGCGCGCATACTCGATCGATTTCGGACCCGGCCGCGCCGCCCCGGGCATCACGCCTTCGCCTAAAGGAACACCTTCCGCCTTCTTGCCGAGTTCCGCCAGCAAGGCATCATAAACAGCCAGTTCCTCGCGGGTCTGGTTCTTGCGCGCGTGCGCATCAGCCATCAGCAAAGACACCTGCACGCGCGCGGGCTGATCGGGAAAGTCCGTGAGAAAGCGGCGTCCGCTGGTGAGCACGGCGTCGTTGTCCCCATGCACGGCGTAGGCTTCCAGCAGTTGGGCCCGCAACCCCGCGCGGCGGTCCGATTGAGGGAAGCGCTTCTCGAAAAGGTCCACCAATTCGGAAGCCTTGGCGCGCTGGAAGTACGGTACGGCTTGCTGCTCCTGCGCGGCAAAGCGATAGGCGGGATCGGCCGAGTTCAGCAGCAGAGAGAGAATCCCGTTCCAGAAGCCCGGATACGGGTCCGCCGAGGCGATGTCCTTATAGAAGCTGAGATCGCCGCCTCCCAAAGGCAGCCGCTGGTCCGCGGCCGAAAACATGATGCTCGCGATCGAGGCGAGGGATTCTTCCTGCTGGGCCGGCGTGGCGCCCTTCAGGCTGTATAGGGCATAGAAATAGCGTGCGGCTTCCGTACGGTTGTTGCCGTACTGGTTCCATAGCCGCGCCATGGTCAACAACTCGTCCCCGCTCCACGATCCAGGCTTCGCCTCCTTGCGCCGCCGGTAATCGTGCAGCACCCGCTGGGCCGCCGCCGGGTTGCCTTCCTCGAGGTAATACCGGAACTGCCGCGCCACCGGGTCCAGCGCCAGCGGATTGGCGGCAGTCGCTGCCCGGGCGGTGAGAAGAAACCGGCGCAGGTTGCGCGTTTCCGTGAGCAGAGTAAAGTAACTGTGAACCAGGCTCTGCGGCCACAGCGGCTGGAAGGCACGGTCATAGACCGCCAGCGCCTCGGCCGCGTTTCCCTTGGCGCGCTCCACATCGGCGCGAGCTTCAATCGGGAAGCCGGAATCGTTTGGGAACCGCCGCGCGTACTCCCCGATCAGTGTATCGGCACGGGAAAACTCCTTTTCGGAGATTTCGAACCGAACCCAGCGTTGCATCGGCCCCTGTTCCTTCGGAACCTTCGCCGTCCACTGCTGGTAGGTCTGGCGCGCCATCGCGGCCGGCAGCATCTGCCGCTGGCAGAGCGTCAGCATGCGGGGATAGGCTCCGGCGGCGCTGAGGGCGCTCCACTCCTCGTTCACTTTTAGCTGCCGATGGTAGTAATCCGCCAGAGACAGGTTGGCGGCCGCCTTGTCCTGCGCGAGTTCGACGTGCTTCTTCCAATCGGCTTCCGCGGCAGGGAAATCGAGCAGCAACTCTTCTTCGTGCGCCCGAAGGGCATAGAGTTGAGCGTCCGATGGCGTTGCGCTGATGAGATTCGAAAGCTCGGCGCGGGCTTCCTTCGCCGGACGCCGCACCGTCACGGGACCGGCGGGCAGATCCATCGGGCGGAAAAAGGCGCTCTCGAGCCGCGAACCGCTTTCTACGAAGCGAACCCATTGCGGCAGTTCGGCCCGGCCTGCCAGCGCGCCGATGGCCAGAACCACAGCGGTTTGGGTGTATCGGTTACGGAAGCACTTCAAGAGCCACCTCCCCGGTTCCGATGTTGTGGGCGAAGTCTTCAGCATTGACGGTCATCCGGTAGCGTCCGGCAGGCAAATGCGCGGGCACCACGATGGCGCCCGTATTCGATTTCATCTCCGGATTCCATCGCAGGTACGCCGCCGGCGCTCCCTGCATTCGGGCTGTGATGGTACGGGTGGTGGCGGAAGCGCTCACGGTAACGCGCACCGTTTCCCCGCGCCCGTATTGCGGCTTGTCGAGTTTGACGCGTACCACCGGAGGCTTGCTCGCGATGACGAAAGTCTTCGATTCTCTCGAAACGCGCCCCAGCTTGTCCCGCAGGATCAGGCGCACGGTGTAGGTTCCATCCGCCATGTCCGCGGGCGCGAGGAAGCGTGTCTGCCATGTGTCCTCGTCGCGCAGGTATCGCAGCGGCTTCACCAATCCGAAGGGAAACATGGCCACGACGGAAACAACCGACTCGTCCGTCCTTACACGCAGCACCGGATCCCCCGGGCGGATCAGTCGCGGGCGCAGCAGCGCGCGCGGCGCCGCCAGAAACGAGGTGTAGGGAGTGACGAACTTGTACTTGCGCGCCAGCGCGATGATCTCGTCAACGGACGCCTGGTCCTCGCCGTCGCGCTCGATTTTTTCAAGCAGCGCATCGACACGCGCCTTCGCCCAGGATCGAGGCAACTGTTCGGATTCCGCGCTCACGGCAGGCAGGTTCACCCGCGTGGTCTGCGATGCCGCCTGGAACGTGGCCGCTCCCGGACGTTTGTATTGCCCCACCCACGCCCCGATGGAGCCCGGGAAAGTGGTCTCTTCGAGCGGGTAGATCATGTCGAAGTTCGCGGCAGGTTCGGCGCGCAGGGAGAGCCCTTCGATGGGCCGTCGTCCGATCTTCCCCAAAAACGCCTTGAGCTTGAAATCGATGGGCTCGGTGGACCGGACCCACTCCATGATGCCGCCCTGCCTGGCGAGCATCTTCAGCAGCGGGAGGTTGGCGTCGTCGCCGATGCCGAACAGATACGTGTGCGGACGCTGCGCGGCGGGCGCTTGATTCCACTTTGCCGAGTACCACGCCGCCAGCTTTCCGTTCTGCACCAAACCTTCCGTGGAACCGCCGTCGCCGAACATCACGAGATAAGCGTCGGATCCGCTCGCCTGGCGTAGCGCGGCATCGAGTGCCGCCTGGAGGTTCGTCCCTCCACGCAGTCTCGTCGCGCGGACCGCGTCCAGAGCCTTCTCCACAGCATCCGGCGCCGCCGCCACGGGAGCGCTTTCGACGGCATTCACCTCCGTATTGAAAAGGATCAGGCTGAACCGGTCCTGCGGCTTCAGCGATCGCAGCAGCGCTTCGAGTGCCCGGTAGCTGCCCTCGAGCTTCTCCCATTGCATCGACAGCGACGTATCGAACAGCGCAACCACGGTCCGCGGCCGCGCCGTAGCCGAAACGGGCAGAGTGAGCAGGGATGCCTCGAAGAAGCCTGGCTCATTCTCCTTACGATGCGTCAGGATCTCGAGGTGTTCTTTGACCCCATCGAGCGCCCAGCGAACCGCGAAGTCCTCACTCAAATTGACATTCTGCCCCTCGAACGCCGCGCGCACGCGGTTTGGCGTGCGCTCCGTGATCTTCAACGCATAGAGCGCGCCGGCGTTTTGAAAGTCCTTCACCGGATGCCTGGAGCGGAGTTCGAACCGGATACCGAGCCGTCCCGCCCTCTGCACACGGTAAGCCTCCGGGCGCAGCGGTACGGCGAAGAAGGATTGCAGATCCTCCACGGGGATGGTTTCGTGATACTCCATCTCCACGCGTTTCGAGCCGAACCCGGGAATGGGCACAATGCGCGCGCTGAATACTGCGCCGCGGCGCGCCTCATCGGCGTCGCGTTCCCCCATTTGCAGCAGGCCGGGATCGATAGCCTGCCACCGGAGGTTCTCATAGATCTCTTCCGCCCTGCGCCGTTCGAGGATCACACCGGGAATCCGAACCACGTCGTCCCAAACAGCGAAATCGGAAACCACCGCCCGGGATGGCAGCGCGAAGACATATTTTCCTTCCAGAATTCCGGGCACGTGGCTCTGAAAGATCTGCCGGACGCGCACCCGCGCCGCCTGGTTGTCGATGAGGACATCCACGTCCATCTCCCCAAGCGAGAGGATTCTCGCATCCGGTTCGGGTTTGTTCGAGGGGATGATCACCCCGGCGTCCCCGTAGGCCGCCAGCGCGGCCAGGAACGTGAACAGCAGCGGCCTCATGGCAACGCAATACTCCTCTCCGATATTCGCACCATTCCGTTATCCGTTCCGATATAAAGAAACCCGTTTGCCGCCGCCAGGGCGGTGACGTTCTCCGACGGCAGGCCCGCGGTGGAAAATCCCCAGCGCCCGTTCGAGCGGTTGTAAACAGCCAGCCCTCTTCCCAGAGTTCCGGCGTAAACCGCGCCTTCCGTCACCGACATGGCATTCGGATTCACCGCGAAGCCCTCGCGCAGATCGGAGAAGCCGCGCCAGAGGGCGCCATCGAAGCGGAAGATGCCGGCCCCGTAGGTTCCGGCGAACCACTCGCTGCCCACGGAGGCGAGAGCGCTCACCCAGTTGTGGCGGAGCCCGGAATTCGCCGTGGTAAAGCTCGCTTTCACCACTCCATTATCCAAAACAGAAATGCCGCCTAATGTTCCGGCTAGAATGCGGTTCCCGCTGCGCGCCAGCGAGTACACGTGATTATTCACCAGCCCGTGAAATGCGTAGATGCTTTGCGGACCGCCGGGGGCAAGAAACGTGATCCCGGCCGGTGTCGCCAGCACCATGCCAGCCGCGTCCACCAGAACGTCGGTGACGTGCGAGGCAATCAGGCCTTCCCGCCGCGTCATCACCTGGCGGGTCCTGCCCGCCGCGTCGGTGAACACCAGTCCGTTGGCCGTGGCGACGATGGCTCCGTCCTGCCGCGGAACAATGCGGTTGACGCAAAACAGGTGCTCGTCTTCCCTGTGAATGGCGCGTGAGGCTCCCGGGTTGAGGACATCGAGGCCGCGGTCGAAGTAGCCCGCCCACAAACGTCCGCCTGGCTCCACCGCCAGCGCCGCGATGTTGCTGTCGGCGAGCGGCGCGTCCTCGTTAGCGGCAATCTTCGTCCAATCCCCGTTTTGCTCCCTGCGCGCCGCAAGGCCGTCGCGAAGGACGGCGTAGGTGACGCCGTTCGCTTCCAGTAACTCCTCCACTTCGCCTTCGCCCGCGCGCGGAGAAACACGCGGACGCGGTTGGCGCGCCTCGAGCGGGATCTCCACAATGCCCTCATCCAAGGTTCCCGCAAGCAACTTCCCTTCCCCGGCGAGCAGCGCGTTCGCGAAGGTTCCCTCGGCAAGGACTCGCCGGAACTTGCCGGCCTGGTACTCGGCAATCCCCATCGCCGTCCCGGCCCAGGCCGAATCGCCGCGCACCGCCAGTGACAACACATGGCGGTCCGGCAGCCCTTCCCGGTCAGAGGAGCGTTCCACCTGCCCCGCGCGCAGATGAATCACACCCTCATCCATCGTGCCGGCCCACAGACTGTCGAGGGTTCCGGCGAGGGCTGTGACGTGCGCCGTGCGCAGGGAATCGTGGAAATGGGTGAGTTTGCCGCCGCTCCAGGCGAGCACTCCGCCCTTCTCCGTTCCCACCAGCACCTGTCCCGATTCGAGCGGCAGCAGCGCGGTAACATTACGGTATTCCTGCTGCGCCGGCAGGATCTGCCGGAAATCGCGGCCGTCAAACACAACCAGTCCACCGCCGCGCGTCGCTATGAACAACTCCTGATCACGCGCCCCCGCGACAAGCCCTACCGCAAGCCTTCTCAAGGGCGCCGAAGGAAGGTCAAGGCCGCACACATAGCGGTTCGTCACCGTTCCTTCCGCGTCGTACTCCCAAAGCGTGTTCGACGTCGCCGCATAGAGCCGCCCGGCAAACACCGCGGCATCACGAAAACCGGAGGCCGCGGCAATGGGTTCGACGCCCGGCGCGGGCGTACGGTCGAGGGCGCGAATCGTAGCCGGAACCTCCTGCTCGCGCGCCACTTCCGCCCGCGTCTGGTCGAGCGTTCGCCCGGTGCGCCACAGCAGCCAGCCACCGGCGATAGCTGCCAGCGCAAACCCGGTCCAGGCGATGGTTTTCGATCCCCAGAAGCGGGGCATTCCACTTACTATAGAGCATTGGGTGGTTGGCAGCAGCCCCAACGACGATCGGTTCGGCTCGGAACCATCGACGCACCGGGAACTGGGCCAATCATTTCTCCAGTATCCGGCGGAGCCCCTGCAACTCCTTGCGCCGCGCCGGGGATACAACCGGATACCTGATATTGAGGCTGTTCATGCAGTCCAGAACCGCCTGGGAAATGATCAGCCGGGCGTTTTCCTTGTCGTCGG
Source organism: Bryobacterales bacterium (assembly GCA_020847975.1). Taxonomy (GTDB): domain Bacteria; phylum Acidobacteriota; class Terriglobia; order Bryobacterales; family Bryobacteraceae; genus CADEFT01. Next base: position 5,989 of record JADLBD010000258.1, on the reverse strand, counting down.
CGGGAACCACGAACCAGGGCGATCGTTTCGTGCTGGTCGCGCTGAGGCAAGCCCCATATGCGTCCGTATACTTATCCCACAACTCCCGCTCCGCCAGGTCCGCGGCGCTGAATTTCCAGTTCTTTTCCGGCTCGTCGATGCGCAACAGGAGGCGCTTGCGCTGTTCCTCTTTCGAGACGTGCAGAAAGAACTTCAGAATGCGGGTTCCATTGCGATGCAGATGCCCCTCCAGGTCGGTGATGGAGCGATAGCGTTCTTCCCAAACGCTGCCATCCTGCAAAGCCTCCGGCGGGAGATTCTGCCCCTCGAGGATCTCGGGATGAACGCGCACGATGAGCACTTCCTCGTAATAGGAACGGTTAAAAATGCCGATGCGGCCGCGCTCGGGAAGGCAGCGGGTCGTGCGCCATAGAAAATCGTGATCCAGTTCCTCGGCGCTCGGGCTCTTGAAGCTGAACACCTGGCAGCCCTGCGGATTGAGGCCCGACATGACGTGCCGGATGGCTCCATCCTTACCGGCAGCGTCCATCGCCTGAAAGATCAGCAGCAGGGCGTACCTGTCGTCGGCATAGAGTATCCTCTGAAGGTCATCCATTTCGGAGATGTGCTTCGTCAGGATACGCTGATAGTCTTCCTTCGACTTGTAGAACGGATCCACCAGCGTGGGCCATTTCTTCAGGTTTACTTTTGCTCCGGGCTTCACACGGAAATCGCTGGACTTGATCTTCACTTGTTTCAACCTCCGGAATCGACGGCTTCCATCCAGGATGCGGTACGCCGCCAGTTTGACACGGATTTGGACCACAAACCAACTGAGCGCCTTGACACGCCACCTGAGCGCCTCTATCCCCGCGGCCCAGGTGTTGATAACATGGAGCGGGAAAATGTGACAGACCACTCCTCAAAAAGCGCAAAGGGCATGTCCCGCGCCCCCAAAGTACGAGGAACACCGCGATGTTCGCGGCGCGGGCGGGCTCCGTTTTGCGCGTGTTCCTCAAAAAGCGCAAAGGGCACGTCCCGCGCCCCCAAAGTACGAGGAACACCGCGATGTTCACGGCGCGGGCGGGCTCCGTTTTGCGCGTGTTCCTTAAATGCGAGGTGCATGAAATGAAATTGGTTCTTACGCTTGGCGCGGCGCTCTTCTGCGCCGGTCTTTACGCGCAATCCGGACGGCCGTACGAACGGGTGCTGCTCACGGGTGGCGGGATGCGAACCATAAAAGTGCCCGCCCTCGGCAGCGAGTTCGCCGTCACCTCCATGCGGCAGCAGGCGACCATGACCGCCGCGCGCGTGCTCCTTTCGGGCGGCAACGCGTTTGACGCGATTGTCGCCGGCCAGGCTGTGCTTGGCGTGGTGCAGGCGTCCTCGAACGGCATCGGCGGGGACGCCACGCTGCTCGTCTACGACGCGAAAGAGAAGAAGGTCTGGTCCCTCAACGCCGAAGGAACCGCGCCGAAACTGGCCACCATCGAGTGGTACAGGAAGAACCGCGACGGGAGACTTCCGCTGAATGACTCGCTGCTTTCCGGGACGGTGCCGGGAGTGATCGATGCCTGGTACATCCTGCTGTCGCGCTGGGGCACGAAGACCTTCGGCGAATTGCTTGCGCCGGCGATTGAGATCGCCGAACACGGCTATCCAATCTCGGAAGGCGAGGCCCGTTCCTGGAACACATCGCGGCAACTGAGCAAGTATCCCACCACGGCGCGGCTCTATACGCCCGAGGGTAAGAGATGGAGAGGCGGAGAGCTGTTCCGCAATCCTGACCTCGCGCGGACGTTTCGCCGGTTGGTCGAGGCAGAGAAGAAAGCAGCGCGCGCCGGCAGGCTGGCCGGGCTGCGGGCCGCCCGGGACCTCTTCTATAAGGGCGAGATCGCACGCGAGATGGCTGACTTTTCCGAACGCAATGGCGGCCTCTTCCGCTACGAGGATTTCGCCGCCTACACGGCGAAAGTGGAAGAACCGGTTACGGTAAACTACCGCGGCTACGATGTCTTCAAGAACCGTTCCGCAACCCAGGGTCCGGCGGAACTGGTCACGCTGAACCTGATCGAGGGTTACGATTTGAAGGCCATGGGACAGAATTCCGCGCAATATATCCACACCGTGGTGGAAGCGATCAAGCTGGGCATGGCCGACCGCGATAAGTACATGGGCGATGACGACGCCATCCGCATCCCCTGGGCAGGGCTGCTTTCGAAAGATTACGCGGCCGAGCGCCGCAAACTCATCGACCCGGCAAAAGCATCGCGGGAATTTCGAGCCGGAGACGCGGAGCGCTTCGCGCCGGGCTTTGCGCCGCTGAACCGGCCCTCGGACGTGGCCATAAGCGCCGATAGCGACCATGACGGCGACACCAGCTACATCGCCGTAATGGACCGGCAACGCAACGCCATTTCCTTTACGCCAAGCCTGCACAGCGGACTCGGCACCAAGGTGGTGATGGCGGATCTCGGCTTCGCGTTCAACTGCCGGGGCGATTATTTCTCGATGGTGGAAGGGCACGCCAACGCCCTGGCGCCGGGCAAGCGGCCGCGAAGCACGCTTCAGGGCACACTGGTCTTGAAAGACGGAAAGCCCTTCCTGTTGGCCGGAAGCCCGGGAGGCGATGAGCAGGTGGTTTGGACACTGCAAACATTGCTCAACGTGGTGGATTTCGGCATGGGCGCGCAGCAGGCCATCGAGACTCCACGGTTCTCGACGAAGAGTTTCCCCTCCTCGCCCTTTCCGCACGAGATGTATCCCGGCGAGTTGACGGTGGAAAGCCGCGTGCCGGAGAGCGTCCGCGCGGCGCTTCTTCGCAAAGGACACGAATTGTTCGTACAGCCGGCGTGGAGCCAGGGAAGCAATGCGGCGATTCTCCTGGATCCGGCAACGGGGGCGCTGGAAGCCGCCGCGGATCCGCGAGTGCCCGCTGTGGCATTGGCCTGGTGAGTCTTACGTGCGCCGGTTCACCCAGATCGGGCTTGACCAGGCGAGTTGTCCGTTCGCCTGCGCCACACGCACGGAATACCAGTCCGCCGACGCCCCTTCGCCAACGTCCTGCACGCGGAACCGCGTCTGAACACGCGGAACCGCGTCTGAAAATGATCCGCGAACACCAGCCGCTGGAGCATCGCATTCTCTTATGCGCAGCACCTCTCCCCACCGCGCGCGGGTAACGGCGAATCCGTTGATCCACTTGTCCTCGATGCTTTGCTCGTAATGCCCGATGTCGTGCCAGTGCGCGTGCGGCGTAAAGGCGAAGAAGTCGAGGTGATCCCGCGCAATCTCGAAGCTGCGCCGGAGCGAACCCTGCGCATAGCCGATCACGTTGTGATTGTGAAGATCACCGAAATAGACCTTGTACTCCGCTTCGCGGCCTTGCCCGCCCGCCACGGCGGCCATCGAAGCCATCATCCATTCGCGCCTGGTCATGCAATCTCAAGAATACAAGTGGAAGGCCCGCCTCAGCGGCGAACGGCTGTCACTTTGAACGCGCGCTCCTGACACTGGACTTGCACATCGTGGAAGCCGGCCCGTTCGAGGCGCACGCCCACGGTCTCCGGATCCACAACCACCATCGTGTCGCAGGCGTGCAGTAAGGTCATGGCGAAACTCTTCCTGCTGTCGCAGGCCACGAATCGCCCACCGGGGCGCAGAACGCGCCACGTTTCGGCAAAAAGCTTGTCCTGAAGCTCCGCCGAGGGCACGTGGTGGAGCATGGTCAGCGAAATCGCCGCCGAAAAACAAGCGTTGGGGAACGGCATCGCCGTGGCGTCCCCCTGGACTACGCGCACGTTGCCGCCTAGCCGCGCCGCCAGGGAAACGGCAAGCCTCGAATCGATTTCCAGCGCGGTCAAACGCGGAACCCGGAGGCGAAGGATGTCCGTGGTGAGGCCTGGGCCCGGGCCTATCTCGAGCAGTTCAGCCCCCACATCCTGGCCCTCGAGCACCCAGGGCATCATCTTGTGTTCGAGGACGCTCCGCCACAGCCCGGAACGGCACAACAGGCGGTGCACGGTGTTCATGCCGTCATCCTCACTGGCAGCTCATCGCCTGGATGGCCGGCAGTCCCGCCACCTGCGTGTCTCTTTCGTATGTCACCGTGCAGTGAGAAGCATCCGGCGGCAAGCGGCGCTCCAGCGTGAGGACAGTGCCCTGATAGGAGCAGGAAAGCCAGTACGCCTGACCCTTCGTCAGAGACCATGTGGCAATCCATTCCCTCGCCAGCGTTTTCTTCCGGTCATAGACGAGGGAAGCTCCGTCCCGCGGCTTTCCGTCGAAAATAGTGACTCCGGCGAGTTGCGTCGGGATTCCGCTGGAGCCGTCCTGCCACCCCGGAACCGCGCGAGAGTCTGCCTCACCTCCACGGTCCGCGGACACTTCACCTCAGCGGCACGCAAGGGGAGCAGGGATGCAAGCAGGATCACGGCCGGCGTCAAGTGCGGTTTCATCCTACCACTCCATAGCACACCCACGGCCTCCATAGCGCTGAGTGTTCCGCTAAACTAAGAATTCCCGGCCAATTCAGATGCCAACTCCGCCCAGCGTCCGCACCGCTCGTGTCCCCGCCCTGGCCAAGATCAATCTTACGCTCAAAGTCCTCCACAAACGGCCGGATAACTACCACGAACTCCGCACCGTCTTTCAGACCATCTCGCTCGGCGACTTCATCGAGGTGGATTACCGCCCCGCAAAGACCACTTCCCTCCAGGTGGAATGCACCCCGGAAATTCCCGACAACATCATCCTTCGCGCGGCCGCGGCGATTCTTCAGGAGATGCGGCTGAAGGCGGAAGTGCGTTTCCGGCTGCGCAAGCGCATCCCGATGGGAGGCGGGCTCGGCGGGGGATCAACCAACGCCGCGTCGGTCCTGCTGGCCCTGCCGGCGCTGGCCGGCAAACGAGTCTCCATCGATAGACTCACCCACATTGCGGCTGCGCTGGGCAGTGACGTGCCGTTTTTCCTCTGTGGCGGAACCGCGCTCGGGCTGAGCCGGGGTGAGGAACTGTATGCCTTTCCCGAGCCCAGGGTTTCCCATGGAGTCCTGATAACGCCGCGCATCCACGTCTCCACTCCACAGGCGTTCCAGAGCCTGGGGAGACATTTGACGGTAACCCCGGATTCGCGTATCATGAATAGTTTCCAGTCGTTTAGCTGGGAAGTTGGGGATAATCTTCCGGCATGGTCCTGGCGGGGTTTTTGCCAGAATGACTTCGAAGAAGTCGTTTTCGCACAACACCCTGAAATCCGGCGGTTGAAGAAGAAGTTGATCTCAGCGGGAGCGTCCGTGGCGCTGATGACCGGCAGCGGATCCGCCGTCTTCGGGTTCTTCTCGAACCGATCGGATGCAGTTGCCGCCGCGAAGGCGTTCCCGAATATCGAGTCTGTTGTCTTTCGAACTGTCAAACGCGCCCGGTATCGTTCCCTGTGGTGGGAATGTTTGGGGGCGCACGCTCTGGAACACACATGGCCGCCCCTAAGCCGGTACGCAGAATGAGTTTCGACCGTCTCAGAATTTTCACCGGGAATGCCAATCCCGCGCTGGCGAGAGCAATTTGCCAGCATCTTTCCTGTTCGCTCGCCGCTTCGGAAGTCAAGACTTTTTCCGACGGCGAGCTGCACGTCCAAATCAACGAAAACGTCCGCGGGGCTGATGTGTTCGTGGTGCAGCCCACCTGCACGCCGGTGGACAAGCACATCATGGAACTGCTGCTGATGATGGATGCGCTCAAGCGAGCCTCAGCGGACCGCATCACGGCAGTGTTACCCTATTATGGGTACGCGCGTCAGGACCGGAAGGACAAACCCAGGGTTCCCATTTCGGCAAAGCTGGTCGCCAGTCTGTTCGAACGGGCCGGGGCCAACCGGATTCTGGCATTGGATCTTCACGCGGCGCCCATTCAGGGCTTTTTCGATATCCCGGTGGATCACCTCTTCGCCACGCCGGTGATGATCGAATACTGGACGAATGTGGACCTGCCCGATCTCACCGTCGTCTCTCCGG
>JADLBD010000257.1 GCA_020847975.1 Bryobacterales bacterium | reverse complement strand
GGCAGCGTGCGCGCCGTGCGATGCAGCCCGTGCTTGCGCGCCAATTCGACGGCCGCCGTCCACAACTCCTCCGGTAACGGCGATCGAGGCCGATGACTGCTCCGCCATTCCGCCAGCCTACTCTGCACATTGAGAAAATCTTCTGCGGTTGGTGTCTTCTTTCGAGGCATTTCCGAAATTACTACGTGCTGCTATAGCGAGTCACGCATCCTTGCCGGAAGCTCACGTCGAGCGGGCGAAATCCGCACAATCTGAGCAACCGACGGGACACCGGGGGTTTCGTTCATCTATAGCTCGGGCGGCCGCTTACAGAGCGCAACGGCGACGGGTGTTTCGACCTCCAGCCACGGTTACGACGGGTTGGGGAGGGTGAACTCCTATTGGCAGACCATGAGTGGGGGGGATGCGTATGCATTCACGGGGTTCGGCTACAACCTGGTGGACGGCTTGACGCAGGTGGTGTATCCTTTGGGGCGTACGGTTGTTGCCGGCTACGATAGCGCGGGGCGATTGGCGAATGTCTTCGGGGTCAGAGCGAGTGGGATTGCCGAGAGCTACGGGGTGCTCAGCTAACCGCCGCATGGAGGGATTCAGACTGTAGACCGTGGGACGAAGATGCGGGAGGAGCGAAGCTACGACAGCCTGTTGCAGTTGACACACGTGAAGCTGGTGAAGACGCTCGACGTATGGCCATGGGCGTGGACAGTGTTGGAGTTGGAGAACAGCTACGGGACGGCGATGAAGAACGGGAACGTGATGAGCCAGACGATGGTGAACCGATCCGATGGTGGAGACCTGGCGCGAGGTGGAACAAAGCGAGCCAGCTTCCACACTCACTTTCGAGGAGAAACTTTCGCTCATGGTGGACCGGCTGTGGACATGGCGGCAGAACCTCGCTTTTCAGCAGAGATTACGCAGAGCCAAGCTGCGCGGGAATGCCTGCGTGGAGGAGATTGACTATCGTGCCACGCGCGGACTCAACCGGATGGTGATTCAAACGCAGAGCGCTGAATCCGGTTGAGTCGGGCGGCACGAGAACATTTTCCTCATCGGGCCGACGGGCGTGGGGAAGAGCTATATCGCGGCTGCCCTGGGGCAGAAAGCCTGCCGGGATGGATACAGTGTGCTGTCGACGCGTGCCAGCGCCTTATTCCACGACTTGGGCTTGGCGCGGCCGATGGCAGCCTGCGCAATCTGCTGGTGCGTTTGTGGCGTATTGACGTACTGATTGTGGACGACTGGGCGATGGCGCCGCTGAATGAGCCGGAACGGAGGGAATTCTGGGAGATTTGCGAGGACCTTTATCAGACACGCTCGACGGTGCTCACTTCCCAGGCGCCGGTGGCGCAATGGCACGCGCAGATCGGCGATCCGTCGCTGGCCGACAGCATTCTCGACCGCCTGGTACACAACGCACACCGTATCGAGTTGAAGGGAGAATCGCTGCGCAAGAAGAAGGACAAAAAGGACCGCAGCTTGGCCATCAACTCGTCATCGGTGAGCGGCTGGGCATCCGAGCGAAGCACCTTATCGGCGGACTGCTTACGGAAGGTTGCATTCCTGGCGCGCTCCTTCCCGGCAAAGCGATCGATGGCCACCCATGAGAACATGGCTTCTCCATTCCTGACAGGGCGTTTTGCAGTGGACCAATCCCGGGAGTTACCGCCAGGCAGACTCCCCAAGGAGGTCTTGTGCAAATCCTACACGGTTTCGCCGGATCCATCCAAGTTCTCATCCAGGCAGGCGGCGAGATGCTCGAGGCTTGATGAGTGCTGGGCCGCCGGATTGGGGGTGGGGCAGAGATTGGCGAGGGTTGTCACGTTTGGTTGTAGGATTGCATCGTGGAAGGCGAGATGAAAACTGTATTTGTATTGGGCTGTGTTCTGGCGGCGGGTGTCGCCGTGTTATTGGCTCAGATGGGACCGCAGCATGGGCGGATGATGGGCGGACGGATGGGGATGATGCATGGGTTCCGGCCGCTTCCGGCGAGCTTTGAGAATGAGGCGAATCCGGAGACGGAGTCGAAGGTGGAGTTGGGGCGGATGCTGTATTTCGAGAAGCGGCTTTCCAAGAGCGGGCAGGTTTCCTGCAATAGCTGCCATGACCTAGCGACGTACGGAGTGGATAACCAGGCGACGTCGACGGGGCATAACGGGCAGAAAGGGAGTCGAAACTCTCCGACGGTGTATAACGCGGCGGGTGAGTTCGCGCAGTTCTGGGACGGGCGGGCGCAGACAGTGGAAGAACAGGCGAAGGGGCCGATGCTGAATCCGGTGGAGATGGCGCTGGTTTCCGGTGATGAGGCGGCGGCAATTCTGAAGAGATATCCGGAGTATGTGAAGCGGTTCGGGGAGGCGTTCCCAGGAGAGGCGGATCCGGTAACCTTCGACAACGCGGCGCGGGCGATCGGGGCGTTCGAGCGGAAGCTGGTGACTCCTTCGAAATGGGACCGGTTTCTGAAGGGCGATCAGGATGCGCTGACGGAGCAGGAACGGATGGGTTTCCACACGTTCATGCATACAGGGTGCGCATCGTGCCATTCGGGGACGCTGGTGGGCGGCGGGAGTTTCCAGAAACTGGGAGCGGAGAAGGCGTATCCGGACAGCAGCGATACGGGCCGGCACCAGGTAACGAAGAATGCGCAGGACCGGATGATGTTCAAGGTTCCCTCGTTGCGGAATGTGGAAAAGACGGGGCCGTATTTCCATAACGGCAAGGTGGGGAAGTTGGAAGAGGCGGTGGCGCAGATGGCGGAATACCAGTTGGGAACGAAGCTGAAGCAGGAGGAAGTGGAATCGATTGTGGCGTGGCTGAAGACGCTGACCGGGGCGCCGCCGGCGGAGTTGATTCGCGAGCCGAAGCTGCCTTAATTCAGCGCACGGCGTTTTCGATTGTGCCGGACTATGAGTGATATGCGGACGTTTGTGCCGGGGCGGATGTGGCGATTTGTGTGGAATGAATTGGAAGATGATTGGGGATATCGTACGGAGTCGCGTGTAGCAGTGAATGTTTTGGATTCTTACGGGAATTTCTTCGCATTTGCGGCGTGAGCGGGTCTATAATCGGGGCGAGAGCAGGCCGGCATGGGGTTGTGCGGAGGCACGGCAATGCCTGAGCAGGAGCAAGGCGGGATTGACGTTTTCATCAGCTACGCAGTGCAGGACAAGGCGCTGGCGGACGGGGTGTGCGCTCTGCTGGAGGGGCAGGGGTATTCCTGCTGGATTGCGCCGCGAGATATCCCCCCTGGGGTGACGTGGCCCACGGCCATTCGGGATGCGATCAGCCGGTGCCGGGTAATGGTGCTGATTTTTACGCAGCACGCGAACGAATCGCGGCAGATGGCGCGGGAGTTGGAGAGGGCGGACCATCATGGGGTGGCGGTGCTTCCGGCGCGATTTGAGAAGGTGGAGCCCGCGGGAGATCTGGAGTTCTTCTTGGGAAACCGGCAGTGGCTGGATGCGTTTGACGGCGGATTGGCTTCGCATGGGGAGGCATTACTTGGCTCCGTGGAGCGACTGATGCAGACGGAGAGTGGACTGGCGGAATCGAGTGCGGCGGCAGGCACGAGAAAGAAGAAAGCGAGATGGGGGCGGAGGTGGGTGATCCTGCTGGCGGCAGTGATGGCGGGGGCGGGAGTGTACTTCGGGTATCGGGCATACATGAGCGGGGCCAAGCCACCGGCGCCGATGGCCATTCACGCGAGCGCTTCACAATTGAGCGCGGCTCCGGACGTTCCGGTTCGGATTGTAGTTCGGGTTGTGTCGAAAGAAGGCCGGGGTGTGCCTGGAGCACTGGTCGGGATTAAAACGCAGGCGGCCGGCGGGGAGGCGGGACAGGCTACCACGACGCGCGAAGTCTTTCTCGAATCGCGTCTCGAATCGCGCACGGATGAAGTGAGCGGGTTTACGGACGGCGAGGGGCAGTTTACGGCCAATTGGGTATGCCGGCCTTGCGCAGCGGCGTATACTCTGTTAATCGAGGCGAGCAAGGCAGGTTATGAGAGCGCCACCGGCGGTCTGAGGCTGACTCCCGCGCCGGTGACGAAGAGTCTGGGTGTCCGTGCAACAGCCTCGCCGGCGGTGGTGGCCCCCAAACATGCGACCGGGATTTCCGTACGGGTGTTCGACGGATCGGAACCGGTAAGCGGAGCGACGGTAACCATCAGCGCGGGCGGCGGGGCCTTCCGCGGGAACGGAACGGAGGTCACAGGCGAGACGAATAGCAGGGGGCAGTACGTTGCGGTATGGTCTTGCGCAGCTTGCGCCAGCGCGTATGAGATGACGGTGCGAGTGAAAAAGCGAGGCTACGCCCCAGCGAGCGCGAGGGCGACGGTTCGCGTCCAGCGATGACGCGGACGGGGTCCAGGGAACGTGGTAAGCTGTGGTGCTGTGGACCAGATTCCTCCCGCTAAACTGCCGGCCGCGTGCGCGGAGTGCATCACGACGCTGAAGACGGCGCAGCCGAATGTGGATCCGAAACAATTTCCCTCGAAGATGTTTCGGGATGCGGAGGGGCGGATGCGCGTCGATTCGGGGGATACGTCGGTGATTACGGATCCGAAGAAACGGGAGACGATCATCCTGGATCACGTAAAGAAGGAAGTGCAGCGGATCCCGATGCCGCAGCTGCCGCAGATGCCGCAGATGCCGAAGTTCACGCCGCCGGGGATGCCGGGCGGGGCTCCGCCGGCTCCTCCGACGAACGTGATTGACTTGGGGAAGAATTTCATCGAGGGGCATGCGGTGGACGGGAAGAAGTACCTGTTTCAGCCTCCGGCTGCGCCGAATATGCCGCAGGCTCCGAACATGCCGCAGGCTCCGCAGCCGCAGGGGGTGATTTCGGCTGTGGAGGTGTGGACGAGCTCGCAGTTGCACCTTCCGGTGTTGACGAAGACGACGGGGAGTTTCGGGGAGCAGATCTGCCATTGCCGGTGCGCGGGGATGGAGCCGCCGCCGAATACTTTCGAGATACCGCCGGACTATAAGCCCGCGGGGGCTCCGAAGTTGCCGGGGGTTCCTAAGCCGCCGGGGTTGCCGGGGTAGGGCCTTGCTGCGCGTTTGGGGCTTTAGGATGGGCGGAGGGCGCAGAGGATGGATGGGGATAGGGGTTCTACCAGCCTTTGACGATTTCGAGGTTGGGTAGAGATTGTTTGAGTTTGGCGATGCCGGCGTCAGTGACCTTTGTCTGGAATACGTAGAGGTGTTTGAGGCTGGTGAGGACGGCGAGTTGTTCGAGACCGGCGTCGTCGACTTCGGTGCCGAAGAGGTTGAGGTAGGTGAGCTTCTTGAGGTCTTTGAGATTCGCGAGGCCCTTGCCGGTGATCCTGGTTTTCTCGAGATGGAGTTGTTCGAGGCCGGTGAGAGGCTTTAAATAGGCGAGGGCGTCGTCGGTGATGGCGGTATTTCCCAGGTGTACGATGACGACTTTGTGGAGTGTGGCCAAGGGGGCGACGTCGGCGTCTTTGATTGCAGGGCCCTGGAGATAGAAGCTGACCTCGCGGCGGTCGTCGTTCTGGGCCAAGGGGCGGACGCTTCCGCCGGACTTTTCAATCTGCGCAATAGCCTTGGCGTCGGGGTCGGCGGCTTCGGGCGTCTTGGCGGCAGGGGACTGGAGCATGAAAGAAAAGATGGAAAGCAGCCTCATGGAATAGCATCCTCGCGTACCAGATTTACTCCTGTTTTACTCCTGTTGCGGGAGGCAGGGCAAGTGGCGATGGATGTCGGTGGCGGTGCATGACGGGGAGCGATGGATGGAGCCGGTCACGGCGATTGAGGACGGGCAGCCGGAGGCCTTGCGGGGATCAAAGGAACAGGAAACGCCGCCGCGCGAACTGGGACGTTGGGCAGCACGGTTCAACGAATCGTTGGGGAAATGAAGGCGGAAGCAGCCTATTTCTCCGAGGATAATGGCGAGCGCACGGGATATATTTTTTTCGACATGACGGACTCTTCCCAATTGCCGGCAGCGGCGGAACCATGGTTTCTGGCATTCAACGCACGGCTGACGGTACGGCCGGCGATGAACACGCAGGACCTGTCGGCGGCGCGCGAGGGGATAGAACGGGCGGTGTCGAATTACGGGAAATGACCCCCGGCAAAGCCGGGGGCTTTATTAATGTGAGCCGCTCAAAGCGGCTGGCGAGCGCTTCGCGCTCCGGGTTTGACGGTGAGGCGCCGCTGGCACTCCGCTCGGCGAGCCGCCGTCCGGGCTCCAGGCGTTGCCAGTGCAAATTTGCCGTACTGTCGATGGAGCATCGGCAACTTGGGCTCCTTCGGAGTTCCATCGGACTGTCCACATTCGTGCGCTTGGCGGCTGACGCGTTGCTCCCGATGGACTCCCGGAAACGTCAAACTACTACTGCCGCCCCGGCAGAGCCGGGGGGCTTCCTCGTTAGGCTAGTTTTCGCGAAATAGCCGAGATGGAGAACCGGTGTTCAGCCTGCCCCGGCCTTCCAGCGGAACGCCGGGGAACAGGTGAAATTCAGAGGGACGCGGCAACAGCGCGTGAGACGCTCCACTCAATTGGACGGAGGTCTTGGGCCCGCGAGGATGTTTTTCGGATCGGCGTCCCGATCCACGACTACGCTGAAAAATGGAGCCATCATTTCTTCCCAGGTCATCTCGCCATAATAGACAGTCCGGTTCGGATCCGGATTCGACGGATTATTCACGGAGTTGTCAAAATGCGCATCCACTCGCAGCTTCGTCCCCTTAGGGACAGGAATGGACGTCTCATAGCCGATCTGCCAGTTGAAATCATAGCGAGGCACATGCAGGATCGCTTCTTTTCTGCCGTCGGGGTACTCGAGGGTGTACGTCATGTCTTTGCCGCGAGCATGCATGTGCGGCATCATGAACACCAACTCGACATTTCGGGCAAAGGTGACCTCGACCGGCGGACAGGCCCAATTCGGATCGTTGGGCGGAATCGCGAAACGCTTTGGATCGGTAGTCGCCTGCCTCAAGAATGAAAGGTAACGGCGCTCGGGCGCCTCCTTCGCAATTGTAAATCCGATCCGCACGTGGTCCGTCACGGCCTTGCCATTGGGAGTGTAGTGCAGGTTCAGAGTGATATCGCTGCCGGCGGGAACGAGTTTCGCCGCATGGAGCGGCCGGTAGTCGATGGCGACATTGCCCGGAACGTAGCAATCCTCGGCGGCCCGGAGGCCCGGCTTCACGCCTCCCCCTCCCGTAAAGGTCGGTCCCTTGTTTGGAAGAGCGCTGCCATCCTCCCCGCGCTCCTTGTCTTTCCAATAGGGGACGAAATACTTGACGTCGGGCGTGTGCGGATTGAATCCCAGGCATATGTGATGAGTCACTTCAGGATACTCCGGCCTGATTTCCACCGACGTAATCCAAGTGTCAGTAGTGAACCCGCTGGGAACAGTTACGGTAATCCACTCCACCACGTTGTTCTTCGGATTAGCAGGGACGCCGTAAGCCGGGCCTTCCACGATGACGTCCGGCTGGATGTGCCAGCCTTTGGGCCATTCCACGGGGGGAGGCGCGTCCTTCGGATTGCCCCGCGGCGCACCGCCATCCGCCCACTTGGCAAGGGTATCGACATCGCTTTGCCGCAGCGAACGATCATTTACGAAATGCCCGATCTTCGGGTCGGCGAACCACGGCGGCATCTTGCGGAGCCGCACGGCTTCCTTGATCGCCTTGGCCCAAGGACGCGTGGTCTCATATGTGAGAAACGACATGGGCCCGGCCTCTCCAGGGCGGTGGCAAGTCTGGCAGTTCTTCTGCAAAATCGGAAGCACGTCTTTGTGAAAGGTAACGGACGCAGGAACTGCGTCCGCAGCAACGGAGCGCGTCGCGATCACCAGTGCGACGGCCCAAAGCATATTGAACATGGTTGGCCCCTCCTCCTCGACACTTTACTCCAGTTTCAGCCGCGATTCATGGCGGTATGGATGAGGCCGGCTGAACGGGAACGCGGCCGCACCGGCGGCAGTGGGACGGCATAGACTTCACTGGAGGCGCCCCTCTCCGCGTGCTACCTATTGATTGAATCAACTGCGGGTTAGCCGGTTGGGCTCGCGGCCGGCCGCAGGTTTTTCGTGAAGATAGCGAGGCCAGGCGCTCACTTTGCTCCGAGGAATTCGGAGACGATCGCGCGCATTTGGCCGGGTTGCTCGAGCCAGGGGAAGTGGCCGCACTCGTTGATGTAACGCAGCGTGGAGGAGCGGATGAGAGCGTGGATGTCTTCGGCGGTTTTGTCGCCGATGGGGTCCTGGTGGCCGTGGAGTATGAGGGTGGGGCGGGAGAACGTGGCGAGCGAGGCCCGGAGGTCGTAGTTCCTGACGGCGTCCTGGGTGAAGAGGGGAATGTAGGAGTCGCTGTGGAAGGCGCCGTCCGCCATTGAGGCGGCGAAGGCGAGGCCCTTGCCGCGGTCAAAGAAGTAGGCGGGAACGATGGCTGCGATGGATTCCGACATAGCTTTGTCCAGGGAAACGCCGCGCTTGACGGCAGCCGTCCAGTAATCGCGAGCCTCGCGGTCTTCGGCGTGGAGGCGGGCCTCGATATTCTTCAGGAACCACTCGATGAATTTCATAGTGTGGCCGCCGGAACCAATGAGGATGAGGCGATCCACGTGGTTGGGATGCGCGGCGGCGTAGGCCATGGCGAGCATTCCGCCCCAGGAGTGTCCGGCCAGCAGAAGGCGGTCGAGCTTGAGGTGAATGCGGAGGGCCTCGAGGTCGGCGACCATTTTGGCGACAGTCATCATTTCGGGAGCGAGCGTGGCCGGACGGGACCGTCCAGTGCCCCGCTGCTCGAGAAAGATGTGCCGATATCCGGCGGGGAAGAGTCTCGCGGCTGGAATGAAGTAGTCGACGTCGAAGCCTGGCCCGCCGCTCAGGAAAATGATCGGCGTGCCGGCGCCTTCGCTGCGGTAATGGAGGCTGAAGCCTTCGCAGGGAACGGCGCCATCCTGGGCTTGGAGCAGTGCTACAGCGCTGAGGAGTGGGAAGGCGAGGCGAAACATGGTCAGTAGTCTCATTAACCAGATCTCCATTTTGGGCTTCCCGAACTGAGCGAGTATACACCAACCGCCTGACTCGGATGCCCGAGTGGATCTGAATGATCTGGATGGCCCGATCCAAGCCCGAGCGGGCGCGGGCAGATGGCTTCTTCGGGCCTTCGCGCAGAATGGGAACCGGAATGTGCCACAGTGCCCGAACGAAATTGATATATAATTGGACCATCAAAAAGGGCTATAGGAGGCGGATTCGTGTTCCTTCGGATATCTCTCCTGGTAGTGGCGGTTACCCTGGGCTCCGCTGCCGCGAGTTCGATTGGGAATGAGAAGTACACGCCGGGCGAACGGCGGCACTGGGCATTCCAGCCACGGGCGGAGCCTGTTGTGCCGGCGGTTGCCGGAGCGACCAATCCGATAGATGCCTTTCTCCTCACCCGTCTCCAGAAGGACTCTTTGCAATTCTCGCCGCCCGCGGGCAAAGAAGCGCTGATCCGCCGTCTGTATTTCGATTTGACAGGCCTGCCTCCCTCCCCGGCAGAGGTGGATGCATTCGCGCGCGACAAATCGCCCGCGGCTTACGAGAAGGTGGTGGACCGGCTGCTCGCCAGTCCGCGGTATGGCGAACGCTGGGCACAGCACTGGCTGGATGTAGTACGGTTTGCGGAAACGGACGGATTCGAATACGACACGCATCGTCCGGACGCGTGGCGGTATCGCGACTACGTGATCCGGTCGATTCAGGAAGACAAGCCGTACAACCAATTCCTCACCGAGCAGCTTGCGGGCGATGAGATGGATCCGAACAACCAGGAGTATCTGATCGCGTCGGGGCTCGAACGGATGGGGCCGCTGCGGAAGAACGCGGGCAACCAGGAAGTTGCGTCGAGCCGGAACGAAGTTCTGGTGGAGATGACGAACATCGTGGGCTCGGGTTTCCTGGGGGTGACCTTGGGCTGCGCGCGCTGCCACGATCATAAGTTCGACCCTATCCGGCACAAGGATTATTACCGGATGATGGCGTACTTCGCGGCAGTGCACGAGAAGAACGTGAGCCTCGCCACACCGGAGCAGCAGACAGCATGGAACGCGAAGAAGGAAGCCTACGACCAGGAGATGAAGAGCCTGAAGAAGCAGTTGCGCGGGCTGAAGGGCGAAGATCGGGCGCGGATGCTCGAGAAGATCGAGGAGATGGAGGATAAGGCTCCACAGCCACTGCCGGCGATTTTTTCGGTTTCCGACGATCTATCGAAGGCGACGCCGATCTACGTGCTGGCGCGGGGTGATTATCACAACCGTGGGGACCAGGTGGCTCCGCGGCCGCTGGGGGTATTGCTTCCGGATGGGAGTCCGGAGTTGCGGGCGGATGCGCCGAATCCGCGGACGCAGCTTGCCAAGTGGATCACGGATCCGCAGAACCCGCTGACCGCGCGGGTGATGGTGAACCGGATCTGGGGATATCATTTCGGGCGGGCGATTGTGGCGACGCCGAATGATTTCGGACGGATGGGGATGCGGCCGTCGCATCCGGAACTGCTCGACTGGCTGGCGAACGAGTTTGTGAACAACGGCTGGCACATGAAGCCGATCCATAAGTTGATTGTGATGAGCCAGGCGTACCGGCAGTCCTCGGATTCGCCGATGGAAAAGGCGGCGATGGAGAAGGACGCGAGCAATGCGCTGATGTGGCACTATCCGGTGCGACGATTGGATGCGGAGCAGATTCGCGACGGGATGCTGGCGGTGGCCGGGCGGTTGAATCCGAAGATGGGCGGTCCGAGCGTGATTGTGCCGGTGGATCAGGAGTTGGTGAACCTGCTATACAAGCCGTCGCAGTGGGCGGTGACGAAGGACGTAAGCGAACATGACCGGCGCAGCATTTACCTGCTGCATAAGCGCAATCTGCGGCTGCCGATGATGGAGGTGTTCGATTCTCCGGACTTGCAGATCAGTTGCGCGCGGCGGGAATCGAGCACGCACGCTCCGCAGGCGCTGGAACTGATGAACGGCGATTTTTCGAACGACATGGCGAAGGCTCTGGCGGCACGGCTGGACAAGGAGGCGGCGTCGCCTTCGAAGCAGGTGGATCTGGCGTTCCGGCTGGCGGCAGGGCGGCTGCCGAACGCGAAGGAGAAGGCGGCCGGAGTGCAGTTCCTGCAATCGCAACCGCTCAGCGAGTTCGCGCTCGCTGTGCTCAACCTGAACGCATTTCTTTACATTAACTGACATGTCCCAACATATTCGCTTCACAAGAAACCGCCGGGAGTTTTTGACGGACGCATTCTGCGGGTTCGGGTCGCTGGCATTCACTTCGATGCTGTACCAGGAGCAGTTGCGCGCCGGGTATGCGAATCCGCTGGCTCCGAAGGCTCCGAATTTCACGGCGAAGGCGAAGGCAGTGATCTTCCTGTTCATGGCGGGGGGACCGAGCCACATTGAGACGTTCGATCCGAAGCCGCTGCTGAATGAATTGAACGGGCAGAAGCGGCCGAAGGAGTTCGGCGAGGCAAAATATCAGTTCGTCACAACGGAAGCGAAGCTGCTGGGGACGAAGAGGACATTCCAGAAGTACGGGCAGAGCGGGATCGAGGTATCGGACCTGTTTCCGCATATGGCGGAGCGTGTGGATGACATGGCCGTGATCCGGTCGTGCCACGGGGACATGGTGGTGCATTCGGCGGCGCAGTATCAGATGATGACGGGGCGCATCATTCCGGGATTTCCGGCGATGGGAGCGTGGGTGATCTACGGATTGGGTACGGAAAGCGACTCGCTGCCGGCGTATGTGGTGATGCCTGATCCGAAGGGCGCGCTCGAAGCGGGGCAGCCGATGTACATGAACGGCTTTCTGCCGGCGGTTTACCAGCCATCGATGCTGCGGCCGGGGAAGAAGCCGCTGCTGAACCTGGACCTGCCGAAGGGGGTGAACGAGGCGGAGCGGAGGCGGACGGTGGAGTTGATCCGCGAGATGAACCAGGCGGGTCCGAAGGCGGAGTCAGAGGAATTCGCGGCGCGGATGAACGCGTATGACCTGGCGTTCAAGATGCAGACGGAGGCTCCGGAAGTTTTCGATATATCGAAGGAATCGCAGGCGACGCGGGAGATGTACGGCGTGGGGAAGGCGCCTACGGACGATTACGGGCGGCGGTGCCTGCTGGCGCGGAGGCTGGTGGAGAAGGGTGTGCGATTCGTGTGCGTGGTGAGCGGCGGCGGGCCGGGCAACATGCAGTGGGATGCGCATGACGATATTGAAGAGAACCACCTGCGGATGGCGGCTCAGACGGATGTGCCGGTGGCGGCGCTGCTCGAGGACCTGAAGCAGCGGGGGCTGCTCGATTCGACGCTGGTGGTATGGGGCGGCGAGTTCGGGCGATCTCCGGAGGCCCAGGGCGGCAAGGGGCGCGATCATCACAATCTGGGTTTTTCGGTGTGGCTGGCGGGGGGCGGCATCAAAGGCGGGCAGGTGGTGGGGGCGACGGATGCGATCGGGTTGCGGGCGATTGAGAATCCGGTACACTTCCGGGATCTGCACACGACGATTCTGAATCAGCTTGGGCTGAATCAGCACGCGCTGAGCTACATGCACCAGGGGCGGAGAGAGCGGCTGACGGAAGTGGAAGGACACGTCGTCAAACAGATTGTGTAGATGGAAGCGATGGCAGTTGCACTGGTGGCGGGCGCGAGCCGCGGAGTGGGCCGTGGCGTGGCGATCGGCCTGGCGGAGGCGGGTGTGCGTGTCTTTGCGACGGGGCGCAGTGTGGAAGGAGCAGACCTGCCGAGTGGCGTGACGCGTATTCGCTGCGATCATCTGGACGACGCACAGACAGCGGGTGTGTTTGCGCGGATTGCGGAAGAGGCGGGAAGCCTGGATGTGGTGGTGAACTGTGCCTGGGGCGGATACGAGCGGATGGTGGAGGACGGCAAGTTCACGTGGGGAGCGCGGTTCTGGGAGCAGCCGATGCACCGGTGGACGAGCATGATGGATGCCGGTGTGCGGGCGGCGTACGTGGTGTCGGCGCACGCGGCGCGGATGATGGTTCCGCAGGGGAAGGGGCTGATTGTGAACATCAGCTTCTGGGCGGCGCAGAAGCACATTGGGAATGTGATTTACGGCGTATCGAAAGCAGCGACGGACAAGATGACGGCGGATATGGCGCATGAGTTGAGGCCGCATGGGGTGACGGTGGTGTCGCTGTATCCGGGGCTGGTGCGGACGGAAGCGGTAATGGCGGCAGCCGAGGGCGGATGGCTGGATCTGTCGAACAGTGAGAGCCCGGAATTCCTCGGGCGGGTGGTGGCGGCGCTGCTGGGGAATGCGGGTTTGGCGGCGCGGAGTGGACGGGTGTTGGTGGCGGCGCAAGTGGCGGCGGAGTTGGGCGTGGTGGACGTGGATGGGCGGGCTCCGAAGGCGCTGGGTCTGGAGGACGTGTAGGTGGGCGAATGCAGGAAGAGCAAGCAATCCGGCAGTTGGTGGCGGACTGGCAGGAGGCTACGGCAGCGGGAGATTTGAACCGGTTGCTGAGCCTGATGGCTGAGGATGTGGTGTTTCTGGCGGCTGGGCAACCGCCGATGCGCGGCAGGGATGCGTTTGCGAAGGCTTTTCATGAGGCGATGGAGAGATTCGCGATCGCTTCGGAGTGCAGGGTGGAGGAACTGCGGGTGGCGGGGGATTGGGCGTACTGCTGGAATCATCTGCGAGTGACGATGACGCCGCGTGGGGCGGGGGCGGTGATGCGGCGCAGCGGGGATACGCTGACGGTGCTGCGAAAGGAAGATGGTGGGTGGGTGATTACGCGGGATGCGAATCTGTTGAGCGGGGAGTAGAACCAATTTTCCGTGGATTTGCTGCCCTACAATGGGTCCATGCGCAACCTGGTCACTTTCCTGAGTTTTGTGTCCGTGCTTGCGGCGGCGGATGGACCGTATCTGCTGCAACAGCCGGCGATGAATGAAACGCACATCGTCTTTTCGTTTGCCGGAGACTTATGGACCGTAGAGCGAACAGGCGGGGCGGCGACGCGGTTGACGAACGGCAAGGGTGTGGAATCGGGGCCGTATTTTTCGCCGGATGGGAAGATGGTGGCATTTACCGGGGAATATGACGGGAACACGGATGTGTTTGTGATACCGGCGGAAGGGGGCGTTCCGAAGCGGTTGACGGCGCATCCGGGGACGGACAGGGCGGTGGGCTGGAGTCCGGACGGGAAGCGGGTGCTGTTCATTTCGGCGCGGGAGAGTTGGGTTCCGTTCAGCCCGCAACTATTTTCGGTGTCGACGGCGGACGGGGAGCCGGAGAAGTATCCGTTTCCGATGGTGGCGGCGGCGTCGTTCTCACCGGATGGAAAGCAGATGGCGTACCTGCCGCTGATGCGCGCGGATGAGGCGTGGAAGCGATACCGCGGGGGACGGGCGACTCCGATCTGGATCGGGAATGTGGCGGATTCGAGCGTGATTTCAATTCCGCGGAAGGATTCGAATGACTACAATCCGATGTGGATCGGCAAGGCTGTGTATTTCCTGTCGGACCGCAATGGGCCGTTTACCTTGTTCCGGTATGACACACGCACGAGGCAGGTAGCGCAGGTGGTGGAGAACAAGGGGCTCGATTTCAAGTGGGCGAGCGCTGGACCGGGTGGGATTATTTACGATCAGTTCGGTTCGATCCACATTTACGACTTCAAGAGCGGCAAGACGCAGACGGTGAATATTACGTTGAATGGGGACCTGGCCGAGGTGCGACCGC
This sequence comes from Bryobacterales bacterium, assembly GCA_020847975.1. GTDB lineage: Bacteria > Acidobacteriota > Terriglobia > Bryobacterales > Bryobacteraceae > CADEFT01. The sequence continues at coordinate 5,661 of JADLBD010000257.1, read as the reverse complement.
GGATGGAGAAACTGGGGCGAGCGGTGAGGAACGCGGGGATATCGCCTACGGGGGCGCGGGCGCTGTTCGAGGCGCGCGGAGATATTTTCACTGTTCCGAGCGACAAAGGGAATGCGCGGAATATTACGAAGACGGCGGGGGTAGCCGAGCGGGATCCGGCATGGTCTCCGGACGGGAAATGGATCGCGTATTTTTCGGATGAATCCGGGGAGTATGCGCTGCATATCGCGCCGCAGAACGGCGAGGGGGAGGTGAAGAAGATATCGCTGGGGACGCGGCCGACGTTTTACTACAGCCCGGTGTGGTCGCCGGATTCGAAGAAGATTGCGTATTCCGACAAGCGGCTGCGGCTGTGGTACGTGGACATCGAGAAGGGTACTCCGGTGGAGGTGGACCGTTCGACCTATCAGAATTCGATGGGGCAGTTCGACCAGGTGTGGTCACCGGACAGTAAGTGGCTTTCGTACACGAGACAACTGAAGAATTACTTGTATGCGGTGTGTCTTTATTCGGTGGAGGGCGGGAAGTCAACGCAGATCACGGATGGAATGAGCGATGCGCGGTTTCCGGCGTGGGATAAGAACGGGAAGTATCTTTACCTGACAGCGAGCACGGATGACGGGCCGACGATCAGCGGGCTGGACATGTCGAGCAACCAGCGTCCGGTGACGCGGAGCGTGTACGTGGCGGTGTTGAGCAAGAGCGAAGCGTCGCCGCTCGCTCCGGAGAGCGATGAGGAGAAGGTTGCGGACGAGAAGAAGGGGGAGGTGAAGAAGCCGGAAGACAAGAAAGAAAAGAAAGAAGTGGAAGTGAAGATCGACCTGGAGGGGATCGGCCAGAGGACGGTTCCACTGCCGCTTCCGGCGCGGAATTATGTAGGGATGGAGACGGGGAAGACGGGAATTCTTTTTCTGATGGAGGCTCCTTCGATTCTGGACTTCAGTTCCGGGCCGCCGCGGTTCACGCTCCAGAGGTTTGATTTGTCGAAACGGAAGGCGGAAAAGTTCGCCGATGACGTGAGGGGATTCCAGGTGTCGGCAAACGGGGAGAAAATCCTGCTGCGGCAGGGGGCGAACTGGATTATCGCCAGCACTACGGGTCCGATCAAGCCGGGTGAGGGGCGGGTGAAGGTGGACGATGTGGAAGCGCGGGTGGATCCGGTGGCGGAGTGGAAGCAGATGTACAAGGAGGTACTGCGGATCGAGCGGGATTACTTCTATGATCCGAATCACCACGGGCTCGATATGCAGGCGCTGGGGGAGCGGTATGAAAAGTATCTGGGGAACCTGGGGAGCCGGGCGGATTTGAATTACTTGTGGAAGGAGATGCTGGGTAACCTGACGGTTGGGCATCTGTATGTCAACGGAGGGGACTTACCGCAGGCGGATAAAGTGAAGGGCGGATTGCTGGGAGCGGATTACAAGGTGGAGAACGGGCGCTACCGGATCACGCGAATCTTCAACGGAGAGAACTGGAATCCGCAGACGCGGGCTCCGCTGACGCAGCCGGGGGTGAACGTGAATGTGGGGGATTACGTTCTGGCGGTGAACGGGAAAGAGGTACGCGGGTCAGATGAGATTTTTGCTTTCTTCGAGGGGACGGCGGGGAAGAATACGGTGATCCGGGTGGGGGCAGACGCGGGCGGGGCGAACGCGCGCGATGTCACGGTGGTTCCTCTGGATGATGAAAGCGGGCTGCGGCGGCTCAAGTGGATTGAGGAGAACCGGCGGAAGGTGGATCAGATGTCGGGCGGGAAGCTGGCTTACGTGTATCTTCCGGATACGGCCAACAGCGGCTACACTTACTTCAACCGTTACTATCTGGCGCAGGTGGACCGTAAGGGAGCGATCATTGACGAGCGGTTCAACGGAGGGGGGAAGGCAGCGGATTACATCATTGACTATATGCGGCGGAAGCTGTGGAATTTCTGGTCGTCGCGGGATGGAGCGGATTACACGACGCCGGCGGCGGCGATTTTCGGGCCGAAGGTGATGATGATCAATCAGTATGCGGGATCGGGAGGGGATGCGCTGCCGTGGTATTTCCGGAGGGCGGGGCTTGGTCCGCTGGTGGGGAAGCGGACGTGGGGCGGATTGGTGGGGATTGGCGGATATCCGCCGTTGATTGACGGGGGGATGGTGACGGCTCCGCACTTCGCGTTCTGGAATCCGGACGGGAAGTGGGATGTGGAGAACCATGGGGTGGATCCGGATGTGGAGGTGGAGTTGGATCCGAAGGCGTGGCGCGAGGGGCATGATACGCAACTGGAGAAGGCGGTGGAGGTGGCGATGGAGTTGTTGAGGAAGAATCCGCCGCCGGTGTATAAGAAGCCGGCGTATCCGGATTATCAGACAAAGGGGGCGGTGGTGAGCGGCGGGGGAAAGTGAGGCTGCCTTAGCCGCCGGCGGCGATGATGCGGTCGAGACGTTCGGCGTCTGTGTCGGTGTTGAGTTGGACCCAGATGGGGAGATGGTCAGACATCTCGTAAGTGAACTTTGCCTTGGTGGGCGGGTCTGTGACGTAGAGGCCGGAGATGGACTGGCTGTTGAGGAAGAAGTCGAGGACGCCGCCGGATTGGGTGAAGGCGGAGGTGAATTTGGGGTAGTGGAGGATCTGGTCGTAGCGTTTATCCTTGGCGAGGTTGGAGCCGATGTCTTTCTTTGCGATGGCTTCGACCATTTGCAGACCTTTGGCTGAGACGGCTTTGTAGAGGGGCGAATCGAGGGAGGGGATGTTGAAATCGCCCATGACGATGATGTCTTTGTCCCAGCCGTGTTTTTCGCGGGCGCGCTGATCGACCCAATCGGCGAGGAGCGAGAGTTCCTTGAGGCGCTGCTCCTCGCTATCACCCCAGCGGATGTGGGCGCTGAGGAGGATGAAGTCGAAGTCGCCGGCCTGGAAGGAGGCGAGGAAGGGGCTGCGCCAGAAGGTGATCTGGGAGACGTATTCGCCCTCGGCGTTTTTCTTGCGCGGGGGGCCGGCTTCGGCGGCGAGGCCGGTGAAACGGGCGGCGCGCTCATCGTAGACGAAGGCGAGGCGCTCACGGTTGCCGCCGGGGTCGAAGTCATAGTCGGAGACGACGGCGCGCCAGGTGGGGCCGAGGTATTTCAGGACGGTGTTGAAGTCGTCGAGGTTATCGCGAAGTTCGACGATGCAGACGAGATCGAACTGGCCGATGATTTCGGCGATGAAATGGAGCGATTCGGGGCGGCGAGGCTTCTTGCCGAATTCGCGGATATTCCACGAGGCGAGGTTGAGGGTTTCATCGAGCTTGGATGAAGGAATTTGCGCGGCTTGAATGCGATTTTGCAGTTCTTTCAGGCCCTTGGCAATGTCAGGCGTGATATCACCGTGAAACATCGAGACCTCCAGAGTAGAACGCTGACCGCGCGGCACGGCGCCTGAGCGCAGTAGCCGCACGCCGATGATTCCGAGGAACATTGACGAATGTTCCCTGAAGAGTATACCAGGGTAAAGTAAGAAAGATGCCAAGCGAAGCGATAGCCGCGTGCCTGAGTGTCCCGCGAGGACCGGTGGAGATCAAGAAGATAGCTGTTGGGGAGCCCGGGAAGGGGGAAGCGCGGGTGCGGATGGAGGCGTGCGGAATCTGCCATTCGGACGTGATGATCACGGGGCTGGAGAAGTTGCCGCTGACGCCGCTGGTGCTGGGGCATGAGGGGATCGGGGTGGTGGAGGCGGTTGGTGAGGGGGTTACGAATGTGGCGGTGGGGGACCGCGCCGGGATCACGTATTTCGCGGCGGGGTGCGGTGTATGCGAGGCGTGCCGGGCGGGATTTGAGCGGTATTGCGCGAAGCAAACCAACCACGGCTATACGCGTCAGGGGGCGCTGACGACGGAGGGAATCGTGGCGGCGCAGAACCTGATCCGTGTTCCGGAGGGTTTGACGGCGGAAGAAGCAGCGCCGTTGTGCTGCGCGGGTTGGACGGCGATGGGAGCGGTGGGGGAGGCGCATGTGCAGCCGGGGCAGTTGGTGGCGATATTCGGGTTTGGGGGATTGGGGCACCTGGCGCTGCAATACGCAAGGCACATGGGGGCGCGGACGGCGGTGGTGGATGTGGGCGCGGAGAAACTGGAGTTCGCGAGGCAATTGGGGGCGGATGTGGCGGTGGCGGCGGAGGATGCGCGCAAGGTGCTGGTGAAAGAGCACGGCGGGGCGGATGCGGCGATCGTGTTCACTGCATCGGCGGCGGCGGTGCCGGTAGCGTTCTCGTGTCTGAAGCGGCGCGGCAGCCTGATTCTGGTGGGGTTGACGACGGACACCTACACGTTCGCGGTGACGGAGACGGTGTTGAAGGGGATTCGCATTCAGGGGAGCTATCTCGGATCGCGGGCGGATTTGGAGAAGGTGTTTGCGCTGGCAGAGGAAGGAGTGGCGCGGCCGAAGGTGACGACGTTTGGGATAGAGGCTGCGCCGGAGTTGATTGGGAAGCTGGCGCAGGGGCAGCTTACGGGGCGGGCGGTGATCAAATTCCAAGGAGGCTAGATGAAAATAGTAATTCTTGTAGCATTGCTTTCGTCGCTGGCAACGCTGGTGATGGTGTTCGGAGTGGCGGGGGCGGAGTTGCCGAAGAAGGTGAAGTTTGAGAACGCGAAGGTGCGCGTTTCGGAGGTGACGTATCTGCCGGGTGCGCCGCGGACTCGTTATATCCGGCCGACGGATCAGGTGATTGTGTTCATGGATGATTGCAAGTACCGGCGCACGGACTCGAAGACCGGGGAGAAGACGGTGAGGGAACGCAAGAGCGGGGATGTTATTTTCCATGAGAAGGGGGAGGACGCGCCGGTGTTGGAGAATCTGGGAGCGAAGCCGTACCGGACGATGGTGATTGAGTTGTTGAAGCCCTGATGCGGGCCCCCGGGATGGGTCGCGGCGCCGGCGCCTCCCGAGGCGTACAATAGTCGCCGGCAGTAAGTTGGTTGGATTACTGATTGCGCGCACCGGTTGACGCTGAAGCGCGGCACTGTATCAAGGGAGGTTTAAGATGGCACAGTATCTTTTGCTTTGGGAACATGACAACACAAGAATCCCTGAGGATCTTGAAAAACGCAAGGCCCAGCACCAAGGCTTTCAGGACATCGTCCGCCAGCAGATGAAGACAGGCGAGATCTCACAGTGGGGAGGTTACGCAGGAGAGACAAAGGGCTTCTGTATCGTTGAGGGTTCCGCCGAGGACGTGCACAAGCTGACCGGGCGATGGGTTCCCTGGGTCTCGTTTCAGACGAGGGAGGTGCTCTCGATCGAGCAGGTGATCAAGGCGACGGCGGCGATGTGAACACAAGTTGCGCGAGCGCTCGCAGCTCGGCCTGGGCGGGCCCGAGGGCTGGTTCAGCGTGAAATGGAGTGCGGGCGCTCTCCGTTAGTGAGTATGGCGCGAGCCTTGGCGGAGCGACTTGCGCGGTTAAACGCCGCGGAGACTGGCGCCAGATGCAGCGGACTGAAACTGCAACTGGTTTCAAGTACTAGAGGCACTAGGAAAATTCCAGCAAGACTTTGATCTTTCCCCCTTGACATCTGGAAGTATTTTCTAATCGAACGATGAGCCTGAACGACGGCGTCAGCCGGCGTTCAGGAGAGGCCTCCTTTCTTCTTCTCTGATCCATATGAGGCCGCGGTGGGAAAGTGGAAATCCTGCTTTTGG
>JADLBD010000256.1 GCA_020847975.1 Bryobacterales bacterium | reverse complement strand
CGCGCTCGATGTCGGCAACACGAATGTCACCATCGGCATCTTTCATGGCGATACGCTCACTCATCACTGGCGGCTGCGCACCGTGCAGGAACAGACGGCCGACGAATGGGGAATCCTGTTGCGCAATCTGTTCGCGCTGAGCGACCTTTCCTTCGATGGAATCAAAGGCATCATCGTTGCCAGCGTCGTACCCATTGTGGACGCCAACCTCACCCTCATGGCGCAGCGCTATTTCCATACCGAGGCTGTCTTCGTTACTCCGCAAACGGACACTGGCGTTACCGTGCTTTACGACAATCCCAGGGAAGTCGGCGCGGACCGCGTGGTGAATGCCGTCGCCGCCTTCCACAAGTATGGCGGCCCCTGCATTGTTGTCGACCTCGGCACCGCCATCACATTCGATGCGGTGACGGCGGCCGGAGAGTATCTGGGAGGGATCATTTGTCCAGGCATTGGGATCTCCATCGGAGGCCTCTTCGCCAAAACCGCGCGCCTGCCCATGGTCGATTTCCGCGAGCCGGAAAAGCTGATCGGCTCGAACACCGTGGGCAGCATCCAATCCGGCCTGTTTTACGGAACAATTGGAATGATTGACGGCATCCTCGACCGCATGAAGGACACGATGGGCGCGCACGCGAAGACGATCGTCACCGGCGGACAGGCCTCGCTCATCACCGGCGCTTCCCGGCATTCGCTGCAACTGGACGAGGATCTTACGCTGGAAGGGTTGCGGTTGATATGGCAGAGGAGATGACCCAGGCCGAGGAACACTGGCCTTCGAACTACTTCAACTACTTTACCGAGATTGAAGAGCACTTCCAGCGCGCCCGCGGCACAAGCCTCTTCCTGCTCTCCCCGCTCGATTGGGCGCTCATTGAAACCTGGAAGAACAGCGGCGTTCCGCTCGAAGCGGTGATCCGTGGCATCGACGCCGCATTCGCCAAGTGGCGTAGCCGCAAAAGCAAAATCCGGCAGGTGAATTCGCTCGCCTACTGCGCGCAGGCGGTGCTGGAGGAAGCGAAGATCCTCGCCAATGCCGGCCCTGCGGGACCGCACGAGCCCGAGGCTCCCTTCTCCGCTTCCGAACTCGAGGCCTACCTCAGTGGGAACGCCCGCCAGTTGCGGGAATGCGGCCGGCCGGCTTTCGACGAAATCGCAGTCGGTCTCGAGCGGCTCGCCGCCGAATCAGGCGACTACCTCCGGCGGTTGGAAGAGCTCGAGCAGCGCCTCACCGCGCTCGAGGACAAACTCCTCGCCCTTGTGCGTTCGGAACAATCGGAAGACGATTTGTTTCAGGCTCGCCGCGAACTCGATTCCTACCTCCGGCCCTACAGGGGCAAAATGACCGCCGAGCAGTTGACGATGATCGAGAAGCAGTTTCTGGACCGCGCGCTCTTCGAAAAGGTAGGGGCGCCGCGGCTGAGCCTGTTCTATCTGCACTGAGGCGTCCCGCCGGGCGTGCGAGTCTGTTCGCACGCTGCCCATGCCAGTTCCTCGTCCGGCCACTGGATCCCGTGACCTTTGTTGCGGCGCCCCGCTCCTATTGTTGATGGCTCACGCCTGCTATCTCCTGCTCATCGGGCGGCCGCTATTGATCCGGCTACAACGCTGCGAAGCGAGTAGCCCAAACGCTGGCTCCGGGCACCCAGACCGATAGCGACGCTTGGCCCAGGAAGTCAAACCATAACCACAGAAGCGTACAGGCGGGATGATAAGGCAGGCATCCACAGCGAAGCTATGAATGTGCCGCCCACCGGCCATACTGCCACTGGTCTTGCCGATGGCAGGGCGTCGCCGGCGGGATCTACTCGCCCGACACGCGACCGTTCACACCGGGTCCTTCACTGGTAGCTCCCTGTGTGCTGCATACGGCAACTCGTGACACGCCGGTTGGGCTGATGGATGGCTATCTCTGCGGTTCACCAATCCAAACGTTGCTGGTGAATTCCCACGCGCCGAAAATCAGCGTGTCCGTAAGCGGCGCGGGACCGAAGTTCCGATTTTCGGGATCCAGCCCCATGCGGGTTCCATGCACGTGTTGGACCGCAAAAGCTTGTCCCTCGGGCCTCTTCGTAGCAGGATCGAGAGGTTGCGCCCAGATACAGTTGAAGCCGTCACGCTGGCTGCCCATGTAGAGCAGATTGCCATCGCCCGACCACCAAGGCCTGGTATCGGGAGTGTCACTGACGCGAATCCAATCGTTTTCCCCCGCCGCTTTTCCATCCCGGAGTGGAGCGATCCACAGAGGGCTTTGCCCATCATGGGGTATGGTGAACGCCACCCAATGCTGGTCGGGCGAGATCTGCGCGGTGTAAATGGAGTATTTCGGATGTTGCAGGAACACAGCGGATTGCCGGGTGTCCGGATCAAGAAACGCAAAGCGTCCGGGGCTTCCATACCAGTAAATGATCTTCTTACTATCCGGGGTCCATCCAAACACCGAGGTGCTTCGGTTCTCGCCTGGGGCAACCAGTCCCTCTGTGCCAACATGACTGAGACACCTGGCCCGCCCGCAATTACTGACCTTTCAGGGGGCGGAGAGATGAGACATCATGGTAGGCGATTTGAAGCTCAATGGAGATTCCCGCATAGTCGGGTT
>JADLBD010000255.1 GCA_020847975.1 Bryobacterales bacterium | reverse complement strand
TCCATCGGGTTTTTCCTTTGCGTGTGCTTTGGCTGCTCACGTCCGGAGTTTCCCGGTGGACTCCCGGAAATGTCAAACTCCTACTGCCACCCCGGCAAAGCCGGGGGATCTCCTCTTATTGTTTAGCCATGCGTGCCTCCTGCAAGAGTGAGGAAATCCGACTTCTATCCTTCCATGAAACGGGGTGGGATGGGAGAGGGGCGGCATCGATTCGTGGTCTTGCATCTCGGTTAAGATGTTGAGCAGGTCCAGGAGGCCTTTTCGTGAACAGAAGAGATTTGCTGAAAAGCGCCGCACCCGCTCTGACGATTCTGCGCGGCGGCATGTTGCGAGGGCAGACAGCGCCGAGCAACAGACTGAACATCGCGCTGATTGGCGTGTGGGGGCGCGGGACAGCGCACTACGCCACAATGCGCAATGAGAACGTGGTGGCCATCTGCGACGTGAACGAACCACGAATGAAAGAAGCGCTTCAGATTTTCCCCAAGGCGAAGACCTATTGGGATTGGCGGAAGCTGCTGGACCAGAAAGACGTGGAGGCTGTCATTATCTGCACGGCTGACCATCACCATGCCTTCATCGCCAACTGGGCTTTGAACCGCGACCTGCACGTGTTTTGCGAAAAGCCGCTGGGCATCAGCGTGGAAGAGGTTCGCACGGTGCGCGCGAACTATCTGAAGCGGAAAGCGAAGGTGGCCACACAGCACGGCACGCAGCGGCATGCGTATCCGAATTTTGCGCGTATTCGGGAGTTGATTCTCGATGGCGCGATCGGCGAGTTGCACACGGTGCACAGTTGGGACAGCCGAAAGCTGCCCCGCCCCGGGTATCCGCAAGGCGAAGGGCTACCGCCGGCAGGGCTGCGGTATGAGCAATGGATTGGACCGTCGCCGTATCATCCTTACAGCCCGCAATATTTCGGCGGATCGAGCGGCTTGAACTGCCTGTTCTGGAACATGTATCGCGATTTCGGCGTGGGGCAGATGGGCGACATGGGCGCGCACACGATGGATCTGGTTTGGAACGCAGTGGATGCGGGCGCGCCGGTCGAGATCGACATCGACTGGGCGGTGAGCGACAAGTACGATCCGAACATCTGCCCCGTGCGGCTGAAGGCGATGTTCGAACATCCGGCCAATTCGTGGCGTGGTCCCGTGAAGCTGGTGTGGTACCAGGGCGGTCTGAAGCCTGATGCGCCGAAGAGCTACGTGGATGTTTCGCGCATCGGCAACGGGGCGATCTTTGAAGGTTCGAAGGGGAGCATTTTGGCCGATTTCACCTCGCGCGTCGTGATTCCGAGTAACGACGACGGGGACTTCACGTATTACAAGCGGCGCAGCAAGGAAGAGTTGCTGCCGCTGGTGATGGGCACGGGCCAGGCGACGCAAGCGCCGCCCCCGCGCGCGAGCGGCGGACGCACGGCGCAGGCGATGCCGGCGGGCATGCGGGCGCTGCCGAGCGCGGAGGTGGGACCGAGCGGTTTCCCGCATGTCGAGATGATGGAGGGCAACATCCCGCCGGCGATCGGAATGCCGAATACGGTGGCCGCAGCCATCGCTGCGTCGGAAAAGGCAGGACAGCCGGCGCCTGTCCGTGCGGATGTGTTTCAACAGGATTGGATTGAGGCCTGCAAAGGACGACGAGACAATGTGGCGCACGGGACCAGTTCGAAAACGAATTGCGACTTCGACTATGCGGGTTCGATGATGGAGCAGATGCTGCTCGGGTTGGTGGCGCACCGTGCGGGCAGGAAGCTGTCGTACGACCCCGCCGCCGGGCGCTTGACGAACATGGCCGAGGCGAATGAGTGGCTGAAGCGGACGTACCGGCCCGGTTGGACACTGGACGGATAGGTCAATCGGAGGAGATTGGGCGGTATTCGATGTTTCGGATGGCTCCCGTTGTGTTGTAGGAGGCGAAGCCGAGCGGCGCCGAGAGGCGGATGTCTCCGGGGCGGAGACTGATCGTACGGCCGGCAATGGGAACATTGACGACGCGCTGGTCGTCGATCCAGGCTTGGATGCGTTGGGGGGTGACGCGGATGCGGAACCGGTACCAGCGGCCCGTTTCAAAGTTATAGTAAGTGCGGGTTTCGTTGTCGGAGGCGTCCCAGCCATCGATGGAGGAGATTCCGACTATGTCCCCGCCCCAGCCCCCGAGGACCCATGTGGCGTAGCGGCCTCCGGCGGGAAGAGTGACGCTGGCAAAGAAATCGCCGCCGAGGGTGCGGGCCGCCTCGAAGCGGAGTTCGTAATCCTGGTGGGGGAAGGAGCCCTGCCAGGTGACGCCGGTGAGGGGGTGGCCGGCGGGGAGGATGAGGGCGCCGTTTTCCACGCGCACGCCCTTTTGGCGCGGGAAGGGTGTGGCTTGCCATGCGCCGAGCGTCTTGCCGTCGAAAAGAGATTTCCATTCGGAGGCGGGGCCTTGGCTGAGAGATGCCAGTGCGAGAAGGGCTGGTAGAACGCGGGGCATTTCGCTATGGTACAGATCCAGGTGGGCGGCCGTCCGGCTTTCGTGTCGCACTACCCGCCCAACAAGTCTGTACCGGCTGTTGGGCGGGTTGGGCTATTGACCGCCAACCAATCCCGGGATCCCGAGCGAGCCGAAATAGACAGAGGCGCGGGAATTTCAAGTGCCAGAGCGCATGCGGGCATTGAGCAGCCAGAGAAAATCCTTGGCATATATGCAAAAAGCCCGGCGGTAAGCCGGGCTTCATGTCATTAATCGGGCAACGTCCTACTCTCCCACACACTCGCGCATGCAGTACCATCGGGGCTGAGAGGCTTAACTTCCGTGTTCGGGATGGGAACGGGTGTGACCCTCTCGCTAGTGTCACCCAAAACCTTTAGGCAACTGAATTTGATGTACGTGCCGCAATCACTTCTGTTGCAGCGCCTATATGCCTGTAGTAAATTTTATGGTCAAGCCGAACGGGCTATTAGTACCGGTAAGCTTCATACATTACTGCACTTCCACATCCGGCCTATCAACGTGGTAGTCTTCCACGGCCCTTGT
>JADLBD010000254.1 GCA_020847975.1 Bryobacterales bacterium | reverse complement strand
TCCATCGGGTTTTTCCTTTGCGTGTGCTTTGGCTGCTCACGTCCGGAGTTTCCCGGTGGACTCCCGGAAATGTCAAACTCCTACTGCCACCCCGGCAAAGCCGGGGGATCTCCTCTTATTGTTTAGCGCATATGAAACGTTTGGCAAGGTTCACAATCAAAAGTACACGCTGAGTTGGAGCGTTTCCTTCAACAACGGACAGGACTTCAACGACTTTGCCAAGCCGACGCAGCAAGTGTTCGTTTCCTACGATGTAGCGAGGACTCCCACGCCCGGAATCGGCATCACAGCGAGGAGAATGGATTATGTCACGAAGGTAGCGAAAGGTGAGACAACCAGGGTTGGTGTAGCAAGGAAGATCGTGCCATGGGTTGCCACCTTCCCCGGCTTTGGAGGGAACCCCGTTTATCCCGGACAACCGAGCACAGTTTGGCAAAACGTCGACTTAGGCAGCCAGCTCTCGTGTCTTGGACTCGCGATTGCGGCTGCGCACGAGATGGGGCAATTAGGCATCACGACTGGATATTCTTTAGGTTTTCCAGTTACGTCTGGCGGGCCGAATGGAACCGATGCCACTAGTGAGCCGCTCATTCCGCTTCCGCCAGACTATCAGGACAGTGTAAGTCAGCAAATCTACAACTACAATCTAGTCTACTATGACACGTGGGTAACTCCACCTGTGCCAAACGGTTTTGAGGGGTACCTCTATTTCAACGATGACGCCGGACAGCAGCAGGCATTCACTGTTGCACCCGCATCTGGGCCTATACTGCCAGCACGGACTTGCACGATTACCCCAAGTAGCGGCGAGAATCCGCTCAGCTTTAGCGTCATTAACCGAATACTGCTAACTTTCACGGGGGCAGGCGATCCGGCTCCCGGGCAATTGTACTGGTTGGATCAGAATCCCCACATAAACAAAGCGCCGCGGTTGGGGCCGTTCATCTTCTATCGCGACGGATGTACTGGAGACGATCTGAAGCCAGCACCCTTACTACAGTAGGCACGAGTGAGTACTATGCCGATTATGACCTTCCCCTCCGCCAACATTTCGTGGCGGCTGCTCATAACAGCCGTGATCATCTTGACCAGCGTTTCCGCGCAATGGAAAGGAGAGATGACTGTCGAGGTACGCGCAAGAGAACCTGGTGTACAAACCAAGCGTCCGGAGACAGCAGCGCGGATTATCCTGGACAGGATCTATACGCTTTCGCTCAGATCCCCCCGTGACCAATGGGAACGCGACCACGTGACGGGTGGGGAAAAGAGCGTGCGGCAGGTTCTTTCGGTGAGCCCGAGGGGTCTTGCCGGGATGACGACCATTGCAGATCCAGCAGGGGATGTATTTGCCGCCCGGTGGGTGCCGAGTGCGGAGGATCTGAGCCTCGGTGTAAGCGGGATCGCCATCTGGGACACGCCGGAGTATAACTTCCTGATTCTGGAGTGTGCGCAATCGAAGTTCGAGACGACACCGGTCACCGGTGCCTTCCTGAAGCGGCTGGTGGCTTGGAAGCGAGAAGATCCCTATCTCAGATCGGTGAAGGTATGGCTCGGCCGGATGCCGTATGGCATGCTGATGGCCGGGTCAGGGGCTCTGGAGCCGCACTTCCCAATCGGTACCGAATTCACATTGGAGGCGTGGCAGCGCGGCGCCAACGTGGACTTGGTTCTCCAGATAGGTAAAGCAGTGTTCGGCGGCCTCTATCCTGAAGGCAGCGCGTATGTTGCTGAACGCTTTCCTCCATTCCGAGAGCGGGTTGCAACATGGCCGCGCGAGAAGGTGTTTGCCGAGATCGGCAAGACCTGGAAGGCGCAAGGACCGAGCCAGGGATATCCGAACCGGGACAAAATCCTCATTCGTGAAGCGCTGAGCCGGAACCCAAGACTAGAAGAAGTGGAAAGCCTCCTAGTAGCACAGGCGCCAACGGGATACGCGCTCTTGGCACGGGTGGACGTTGTCATGAAGGTTCTGATGGAGCAGAAAAAGGTATCGCAGTACCGCGATGCGATTGTTCAGTCCATTCTCGCACTTGACCGCATCCCGCAGGCTCGTTCGGTCCAGCGGATTTTCGCCCTTCTGGTTTTCGAACGGAAGGAAGACTTCTCCCGCGAGGCGCTGGATTGCGCGATGCGATGCGCATTCCCAGAGGCTCCGGGATTCCCGTTGGGGCCCTATATGTATCTGGCGGAGCGGGCCACGCCGGAAACGGCGCAAAGGCTCGCCGAGGCAGATGTTCCGGAGAGGCTGCGGAAGATGAAGGCGTGGACGTTAGAACAGATTGCCCTGCGGCTTAGTGGAGAGCGGCACAAATGAAACGGGGCTTCTTCCAGAACATGGCCCGGACCGTGTTGATATGCGGGATGCCAGTGAGGAGAACGCATGAATGCTTTTCGACGTTTCACAGTAGCCTGGTTGCCGTTCATTGCCTGCCATGGAGTGCACGCACAGGTGGGTGGAGCGCCGAGGCCCCCCCCGAGCGTATCCTGCAACTTGCGCGAGACGCCCGGAAGCTCCAGGTGAGTCTGAAGTTGGACCGCGATGTCTATTTTCCCGGGGAAGAGCCGATTGTCAGCGTGCTGTTCCACAATCCTACGTCACAAGTGTTACAGGTACCTGAGCCGATACAGGGCGGCGCCGGCGGGTTTAACCTGTTGGAGGCCGAACACAACCCCGCGACGGTGAAACGTCTTGGCAGTCCGTGGCGATATATGAGAGCGCACCCCTTTGACTGGAACAATCTGCCCGATGATGCCCGCAGCCGGCTGGTACAGCCTGGGGAGACATTCCAGATTGATGTCTCGACCACCGATGGCTGCCTGGGGAAAAGCCGCCTTTGGCAAGGGTGGATTGCAGGTTTCCCGAAAGTGAGGGTGAATATCAGATTGAGTATACCTATTCTTCAACTGCTAAAGCGCAGTTCCGGATCGTTCAACCAAAACTTGAACAGCACGCGGAAGCGAGGTTTCAGAAGCCTGCCGAGATTCCAGAGCCGCCTCTTCCAAATGGGAAGAAGACCGGAAGAACACTTGTCTACCAGCGAGTTGTGCGGGCAATGGTGTTGGGATATCAGGGAGCGCACATTGTTGCAGTGACAGTAGGCAACGGCTATATCAGGCGGCTTATCACGACCCCGGACGCCATTACTTCCCTACAAGTGGCAACCGACCCTGCCGAGAATATCACGATCACTTACACGGACCAATATGGCCCGCATGTTCTCAGGCTGGATAGCAAGCGTAAGGCGCTTCCGCCGCGGTGAACGTCTTGCAGCACGAGGCGACGTTGGCCCATATGCACATTCTTAGGCCGATCATTACTTACCGAATCTGTTATCTGCTTGCTGGGACAATCCTTACCCACAGCAACGTCATGGCCCAACCGGGCAGCGTTCTGAGAATCGAAGTCAGGGAAGGAGATCCGAACCCTCAGGCGAAGCGCAGCGAGTCGCCCACGCGCGCGATTCTGGAACGGTTGCATTCGCTCGCCCTTCGGTCCGCACAGAGCCAATGGGAGCGAGACCACGTCACGGGTGGGGAAAAGAGCATGCGGCAAACTTTGGCAGTGACACCGGATGCGCTGATTGGAATGGTCACGATTTCGGACCCGACTGGGGACGTGTTCGCGGCCAAATGGACGCCGAGCGCGGCCGCCACGGGGCTTGGTATCGACGGGATGGCGATTTGGGATGTTCCGGAGTACAACTACATCATCCTGACGTGTGCGGAGCGGGTGTTCGACAGCGCGTCGACAGTGGAGACCTTCCTTAGGCGGATCCTGGAATGGAAACGGGTTCTGCCGGTTCTCCAATCCGTGAAGGTATGGCACGGCCAACTGCCGTACGGGATGGTTCTTGTCGGGTCCGGCTTCCTCGCCCCTGGTTTTGAGTTTGGAGGAAGATTTGAAATAGGAGCTTGGCTGCGAGGGCATGAAGTGGACTTGGTCCTGAAGATCGACAAGGCATGCTTTGGCGGCCTTTACCCTGAGGGAAGTTCTTACGTGCCGGAAAGGTTTCCGCCTCTGAAGGATCGCATCTCGGCGTGGCCGCGCGACAGAATCTTGCAGGAAATCGGCAAGACCTGGCAGGCTGCCGGCCCCATGCAAGCATACCCGAACCGGGACAAGATTCTGATGCGGGAGGCTCTTCGCAGGGGTCTCACCTCGCGAGAACTGGAGACCATCCTGGTAGCCGCCTCGCCGAGGCAGGATTTTCTCGGCCTGCGCGTCGACGCGGTGATGAAGATGGTTGTCGAACTGAACCAGGTTCCCCGGTATCATGAGGCAATTGCAAGTGCAATCTCAGCCCGTGACCGGATAGATCCGTATACGATCCGGTCTCTGTTTGTGATGCTCGCCGGCGTCCAGCAGGACGATTTTTCGAATGAGGCTCTGGAGTGCGTTGCCCACTGCACTTTTCCGGATGCTCCCGGTTTCCCAATGGGAGCATTCTACTACCTGGGGGAACGGGCGACAGCGGAAACAGCCAGGAAGTTGTCGGAAACAGTGGTGCCAGAGAGGCTGCAAAAAATGAAGGGGGCTACGCTGCTGCGAATCGGCCTGCGGCTCAAGGAAGAGAAGCAGAAATGAGGTGGGCTCTACACCGCGATGACGGCCCTGAACTGAGCACGGACTTGGCGCGTCGGGCTTCCGCCGCGTCGCGTCCTGAGAAGAGGCCACTATGAAAAATAGAGCTGTACTTGTTGTGATGTTCGGCATGACACGAGCCTGCCTGGCAACCTCCTTTCCACCTTTCGCCGGCGCATGCGCGGTGCTGGATCGGATTGCGGCTGCCACGGCTTCGCGCCCTGAAACCCAAGCCACTGCGCTCGAGGTGCTGGAACGGGTTGCCCTGGGCCGGACGGCAGAGATTGCAGCGGGGGCAGAAGTGCAGATCGGATTGGCCGCCGGGCAACTCCAGCGGAAGGAGTTTCAGGCCTCGACGTCTCGTGCTTGCGCGTTTCGAGCGATTGGGAAGACTGCTCCGCCGGAGGCGGTGGATTTTCTGAGCAAGTTGAAGCGTGCTGTTATCGGACCTGACGGGTCGCTGGAGATGTGGCGAGCAGCTCAGATCGCACGGAACGATGTTCAACTGCGTAGAATTGCGGATCCCCAACTCAAGACAGAATTCCTTGAGAGTCTTATCACAAGGACGGAGACCCGGGATTCTTTGCTCGCCTGGGCTGTTGACAAACTATGCGACAGCGGGGCCATTCGTTCTCTACCCGAGATCAGACAGGCCATCAGGCGGCGTTTGAACGGAAAACGCGACGAGGAGGATATCCGGTTCTGCGAGGGGAAGATCCAAGTCATTTCCAGCAACCCTGACCGAATCAAGGCCCTTTCTTCAGTTCTCCGGACGGAGAGCACGCCGGAGTACGACAGACTGCAAAGATGGAGCATCTACCAACTGGCAGACGAGGGTAATGCGACAGCCGATGCGGAACTGCGACGTTTCGCGGCAGAGATTGGGAGAGTACCGGCAAGTTCCCCACAAAGGCTGCGTTTGGCTTTCCTGAAACAGTTGATCGAGACTATGCTGGCAACTCGGCCGAGATGAATAATCGGGCGAATCGAAGGGGTATTCAGGTACACCAACAATCCCGTCTCTAGTGTAGTCCTCGTCTGGCGCGAGGACTCTATAAGCCACGAACGGAAACTGTCGGCACCAGCGAGGAGAACGCATGAATGCTTTTCGACATCTCGCAGTAATCTGGTTGCCGTTGATTGCCTGGCGGGGAGTGCCCGCGCAAGTGCGTGGTGGGCCAGATCGACCCATTCCCGAGCGTATCCTGCAACTTGCGCGAGACGCACGAAAGGTCAAGGTGAGTCTCAAGTTAGACCGCGATGTCTATTTTCCCGGGGAAGAGCCGATTGTCAG
This sequence comes from Bryobacterales bacterium, assembly GCA_020847975.1. GTDB lineage: Bacteria > Acidobacteriota > Terriglobia > Bryobacterales > Bryobacteraceae > CADEFT01. The sequence continues at coordinate 26,998 of JADLBD010000254.1, read as the reverse complement.
CGTGCTGTTCCGCAATCCTACGTCACAGGTGCTCCAGGTACCTGAGCCGGTGCAGGGCGGCGCCGGCGGGATCAACCTGTTGGAGGCGGAGCACGACCTTGCGACGGTGAAACTTCTCGGCAGCCCGTGGCGGCACATACTTGTGGGCGGCATGCTGCGCCGTCCTGAATATGGATCGGCGACCGTGCGTGCCCATTCGCAGCCGGCTGGTACAGCCTGGGGAGACATTCCAGATCGATGTCTCGACCACCGATGGCTGCCTGGGGAAAAGCCGGCTTTGGCAAGGATGGGATTGCACGTTTCCCGAGAGTGAGGGTGAACAGTATACCTAATTCTTCAGCAGCCAAAGCGCAGTTCCGCATTGTCTGGCCAAGAGTCGAGCGATGGGCCGAAGCACGTTTCGACAAGCCATTTCAGATTCCGGACCCTCCGCTGCCCGACGGCAGGAGTACAGGAAGAATCGACGTTCGCCAGCGGGACACGAGCGGCGGTCCCGTCCGAGAACTCGAGCGAAGTAGCGTGTTTACGGGATATGTGAGCCGGTCCTTTGGGCGAGTTAGACGGCCCTGACTGAGCAAGGACCTACAGAATGAAAGGAACGCTTCTCGGACTGAACCTATTCCAGCGATTCAATGACCCGCCAGCCGTGGGCACTTTCGCGTACGCCAGCACCAGTTTCAACCCCGCTGCCCTCAGCCCGGACCTTCTTGCCGAATTATCCGGCCTCGTCGATCAACTCACCGAGGCTGTATTCCACGTTGTGGTTTCGACGTTGATTACCGAAACAGAGCCAGGGGCGGATTTTCAGGGGTTTTGGGGATTTCGTCCGGAGGGCGGCTAAGAAGGAGAACAGGACGGCGGCAAGTTCGTCATAGGCTTCCTGCGATTTGGTGGCGAGGACGACGCACCTGGAGGCGAGGCCATGGGTGAAAACGCCTGCACCCGCGGAGCAGTAATGCGTCCGGCGGCTTTGCTATGATTCCAACGGTGCTCCGGGGGCTTCTTCTTATCCTCTTGTTCGTGCCGCACGCGGACGGTGAAATCTTGGAAGACGCCGTTCGCATATTCGCCAGGCTCATCTCCCCGCACCTGGCCCCTGGAGAACCGCCGTGAAGCGTGAGCACAACCCACTGGGCAATGCACCATTCGTGATCCTCGCGGCCGGCTTGTGGTACAAGATGAGATGCTCCCGGAATCCCTTTCAGGGCTCACCTGCCGAGGAGGCTGGTTTCCGTCACTCGACGGACGCGTACCCGAGGCTCCGGGGGGGAGGATGGCCCGATTTCTACAGTTGCACAAGTGGAGGAGCAGGCGCGGCCGCTGCATCTGTTCGCGGATGCCGGTGGCCGCGCCCATCTTTACGATGCCGGCCGCAAAGAGGCGGATGCGCCCGGGCCGGAATTGACCTGCAAGGTTTCCGAAGGAACGAGTAATCCTTACGAAGCGGAGGTATTCTTCAGCAGCGCCTTCACCGCATCCACCGCCAGCACGGCGGCATGTTTCGACTCAGTGGTCAGGCCGCCCACCAACTGCTCCACTTCGGCGGCCTTGAGCGCACGCAGTTCCACCCGGGTGCGGCCGGCCATCCATTCCGTGAGTGCGCTGCCCGTGGCGATGGAAGCGGTGCATCCGCGGGTCTTGTACCTCACCTGCTTCACTGTCTCCCCGTCCCACATCACCGACAGCCGCAGAATATCCCCGCAGGCGGGATTCATCACCTCGACGGTCAGCGCCGGCGGCGGCAACTCGCCCACGTTCCTGGGGTTCTGAAAGTGATCTAATAGTCTTTCGGAGTACATGTCCGGCTACTTCCCCATCCTACGGCAGCGTGTGCGGAAACGCACCTTCCGGTCGCTGTTTCTGTTTGTGACCTCCCGGTGCAATTCCCTGTGCCGCACTTGCTTCTACTTCGACAAGCTCAACAGCAAAGACGACCTGACGTTCGACCAGATACGAAGGATCTCCGAAACAGCGCCTCCGTTTGAAAAGCTCTGGCTCTCGGGCGGCGAACCCTTTCTGCGGGAGGAACTGCCGGAGATCGTGGCGCTGTTTGCCGGCAACAACCGGGTGGCAAACATCAATCTGCCGACCAACGGGCTGCTTCAGGACCGCATCTTCCGCTCGGTCGACCGCATGCTGGCCTTGGCGCCCAACGTCTCGATCGACCTCAATTTCTCCCTCGATGGCCTCGCCAACACTCATGATGCCATCCGCGGGGTCCCGAACAACTTCCGCCGCACACTGGATACCATCCGCGAGGCGGACAAGCGCTACAGGAACGTTCCGCGCCTGCGGCGCAACGTTCTCACGGTGATTACCCGCGAGAACTACGACGAGATCGTGGAACTGGGATTACGGCTCGCCGCTGAAGCAAAGCTCAACGGACAGTATTTCGAAATTGTGCGCGGAGAAACCCCGGATGCGGATTTGAAGCGGTTGCAGCGTGAAGACGTCGCCGAACTCCACCGGCGGTTGATGCCGTTTCACCGCCACTACGCGCGGAAACTGTTTGCGCATCTGCCGCCGGGAGTGAGGCAATTCGCCGCCATGTACTACCTGGGGAATCTGCGGCTGCACTTCGACTTGCACGAATCCTGCCTGGAGCGGCCGCGCAAGTGGCCGATGCCCTGCACGGCTGGGGAGACCACGATCGTCATCGATCACAACGGCCGGTTCCGCGCCTGTGAGATGCGGGCGATTGTGGGGAACCTCGCCGATTACGAATTCGACATCCCGGCGGCGCTGGCTTCATCCGCGATGAGAGACGAGGTGGAGGCGATTGGCCACGCCAACTGCTGGTGTACCCATAGCTGCTTCATTCAGGAGAGTTCCAAATTCTCCCCGCGCGTGCAATTGTTCACCATTCCCTGGGCCTGGCTGCGCCAGCGCTGGCAGAAACTGCCGGAAATGCCTCTTCGAGACATCGAACGGTTTCGGGCGCTGGAGACTGTCTGATGGCGCGGATCTACCGCATTCCCGTTGTCGCCGCGTTGATCGAAAAAGACGGCAAACTGCTCATCTGCCAGCGAAAAGCCGGGGCGCGCCATGAGTTCAAGTGGGAGTTTCCCGGCGGGAAAGTAGAGCAGGGCGAATCTCCGCGCGCGGCGCTGGCGCGCGAGTTGCGGGAGGAACTGGGCATCGACGCCACGATTGGCAGGGAAATCACTCGCTACGAGTTCAACTATCCCAACAAAGGCGCAAGCCTGCTGCTCATCTTCCTCGAAGTGCCGAGGTTTTCCGGCGAACTGCGCAACGCCATCTTTGAAAAGATCCAATGGGAACGCCGGGAGAATCTTCCCAGCTATGATTTTCTTGACGGCGATCTGGACTTCGTGAAGCGGCTCGCCGCCGGAGAGTTCTGATCCCCGCGCCGCGCGCGGAGCGCTTCAACCGATCCTCACCTTGCGCGGGAATTGCGCGTTGTCTTCAAGGAACGTTTTCTTCCGGCTCAATTCCTCGGCAGCCGGCTGCACGTTGCCCTCGACGTCCGTGACCCGCGACACAAGCGTATGCTCACCGGCCGCGGCGCCCTCCCAGCGGTAGGTGAACAGCTTCCAGGAATACCTGGTGTTGGCTGGATCAAGCGTGGCCTTCTGCCATGCGCCGCCGTCGATTTTCACCTCGACGGACTTCAACGGCGTACCGTCGTTCAGCACGAAACCAAGAATCTGATGCGCGTTGCCCGTCTTCCGGACACGGGCAATCACCGATTTCAGATGCTGCCGCGTGATCTCGGTCTCCATCCATTGCGTATGCAGGTCAGCCGGTTCGCCTGTGCCGCCCACGCCCACAACGGAGCGGTACCAGCGCGCCTGGTAGTTGCCGAGAAAGCGATCCTGCTGCAAGTGGACCTCAGCGAGCCACTTCACATTCGCAACCCCATACCATCCCGGCATGATCACACGCAGGGGCGCTCCCTGAGGAACCGTCAGCGGCTCGCCGTTCAGTGCGTAAGCGAGCAACGGATCCGGCTTCATTGCATTCTCGAGCGTGATGCTGCGGGCAAACTGCTGGTTCAGCTTGAATGTTTCCCGCCGGAACACCACTTGCTCCTCGCCTCGATCCGCGCCAAGAAACACCACCTCCCGGGCTTTCGCCCCTACTCCCGCATGGTTCAGCACCTCGCGCAGCGGCACCCCGGTGAACCGGCCGCACGAGGACAGCGCTTGAAACGCGCGCCCGCTGTTGCCGGAGCATTCGTATCCCGCCACCACATCCGCTGAGCGCATCTTGCGCAGTTCGGCAAGCGAAAGTTCCACCGGCTTGTTCACCAGACCCGAAATCTTCAACCGGAAGTCATTCGGGTTGATCTCCGGCTGATTGAAGTGCTGAAGGACGAAGAACCTGTCCTTGGGCACGATCAGACCGTCGATGGTGCGGATGTCAAATCTGCGCACGGGAACCCCATTGCCGCCGGCTTTGAAGTTTGCCGGATAGTCGGTGAACGGAACATCAGTCTCCCCCTGCGCAAGCGCGGGGATCGCCGCGTCCCCCAGCGCCAGAAACCCTGCCACGCTCAAGCCTCGCTGGAGCGCATTGCGTCGTGTGAATCCCTTCATTGGTAAGCCCCTCCCAGTCGACATAGGATTATACCTCCCTCCCCGGCTTGGGCAGAGGGCGTCCCGGCTGAGGATGTCACGGCAAAGTGAGGGGTTACTGTTTGGGCAAAGTAGAAGGCCCCTCTTGGACAGCCCGATGGCATAGCCTCGTTTCAATTGATTGACATGGATCGCGGGCAGCCACTCTTCTCGCCTGCCACCGGACGTGCAGTTGGCGTTGGCGGACACTTATGCCAGTTGTGGCATATAGTGGAGTAGAAAGCGACATCGGGAATCGCCGCGCCGAAGCGGGATTTGGATCTGATCCGGCAACGGCTTCAGCTTGCGCGCAGGCTGGCGGGAAAGAAAGGGACAGAGAATGCGTGATCGTGAATATACGCCGAGTTCGGGCAACGTGTTTGCCGACCTGAAGCTACCCCACGCGGATGACCTGCTGGCGAAGGCCGACTTGGCCGCCAAGATCATTGACGAGATCCAACGGCGGCGGCTCACGCAAAGCCAAGCGGCGGCGATCCTTGGCATTGATCAACCCAAGGTGTCGGCGCTCAAACAGGGCAAGCTGACGGGCTTCTCATTCGAGCGCCTGATGAGACTCCTGCTGGCGCTTGGCCGGGATATCGAGATCACGGTGAAACGCAGGTCCAGACCGGGGTCACCCGCGAGAGTCCGGGTCGCGTAGTTACCCGGCGCCAGGGCCAGGCAACCGGCACAAAACCACTTGGGCGGCTATTCCGGCCGCACAGACTACGACGCACTTGCGGCGTCCACTCAAGACCCGGTGAGGCCCGCCAGCAATGCCGCCGTAATCACTGCTCCGCGGAGTTCCCGTTCCAGGCTGAGCCCGTCGGCGGCAAGCAATGATTGCACTTCGCCGAGCAGATCTCGATTTTCCCGGCAGGATTCCGCCAGCCATTGCGCGCGCGCTTCCGGCGGCTGGGCCAGCGCGCCGTGAAAAGTCTCCTCGACCTCACGCCAAAACTCCGGGGTCATCCTACACGGACATGCGGATTCACTCACCCGGAACTTGTCACGTGTGTCTGCCTGCCTGCCGGAAAAATCCATGCACGTACCATGCGTACTCTACTCCGTCCGGTAAGCTCTTACCGCAAACCGGCGCGGGGCCGGACCGGCGTAATAGAAGGGGAAACATGTGATCAAAGTGAGCCGCGCATCCGGAGTGGGGCGCATCAGAGAAACCGCATCCGGATCCACCACCATGGCGGAATCCACGATGTACTCATATCTCCCGTCCCTGCCTTCGAACAGAATCCTATCCCCGCGCTGGATCTTCCGCAAGGACCGGAAATGCCTGTCGCGGTGGCCAGCCAGAACTGCATTGCCCGCCTCTCCCGGCAAAGCCGTTGCGGGCACGTGCCCCACAGACCGCCGCAGGGTGGCGGCATCAATGCCCTCCCGAACGACAATCCGCATATCGAGACGCGGAATTTCCAGGATGCCCAGAGCCCGCGGGTCCCGCTCGAGCCATGGCCGAGGCGCAGCCGTAGCGGAGGGAGCCACCGGGGCGTCCGGCGGCGCGGGCGAGGGAGGTTTCCCCACAGCGAAATATTCAAGCTGGACGTACTGATAGACCCAGCTATCCAACTCTGACCAGACAAACACGCCAATGCACACAACACCCGCGGCAATCAGCAGACTCGACAGCAGATTCCGCGCAGGATTCCCCGCAAGCGGCGATACGACAACACGAAGCTTCATGGCTTCTCCGCCGCCGCTCTTACTGGCGTGGCGATGTAGCCGGGCCTGGTAACCACGCGCAGATGAGGATGGCCCTCCGCGTTGACGAGAACTCGAATGCGCCGCATCTCCCGCTGAGGAGTGACGGCGGCGTTGATGGCAAGCATGTAGCGCGCGCGAATATCACGGGCAATGCGCTGGCATGTGGATTTCAATTCCTCCGTTGGGATATCCATGTAGGACTCGCCGCCGCTTCGCGAGGCAAGTTGCTTCAGGAATTTGGCATCCCGCTCCCGATCTTCGTCCCAGATGCCGATGGTATAGATGGTGGCATGCGACTCCTCCGCCAGGTCGAGAATTTCCCTGCGTCCCATCGAACTGGCATTATCCGCGCCGTCGCTGATCACCACCAGCGCCTTCCGCTCCCGCGTTCCCTTGCTCAACTGGTACAAAGCAGCCCGAACCCCTGCATACAAGGCGGTACGCCCTTGAATGGGCGTACCCACCAGCTTCGATAACAACTCACCAGGAGCGCGCGGGGTGCCGGACACCACCACGTCATTGAACGTCACCAGGAAGGTTTCATCCGCGGCGTTGCTTTCGCTCAGCAAAGCCGCGGTGGCGGAGAGCAGTTGCGCCTGTCTCTTTTGCATGCTGCCGCTGCAATCCACTACCAGCCCGATTGTTACCGGAGCATCCTCCCGGGCGAAAGCCACGAGAGGGCTCTCCCTGCCATTGTCCAGGACGCGAAAGTCCTTTTTTTCCAGGCCCGAAACAGGAAGGCCTTTCGAGTCCCGAACGCCGACGTCCATCACTACCAGGCGGACTTCGTCCACAATGCGATAGCCGGGCTCCTCAAGCGGCTTGCCCGGCCGCTGGGGACCTCCGGGCAGTAACAGGCCACCCCCTGCTAGCGCGAGCCAAAGAGTAAGTGCCGTCATTTCCGTGGCCTGTCCTTTCCCGTGTCATTGCGTTATGTTCATTTCCGCCGCGGAAGGGCCACAAAGCGCCAGGCCAGGCCGGCTGTCAACGCAACCAGTCCAACCAGACCAAAGGCGCCGTAGGGACTTGCCGTCTTCGGCAGTTCCTCGGCCGCGGCAACAGGAGCGGGGGCAGGAGCAGGTTCCTCCCTGACCTCCGGGGCCTTGGCAGACTCCGGCGCGACGTATGTGGATACCTCTACCGGTTCTTCTTTGCCGGAGGGCTCCACTTTCGTCACCGGAGCTTCCTTCATCTCCGCCTGTGTCCGCGCTTCCGTCGTCAGAACGGGTTCATGCGCGGCTTCGGCGATCTTGGCTGACAGTCCTTTCGGATACGCGAACTCTTGTCCGAAGCTATCGCCGGGGTAGAACCACGCACGAATTGCGGGTGGGTTGCCTGCCGGCGTTTCCCAGAACTTCATGTCCGTCTTGCCTGTCGGCGTCAGCCTCCAGTTGGGGATCGCAAGAATGGTGGTGATCACCTTGTCTTCCCGTTCATTCATTATCGTAACAATGTGACGGTTCGAGAGTGAGTCCACCAGCTTGATGACATACGTGCCCGGCTGTAGTACAGCTCCCGGAACCATGACCTCTTCATTGATGGTGATGATGGTCTTCTTGTTCCACTGATCTGCAAAACAAGCTGGGGCAAGCAGTATGAGACTTGTCCAAAGAATGGACTTTCTGATCAACATACCTTAACCTCCTGTTGACCGAATTTCCAATCACTGAAACTGCACGCCGTAAGCCAAACGTTGTAGCGCAGGCACTTCGCTTGCTGGAGGTAAAATGGAGTTGGAGGCACTAATGGCAACTACCCTTTCTGAACATTGTGTTTCCCATCATCCCCACTTTGAATTTGTCTGCGCTTCGACTGCCCAACTGTCATGGTTGTTACATGCAGATCCTTACTCGGCAGCCATGGCATTCGTCCGCGATAAGTTCAAAGTCAACGGCGATCTGGTCGAAGCCATTCGTTTCCAACTTTCCCACTCGAGTCACGGATGCCGCGAGCGAGCCATGAATCTTCTTGGACGCGCAGCTCCATGGCGGCTCACCCAATGGTGGCGAAGTCATGAAAAGGATGCGGACTTCATCCGCTTCCATTATGACCGCTCGAACAATTTCTACCGCCAGTTTCTCGATTCGCGCATGGTGTATTCCTGCGCCTACTTCCGCACCCCCAGCGATTCGCTCGATGAGGCGCAGTTGGCTAAGCTCGACCTCATCTGCCATAAGCTGCGGCTGAAGCCCGGAGATCGTTTTCTCGATATCGGCTGTGGCTGGGGCGCGCTCGTACTGCGCGCCGCCCAACGGTTCTCGGCGCTCGCCGCGGGTTGCACGCTCAGCCACGAACAGGTCCGCCATGCCGCCGAACAGATCCGGAACAGCAGCCTCGAGACTCTCGCCTCCGTGCATGAGCGGGACTACCGCGAAATGGATGGCCAGTTCGACAGGATCGCCTCGGTCGGAATGGTGGAACATGTGGGGCGTCACCGCTTGCGGGAATATTTCCGCTCGGTGTACAAACTGCTTCGCCCCGGCGGCTTGTTTCTCAACCACGGCATTACGCGGCCCGCACGGGTCCATCGCGATGCGCAGACCTTCTTCATCGCCCGTCAGATTTTCCCCGGCGGCGAGATTGTCACGCTGAGCGACATGATCTGTGCAGCCGAACAGGAAGGCTTTGAAGTGCTCGATGTCGAAGAACTCCGCCCGCACTACGCGCTCACCACCCGCCATTGGGTAGAACGCCTGCGGGCGCATCGTGAGGAATGCCTTGAGACCGTGAGCCTGGCCACCTGGAAGAGCTGGCAGCTCTACCTGGCTGGTTCGTCATTGGCTTTCCAGGAAGGCGGACTGGGCGTTCATCAGATTCTGCTCTTCAAGCCGGGAGATTCTTTTCTGCCTCCCGCGCCGCGGGCGCCGATTCCACCTGAGTCGCTGGGCGTGTAGAGTTTGAGATCTGCGCCACTTAGCTCACTCTGAGTATTTTGCCGCACCCAACCTAGGCAAAACACTTATTGATAATTCTGGGAATCGAGATTGGTGGTTCTTATTACAGCACTTACTCTGCCATAAAGCGCCCTGGAACAAAACAGGCGGCTCGCAAATCTTGCGGGCCGCCCGTTCTGGCGTGCGCGGGGGAAACGCACTGACCTTGGTTGCGTGGCCTCAGGCTGTGCTCTTCGCCTCCTGAACCGGAATCTCCTTGACTTTCTGTTTCACCTCCGCGCAAGGGATCGAGATCCGCAGCAACCCATTGGAAAATTCCGCTTTCGCCTGATCCACATCGGCGCCCTCCGGCAGCGGAATGGAACGATAAAAATGCCCGTAGCTACGCTCCGAGCGATAGTATTCTTCGCTCTTCTCCTCCTTCTCCTGTTTTCGTTCACCCTCCAGCGTGAGGGCATCTTCGGTGACCTGTACTTTCACTTCTTCTTTCTTCAGGCCGGGCAGTTCCGCGGTGACGACAAAATTCCCGTCGGCGCGCCTGGCTTCGACAACGGGCGCCCACCAATCCGCCTTCTCGATGGGAGCCTTTGGGTAGAAGCGGTCCATCTCATGAAGAAAGTCCCTCATCATCGCAAACGGGTTCATGGTGAACAGGTTGTGGCGCATCAGGGGAAAATCAAACAGAGAAGGACGCGCCATCTCCTTCTCTTCGCTTGTTTTCTTCACCACCTTTACATCGGCCATGTTACTTCTCCTTTACACATCACCATGCTTCATCGCGCCGCGGCGGCCAGCACCTTCTCCTCCTCCGCTATCTCCGGCGTTTCCGCCGCCTCGGCGCGGTGCTCGCAAATGGCTTTCATGGTGTTCACAACATCCTCGTAGGTAATGTCCGCCGGTTTGCGGGCTGTCTTGTGCGCCCGCAGAACCACTTCATTCAACGACAACATCCCCACCACGCCGCCGCCGTTGAGCACCGGCAGCCGGCGCACCTTGTGCGAGCGCATCGTCTTCAGCGCCTGGTGCACATCGTCATCAGGCGCGCAGGTAAACACTTCCCGGCTGGCCACTTCCCCCGCGCTCACCATGTGCGCGCAGACATCTCTGGTGCCGAGCGCAATGCAAACATCGCGATCCGTCAGAATACCCTCGAGCCGCTCGCCTTCCATGACGGGAATTACGCCGCAGTCGCTTTGCCACATCAGCGCGGCAACCGCCGCCAGATCCGTCCCCGGCGAACAGAACGTTACATTCCGATTCATCACTTCACTAACTTTCATATCCACCTCCAAGGCAGGATTTACTCATTGGCCGGGCACGCACAGTGCCAATCACGAACTTCCGCCGCGTGGCACAACAAAGAGTCTTCGCACACTCACGCGGCATCGATGGGCGGCGGCATGGGCGGCATGGGAACCACTTCGCGGGATTCCCCCTCCTCTGCGCCGATCCAAATGATGTCCGGGCCGTAATACTTCATGGCGCGGGCGGCGGCCTCCATGTCCTCCACCCGGAGTTTGCAGCCATCATTGACTCGCAGGGCGGTGTAAATCCTGGGAATGCTTCCTGTCGCCCACGGCCAATCCGAACGCTGGGATTCCTCCCGCAAGGCGCGCCGCAGCATCAGGCTGAAAGGCTCATGAAGTCCTGCTTCGTTCCCGGGCTCCACCACGGTTACCGCGAGAACGTCCGACAGCACGTGAGCCAACCTCCGATACGGGATGTCGCTGAGGTCATCCAGAGAGATGACACCCAGGCGCAACTCGCCGCGAAGCCTGTCCGCGGCGCGCATTGCATTGAACCCCAAATCACGGGTAAGACCTAAGACGATGTAGTCCGCCTCCGGCAACCGGTAGTGAGAGATATCAGAATCTACGGCGCTTGGTCTCGCACTGCTGATATCGACCAGATTTGCAGTGCGCGGCGTGGTTCGGGCTGTCCATGGCTGGAATTGAGACTTCATGACTTATCCACCATTTCCGGCGACGGAAATTGATCGCCTATACCATGACGCTACCAGCATCTCACCCGCGAAAACACTGGGAAAACTACCAGGATTAACGAACGCACAGGAACCCCGGCAGAGCGCTGTTGTCGCTGGATCTCAGGCTCTCCGGTATGGTCCCGAAACTGCTCTCACAACATTGCTATGTGGCATGAAGCTGGCCCAGCGGCGCTTGCCCTGATGTCATGCGTGCCGGCTGAGTTCCCGGTAGGCAAGATTATGGAGCGGCTTGGCAATCGAAATGATCCAAAGGAAGCTACAACCGCCTCCGGACTCAAAGAGGCCCTTCAGATAGGTACTGATCATGCGGTCGATCTCACGGGGACACGGACGGATTCCTGAAGAACAAGAAGTTTGCTGGCGGCTAGCTTTCGCCCGACAGCACCATAGCCCGGCGAGACTTTTACTTCCAGCACTTTTCTGTTATCTTCAGCATCGAGTTCTCAATGGCTGCTTTGCGTCGCAGGAAAAAACCCCCTGAACCGGTATCCACCCATCCGGCGCCAATCCCATCAGCCCCGCGGGCCGATTCTCCGGGAGATACGCCATTCCCCATCGTTGGCATTGGCGCCTCCGCCGGCGGGCTCGAGGCCTTCACCGCCTTCCTCAAGGCTTTGCCCCCCGGCACTGGCATGGCCTTCGTCCTGGTGCAACACATGGACCCCACGCACGAGAGCATGCTGAGCAGGATTCTGGGAAAGACAACCAGCCTGCCCGTGGATGAGGTAACGGGCGGGATGACCGTGCAGCCGGATCATGTCTACGTGGCGCCTCCCGATGCCGATATCACCATCCACGGCGGCGTTCTGAAGCTTTCGAAACGTAAGACCTCCAAGGGAATCCATCTCCCGATCGACGTCTTCCTCACATCCCTGGCCGAGGATCAGAAAAGCGCCGCCATCGGGGTGGTGCTGTCGGGTATCGCCTCGGATGGCACGCTGGGTCTCAAGGCCATTAAAGAGGTGGGCGGCATCACGTTCGCCCAGGATGAAAAATCTGCGCGGCACTCCGGCATGCCGCTCAGCGCGGTGGCTGCCGGCTGTGTGGATTTCATCCTCCCTCCGGAACGCATCGCCGAAGAGTTGGTGCACATCGGCCAGGGGAATTACATCGACATCGCACGCCGTGTAGACCGCGAAGAGACGGAACCGGCCGGAAGAAAGGCAGGAGGCTTTGAAGACATCTGCCGGTTATTGCGCAAGGCTACCGGCGTAAACTTCCTCGACTACAAACCAACCACCATCCGCCGCCGGATCGCTCGCCGCATGGTAGTCAAACGGATGGAGGACATGGACAAGTACGCCGGCTTGCTAGCCAAAACGCCGGAAGAATTGCACGCCCTCTACCAGGACATACTGATCCACGTCACGAGTTTCTTCCGCGACGAGGAATCGTTCCAGGCTTTGCAGTCGAAAGTGTTATCCAGGATTCCGTCCCGCAAGCCGCCCGGCGAACCAGTTCGCATGTGGGTTCCCGGCTGCTCGAGCGGCGAGGAAGTCTATTCCATCGCCATTCTGTTGATGGAAGCTCTGCCGCAGGAAAGCAAATTGAGTGTCCAGATCTTCGGCACGGACATCAGTGAGCGGGCTATCGAGGAAGCCCGCGCGGGATTCTACAGAGAACCCAGCCTCGCCAAAGTCAGCCCGGAAAGACTGCGGCGCTTCTTCACCTCCTCGGACGGTGGGTATCGGGTAATCAAACCGATTCGCGACCTGTGCGTCTTTGCCCGCCACGATCTCACAAAGGATCCGCCTTTTTCCAAACTCGATCTCATCAGTTGCCGTAACGTTCTGATCTATCTCGGAGTTGCGCTGCAAAAGAAGATTGTCGAGGCTTTTCATTACGCCCTGCGTCCCTCGGGCTACCTCTTTCTGGGGGAATCCGAGTCTCTCAGCGGCCTCAGCGACCTGTTTGCGATAGAAGACAAGAAGCACAAGATTTTTTCGCGCCAGCCGGTAGCCTCCCCGCGCCTCTTCCTCAGTTCCGCGGTCCAGGAATCCCCCCATCATGCCGCCGCCTCAACCGCAGGCGCCCCCGCCGAATTCAATCTGAGAAGAGCGGCCGAGAAGATCATCCTCGAGTCCTTCTCTCCCGCCGCTGTCGTTGTGGACCAGAATTACCAGATCATTCATTTTCAAGGCGACACGAGCCCCTTTCTTTCGCCGGCGACCGGCGAGCCGAGTTTTCACCTCTTGCGCATGCTTCGGCCCGACTTGCTGCTGGACCTGCGTTCCGCCCTGATGCGCGTGAAAAAACGCGGCAAGCCCGCTTCCGCCGGCCCTATCCCCGTCAAAATCAATGGCGGCGTCAAACCAGTCTTTGTTCATGTTGCTCCGCTCAGGGGAAGGAAAGCGGATGCCCTGGATTTTCTCGTCGCCTTCCAGCCTGGCGTAACCGGGGAACCCGCCGGGTTGGAACTCTCGAAGACCCCCGCCAAGGGAAGGGTGGAAAAGGCGCTCCAGCAAAAGCTGATTTCGCTCGAGAAGGAACTCGAATCCACGCGCGAATACCTGCGTTCCGTGGTCGAGGATCAGGAAACAACCACGGAAGAGTTGAAGTCGGCCAACGAGGAGGTGCTCTCGAGCAATGAGGAGTTGCAAAGCACCAATGAGGAACTCGAGACCGCCAAAGAGGAGCTCCAATCCACGAACGAGGAGTTGACGACGCTCAATGAGGAGTTGCAGAACCGAAACGCCGAATTGGGGCAGTTGGCCAACGATCTGAGCAACCTGCTCGTCGGCGCCAATATCCCGGTGCTGATTCTTGGCTCCGATTTGCGGATCCGCCGCTTCACCCCAATGGCGGGGACCGTATTGAACCTCATCCCGGCCGACGTGGGACGTCCCTTCAGCCAGATTGCCTCGACCGTGAATGTTCCGGATCTACCGAGCCTGCTGAATGAGGTAATCGATCATTTTGCGATTATCGAGCGCGAAGTTCAGGACCAGCAAGGACGCTGGTATACGCTCCGCATGCGGCCATACAAAACCGGCGACAACAAAATCGACGGAGTTCTGATTGCCCTGCTCGATATTGACGTTATCAAACGGAGTCTGGTCGAAGTCCAGCATGCCAGGGAATATGCTGAGGCGATCGTGCAAACCGTTCCCGAGCCGTTTCTGGTTCTCGATTCGAACCTCCGCGTGCTCACGGCGAACGAGCTATTCCATTCCGCCTTTTCCACCACTCCCGCCTCCGTCGCCGGGCTCTCGGTCTTCCAACTGGCGGGCGGGCAGTGGAACCTGCCCCAGTTTCGCAATCTCATCGAGAACATCCTTCCCTCCCAGGGAATGGTCAAGGACCATGAGGTGGTCTATAAGACCTCGAATCAGGAACGGTATTTCCTCATCACCGCGCGCGAAATTCGACGCAACGAAAAGGCAACCGGTCTGATCCTGCTCGGACTGCGAGATATTACCGAGGCTCGCGCGGCTTTGGAATCACTTCGCGAAAGTGAAGCCAGTCTGAAGGGAATCCTGGAATCGTCCGCGCAGTCCATTCTCACAGTGGACGTGGAAGGCAGGATTCGCTCCGCGAACCCCGCCACCGAGGCCATGTTCGGCCACTACATCGACGAACTCATCGGCCAACAGGTGGAAATTCTCATTCCGGAGCCGCTCCGGTCCTCGCACGTCTCTTATCGCCGCCAATACATCGAGAATCCGTCAAAAAGGCCAATGGGGCGCAGAGGTATTGAACTGCAAGGCCTGCGGAAAGACGGCTCGGTCTTTCCCCTCGAAGTGAGCCTGAGCAGCATCGATACAAGCCGCGGCCTCGTGGCTGTCGCCTTCGTTTCCGACATCACCGAGCGCGTTGTGAACATAGCGGCCATGGCTCGATACAGCAGACAGTTGCGGGCGCTCACCTCCCGGCTGATCAACGCCCACGAATCGGAACGGAAACATATTGCCCGCGAACTGCATGATGTGCTCAGTCAAAAGATGGCGGCGCTGAGTATGCAGGTCTCCGCACTCGCCGCCAATCCCCCGCCAACAGACAAGTTGCGGCACACGCTGAGTGAACTGGGGGATATTGTGGGAGAGGTTGCGCAACAGATGCAACTCTTATCCCGGCAGCTTCACCCCTCCATTCTGTACGATCTTGGATTGGCCAAAGCCGCGGGCAACGATTGCCGCGTGTTTTCCAAGCATCATGGAATCCCGGTAAATTTCCAGGCAGCGAACCTCCCGGAGTCTATCCCCGCCGATACCGCCCTATGCCTTTACCGCGTGCTTCAGGAAAGCCTTTACAACATCGGCAAACACGCCGGCGCGAAGTCGGTGGAGGTCATCCTTTCATGCAATGGAGAAGAGATAGTCCTCGAAGTTACGGATTTCGGCGATGGATTTGATCTTCTCCAGGTAAGGGACAAAGGCGGTCTTGGGCTGATCAGCATGGAGGAACGTGTCCGTACCGTCGACGGCAGGCTTTCCATCTGGTCAGAGCCGGGAAAAGGCACCCGCGTGGAAGCACGCGTACCGCTGGGGGAGAATAAGTCATGACGCGGAAAAGGGTTCTCCTGGCCGATGATCATCCGGTAGTTACGGAAGGCTTGCGCCGGATGCTCGAATCAGACTTCGAGATTGCGGGGATCGTGGAAAATGGGCGCGAACTCATCAAACAGGCCGAGGCCCTGCGGCCGGATCTCATTATCGCCGACATCTCCATGCCCCTTCTCAACGGCCTCGAGGCCGCCCGGCAGATCAAGAAACTGCTTCCCAAAACGAAAATCATCTTTCTCACCATGCATGATGAAGTTGCTTATGCCGCTGACGCTTTCCAATCCGGAGCGGACGGTTACGTCATCAAGAGTTCCGCCGGCAAGGAACTGCTGTCCGCCGTCGGAGAAGTCCTCGCCGGAAAGACGTATGTGCCGCCGGTGCTGCATGAGATAGAACTGCACCCGCCGTCCGCGAAAACCGGGCACGCCCCGAAAACCGCGCCTACCGGCCGCCAGCAGGAAGTGCTTCAACTCTTTGCCGAAGGACATACCATCAAGGAAATTGCGCACATTTTGAATATTTCCCCGCGCACGGTGGAGTTCCACAAATACCGGCTGATGGAAGAGTTGAACATTCGCACCAGCGCCGAGCTGGTCCAATACGCCCTGAAACATCGGATTGTAACCTGATCTTGCCCCGGTGAGACTACTACCGGCACACCTAGTAATACTCCGAGTACTCAAAATTGTCGCGTCCTGTTACCCTGAGTTCGATGGTTTTCCTACCCTGCCGCGGAAAACTGGATTCGCGTTGCTGGATAGGGACTTGGAGGCACGGATGAGTGCGTTTTACCAGCCGGCGCTGCTGGCAATCCTTCCCGATCCCCAGGATCACCTCGCTCTTAGGAGGATCCTGCAATTCACTGACTGGCGATGCCTCATTGCCACCACATTTGAAGAGGCGCTGCGCATCCTCGCGGCCCAGCAGATACAGGTGATCCTTTCCGAATATCAGCTTCCTGACGGCAAGACCTGGAAAGAAATTCTCTGGCGCGCGGAAATGATGACCCCTCCGCCCCCGGTCATCGTTGTCGATGGCCTTGCCAACGAATTGCTGTGGCTGCGTGTCCTCGACCTTGGCGGCTATGATCTGCTCCCAAAGCCTTTGCCGGAAGGCGAACTTCTGCGAGTGCTCCATCTCGCCGGGATGGAAGCACAGAAGCCGGCCGCCCCGGTCTACGAACCCCGCCTCGCGGTGGCCATCGCTCACTGCTAGCCGGCATCCCCTCCCCATTCGGTCATTGGCGTGCTACTCATCAAGGTGGGTATGCGCATGTTAAAGGACAGAACCGAAGCCGGCCGCCTGCTGGCCGGGCTACTGACGCAATACAAGGACGCACCCGATTGCATTGTGCTGGCCCTGCCGAGAGGCGGGGTGGTGGTGGGCGCGGAGATCGCCAAGGCATTGCATCTGCCTCTTGATGTCCTGGTGGTCAGAAAACTGGGCGCACCCATGCAACCGGAACTCGCTATCGGCGCTATCGCTGAAGGAGCCCAATTCCTTAACCAGGACGTGATTGACGACTTGGGCGTAACGCCCCAGGAAGTGGAAGCCGAAGTCGCGGCCGAAGAGGCTGAACTGCGCCGCCGCTCCGCCCTCTATCGCCAGGGCAAACCTGCATTGACGCTCGCCGGCCAGACCGTAATCGTCGTGGACGACGGGATCGCTACCGGAGCTACCATGGGAGTGGCTCTGTCTGTTCTGCGGAAACAAAAAGTGCGGCATCTTGTGGTCGCCGTGGCGGTCGGTCCTCCGCAGACCATCCGCTGGCTAGGCAAGGAAGCCGACGAAGTGGTTTGCCTGATGACCCCTGAGCCGTTCGCGGCCATCAGCCTGTGGTACCTGAACTTTCCGCAAACCGAAGATGACGAGGTGAGAGCGCTGCTTGCCAAGACTGCTCACCAACCGGCCTTAACGAAAGGGGCGTGATCCCCCATGCCGTCTCATCGAAGTGTTCGTATTCCGCCGCACCAGTTGGCGGGAGATCTGACTTTGCCGCCGGATGCGAAAGCTCTGGTAATTTTCGCGCATGGCAGCGGCAGCAGCCGCTTCAGCCCGCGCAACCGCCTTGTGGCGTTTCAACTGGTCAACCAGGGATTGGCCACCCTCCTGATGGATCTCCTCACGGAAGAGGAGGAACGTACGCAGGATTTGCGTTTTGACATCCCACTCCTCGCTGACCGGCTGGTGGAAGCCACCCAATGGGCGCGCGGCGATGCCGATACGCGCTCGCTGCCGATTGGCTATTTCGGCGCCAGTACCGGTGCGGCGGCTGCTTTGGCGGCCGCGGCCAAACCGGAGGAAGGGGAACCCGGAGTTTATGCCATCGTCTCCCGCGGCGGCCGCCCCGACTTGGCCATCCCCGTTTTGCACTACGTCCGCGCTCCCGTCCTGCTGATCGTCGGGGGCTATGACGAACTCGTACTCGAGTGGAATGAACTCGCCCTCAAGAAACTGAATGATGAAAGCAGCCTGGTGGTTGTCCCCAGAGCTACGCACCTGTTCGAAGAACCAGGCGCCCTCGAGGAGGTCACGCGGCTGGCCTATGAGTGGTTCACCTCCCATATTGCGCCGCTTACCTCGAGCAGTCCGGGTCCACAGAAGGCTAAACGTGCCGCCGGGGCTCATTAAAGGCTCGCACAGGGCCCGCCGGCCTCCCGGCAGTGGAAGGGACTCGCGCATTCACCCGCCGGCGAGGCTTGGTTGCGCGAGCGAGTCCAGAAAACGAAAGGAGGATTTGGATGGTACCGTTTCGAAGGATCCTTTTTCCCGTCGACTACTCGGAGGCCTGCCGGATGGTTGCCCCCCATGTCCGGCAACTGGCGCTCCACTACTCCGCCGAACTGTACCTTGTTCATGCGGTCGAGGTTTATGGAGTGGACCTGACCGGTGTGGAAAGCGAGACTTGCAAACGCGAAGCAAGCCGCATCAGACAGTTTGGCGAGGAATGGTTCCCTGACCTGAAACCCCAGTCCCTGGTGACACAGGGAGAACCGGCCAACGTCATCAGCAGCGTAGTGCACCGTCACGGCGTGGATCTCCTGATGATGCCCTCGCGCGGAACCGGCGCTGTTCGCCGCCTTCTGCTTGGCTCCGTGACGGCAAAAATTCTGCATGATTCGAGCATCGCTGTCTGGACTGCCGTTCCCGAAACCCTCGCCTCCCGCCACCCGCCCCTGCCCTATCGTTCCATTCTCTGTGCGGTCAGCGACGAGGATGAGTCCGCCGAACTGATGAAGGCAGCGGCGGCCGTGGCCAAATCCTTTGACGTCCGGCTTGCGATTGTCCACGCCGTCGAAAGCCCTCCGGTCGCCTGGGAAGTGGATTTCGCCCCATACCGCGATCAACTCATCGCGGCCGCCAACAAGCGCCTGCAGCGATTGATGACGGAAGCGGGCATTGAGGCTAACCTTACAGTCGCCTCCGGTCCCACGGCAACGCGGATCCGGCAGGAGGCTGAGGAGCGCTACGCGGATCTCCTCATCGTCGGCCGGGGCCATGCGCAGGGCAAACTCGGCCAGTTCTGGTCGCGCCTCTATGAGATTGTCCGCGAGTCCCCGTGCCCCGTCCTCAGCGTCTAGGAGATGCCCATGATCCATGTTCTGTTCACCACCGACGGATCGAGAGAATCCACGCAGGCCATGCGCACAGGGATGCGGCTATTGAAAACGCCGAGTTGTGAGATCGATGTGCTGTGCGTCGCGCCGGATTTGTCCGTTCTCAAATCGCAGACAAGGAAGGCCGCTACCCAGGCGCGCTATCACCACCGTATTGGAGAAGAGACCCGTCGGATTCTGCAAGAAGCCAAGTCTCTGTTCAAAGCCGAGGGAATCGACGCGCAAACCATCTCGGAGACCGGTTCGCCCGTCCAAGTCATTCTGCGGTTCTCCCGGGACTATGACCTCACCGTGCTCGGCGCCAGAGGGAAGGCCGTGGAATCGCAACTGGGCCTGGGGCCGGTGGCAAGCCGCGTCGCCGAGCACTCTACCGGCTCCATCCTCATCGCCAGGGAGTCGCCAGGCGTGAACGGCCCCCGGATTTTGGCGGCTGTCGACGGATCCCTCGCCTGCTACCACGCACTCGAAGCCGCCAACTCGCTCTGCGATTTGCGCGGAGCCGAAGTCACGCTGCTGCACGTCATCGAATCGCCTTGGCTCCACCTCAACCTCGATCCGGATTGGTTCGACTATCAGCAGGAGACCGGCGTCACCGAGGAACCCGAATACCCGATCGATCGGGAAATGCAGCGCGAAGCCGAAGCGTTGATCGAACTCGCCCGCGACCGTATCCTCGGCCAGCATCCGGCCACCGTGCCCATGATCCTGCGAGGCAACCCCGCCAATGAGATTCTCAGCGAAGCCGAACGCGGCGATTACGACCTCGTGGTGATCGGAGCCACAGGAGCCTCGGACCTCAAGCGGGTCATGCTGGGCAGCGTCTCGGCCAAGGTGGCCTGGAATGCTCCCTGCTCCGTTTTGCTCGTCCGCGGCGGCGAACTGCTCGAAGCGCCTCCGGAACCCGAGGCGGCCGCCGAAGTCTCATTGGAGTGATCATGGCGTCTCAACCGTCGCAGGAGGTCGTCTTGGCCCTTGCCGGCGACGTCATGCTCGGCAGGGGAGTCGGGGAGGAAATTCTGCGCAAAGGACCCGCCTACCCGTGGGGTGACACCTGCGATGCCTTGCGAAGTGCAGACGCAGCCGTCATGAACCTCGAATGCGTCATCGCATCCGGTGGGGAACCCTGGTCGCGGTGGCCGAAGGCCTTTCATTTCCGCTCCAGCCCCCTCGCCATACAAAGCTTGCAACTGGCCGGCATCGACTGCGTGACCCTCGCCAACAACCACGTCTTCGATTACGAAGTGGATGCCTTCCTGGAGATGCTGCCACTGCTCGAGGGCGGCGGAATCGCATTCACCGGAGCAGGGCGCAACCTCGCCGAGGCCGCCCGTCCGGCTCTTCTCGATATCCGCGGCCTCCGCGTGGGTATCGTCTCCTTCACCGACAACGAGGAAGGATGGGGCGCAACGTCCGATTCCTGCGGCACTAATTGGATCCCCATCGTCCCGGAAGCCGTATCCATCGTGCGTTCGGGCATTCGCAACGCGCGCGAACACGGCGCCCAATTCGTCATCGTCTCCATCCACTGGGGCCCGAATATGGCGCTCCGCCCTCCGGACCATTTTCGCCGCTTCGCGCGCTTGTGCATCGCCGCCGGAGCCGACCTCTGGTTCGGACATAGCGCACATCTTTTTCAGGGCATCGAAATCATCGATGGGCATCCGGTCATCTACGATGCGGGCGACTTCGTGGACGACTACGCCGTGGACCCTGAACTCCGCAACGACTGGGGGGTGCTTTTCCGCGCTCACCTTGTGGGACCGGCGGTTCGCGAACTCGAGATCATCCCCACTTTGATCGAAAACTGCCAGGTCAACTTTGCCTGTGGGGCCACGAAGCAGCAAATCGCTGCCCGCGCCTCTCAGCTCTGCGCGGAATTTGCCACCCCCATAGACGAACGCCATGGAAGCCTGTTCATTGACTGTCAGGGAGGTTCTCATGATACTGCCTGTTCAAGTTACGTTTCGCAATATCAAGGAGGTTGACACACTCGAGGCTCTTGTCCGCAAACAAGCCGCCGCGCTGGAACGCTATTATCCGGACATCATCAGTTGCCGGGTGATGGTGGAGGTTCCGTCGCATGAGCCCTCCGGGCTCTTCTATCACGTCCGCATCGATGTCACCGTCCCGGATGAGGAGATCGTCGTCCGCCGCGAACCGAGCATCTACGGCGCTCTTCAGGACGTGGAGGAAACCAGGATCAGAAAGAAGGCCGACTTGCGCCATCCTCACCGTGCCGCCATGCGCACCATCCGTGAGGCCTTCAAGGAAATGCGCCGCCGCATTCAGGATTACGCCCGCAAGCGGCGTCTCCAGACAAAGCGCCATGAGCCGGCCATCGCTCATGCAACCGTTGCTCGAATCTTCCCCGGCGAGGGGTACGGATTCCTCCTGGCGCGCGACGGCCACGAAGTCTACTTCCACCGCAACAGTGTTCGCAGTGACGCCTTCTCCCTGCTGCGCGAAGGCGCCCAGGTCGGCTTTGTCGAGGAACCTGGAGAGCAGGGCCCTCAGGCCACACTGGTCCGCCTCCTCCGCGGCAGGAGTCTGGCAAGCGACTCGGTGCCCCTAATCCCCGGGCGAAAGGCAGTGGCGCGATGAAGTTCCATCTCACTGTGCATGGATTCCAGGATGGAGATGTCGTTCCCACCAAGTACACCTGCGAGGGGAGCGACGTCTCCCCTGCGCTGTCCTGGGAAGGAGCGCCTGCCGGAACCAGAAGCTTCGCCCTGATGATGGATGACCCCGATGCTCCCGGCGGAACCTGGACCCACTGGCTGCTCTGGAACATTCCCGCTGCCTTCCACTCCCTCGCCGAGCATGCCGATCCCGTGCCGCCCATTCGGTCCGGCACAAACGACTTCCGCCGCGCCGGCTACGGAGGCCCCTGCCCCCCGAAGGGCCATGGACCTCACCGCTATTACTTCCGGCTCTTTGCGCTCGACCAGGAGGCCTTGGACCTCAAACCGGGAGCCAATCGCAAGCAATTCGACCAGGCCGTCCGCCCGCAGGTGCTTGCGGAAGCTGTCTGGATGGGCCGGTACGAGCGCAAACGCTGACCTGCACGCTACCGGCACTGTTTACACCAACATCAGGCGGAGCGCAGCCAACGAACTCAAGTTAATCCAAGTGAAGCTGCGTCAAAACAGCGCGCATCCTGGGCTGGTTACGTAACGGGTCGAAGAGTGGATTCACCTTGGCCGTGATCAACCACACGCCGTGAATTCGTCGCATCTGCTCCAGCCAGTCCAGGGCGCAATCGGTACGCGACTGGCGTACACATCCGAAGAGGACGGCGTAGTGAGGAATCCGTCCGGCCTTCGCATCGGCTTCCAGCCGTTCGAGCGCCACGCGGGCGGCGCTGGGATTGCGGCTCGGCAGCCATGCGGTCCACATCAGGCGGCAGGTACTGGCTTCCCCGGCGCAGTCCGGCAAGGTCATCGCTTCCTGCCATGCATCCTCATCCCGGCCTTGAAGGAGGAAGATGAGAGCCCTCCGTTCCCGAGCGAGGGCGAACGAAGGATCGTCGCGCACGGCCGTTGCCAGCAACTCCAAAGCCCGGGGATAGTTCCTCTGGAAGAAATACAGTTGGGCTTCGTCGGCACGGATAATCGGGGAGATTGGGTCAATTCCGCGGGCACGGGCAAACTCCAACCGCGATTCCTGGAACCGGCCCATGATGGAAAGGAACTCCGCGTACCAATGATAGGCTGTCGCGTAGTTCGGCGCCAGGCGAATAGCTTCCCGATACCGGCGCTCGACCTCGTTCCAATCCCAATCGAGGTTCTGCGTGATCAAGCCGAGCGTGGCGTGCGCGTCCGCCAGGTTGGGGTCCAGTTCGAGTGCGCGCAGCGCCATCTGCTTCGCTTTCGGCAGCATCTCGAGTTGGGGAAAGTGCCCGAACAGCCCCAACAACAGGTAGCTGTCGGCCAGACCCGCGTAAGCGCGCCCATAGGCGGGGTCTCGTGAGATCGCCTGGCGAAAATATTCAGCCCCCTTTTCCATGCCCTCGCGGCTCCGCTTACCCCATTCGTACCGCCCGTTTACGTACAGGCGAAAGGCTTCGGGCTCCGGCTCGCGGTGGGACGCCAGATCGCGCCGCTCCTGCTCATTCAGTCGCACCGCCAATCTCGTCGTGACTTGTTCGGCAAGCGAATCTTCCAAGGCAAAAAGGTGAGCCACCGGCGATTCCACCGTATCGGCCCAGAGCGCCTTTCCATCAGAGGAGCGCACCGGGCGTGCATTCAGCCGGACATGATCATCACTGAACTGCAAATTGCCCTCGAGCACGGCGTCGGCACGCAACTCGCGCGCCGCCTTCACCGGATCCACCGGTTCGTGCTCATATCGCTGCACCAGCGCATACGGAGACACAATCAGCTCTTGTAATCCGCTGAGCCGGGTAATCAGGACGTCCGCCAAGGCGGCCCCTAGCCCGTCCGGATACGGCCCTGCCTCCACCGCATGGAACGGCAGCACCACCAGCCTGTGAATCGTTTGAGCCGGAGGAGCGGTGTCACGGGCGGTTAGTATCTTCAGGATTCCACCCACAGCGACTATCGCCGCTGCCACCCATATTCGCCGCTTGGGGCGACCGGCGCCCGCCACGCTGTCTTCCGCGACAGTGACGTCCACGGCCATCCGGTAGCCGAACTTGGGCACCGTCTCAATCCAGCCGGGATCCCCCGGTTGCCCGAGTGCCTTGCGCAGGTCCGAAACCGCACGGGTCAAAACAGCTTCGTCCACGTGAACATCGCCCCAAACGGCGCCTAACAAACCGGACTTGGTCACCAGGCTCTGTCCGCGCGAGAGCAGCGCCACGAGCACATCGAAGGCCTTCGCCGTCAGGTCAATCCGGGCGCCTGCCCGGCGCAGCACGCGTTCACGCTCGTCCAGGCGAAATGGACCAAATTCGAAAACCCTCTTGCTCACAATAACATCCGAATGGCGGGAAATTCTTCAGAACAATTTCAGACGCAATCACCCAGTTTCGCTTGAAGATGAAGTCGAGTATACACCAACCTTCTGGACACAACAATGGTCACACACCTTGAATTCTTCTTGCCCTCCCTCCGTTCACGGAACCATTGGGCAGACTTGCGGAAACCCGTATCAATTCTTGGACTCTGGATGCTGGCTGCCATATCGGCCATGGCCGCCAATACCTACACCGCTACGCCGCTACAACTCCCAGCCGACTTGGCCGACGGCGGCCAACCGTTCATGCAAGTGTATGGGTTCAACAACCTCGGGCAGGTATTGGGGGAGGCGGGCGCCTCCAGTAACGATCGCAGGGGGCCTTACGTCTGGACGAACGGCGTGCCTACCAAGCTCCCCATACCCGCCGGACGCTTCTTTCTGGGGATGGACGGAACCTTCAAGATTAACGATTCCGGGGATGTGGCCGGAGATCTTCTCGAAAACGTGTCCTTCGGAGCCATCACCCAGTTGCGCCACGCCTACATCTGGAAGAACTTTGTCCCGACCGAGCTTGTACCGCCGCGATTTGTGTGTCCCGCCGGCGGCGTCCTTTCGACCGCTCCCATGAGCTACATTTCCGGGGGGCTCAACAACGCCGGGCACGTGTTTGGATCAAGCGCGTACTTCTATCTACATGGGGTCAGTCCCTGCTATGAACACTGGCTGTATGCGGGAGGGTCCTTTCGCAGAGTGGACCTTTCGCCAGCTTACGTAACGGATGGCAACCCTCCTCTTGGCTATGTCGTCCTGAACGACGCCGACCAGATCGCGTTGCCCACTTACACGGGTACTGTCATACTCAATCCGGACGGCAGCACGAGGCCGGTGCCTCCGGCCTTTGGTTGGCCGACCGGCGCCAACAGCCGCGGTCAGTTCCTCGGATTTTATAAGGCACAGAGCGGTGAAACACACCTGACGTTGTGGGATCCTCAGACCGGGGTTACCGATCTGGGTCCGAGCGGCTATGGATTCCTGAACAACTTGGGCCAGATCGCCTTCTTGCTGCTAAATCCGCTTCAAAGCAAGATCTGGGATAAAGGCACGGTTACCAACGTCACCTACCCTGTGCTCAATCCGCCCATTTCGCCGAATTCGATCTTCACCTTAATTAATGATGCGGGCCAGCTTGCCGGTCCGCAGAACGATTCGGCGGCCATCAAGTACGTGCTGACGCCGTCTGGCAACGGTTGCGCGGACGCCATTGACGGATCGGTATCGGTAACCCGCGGCGGTTTCCGCTACAATCGGGCCAACCAGCATTACACCCAAACCATCACCATCACCAACACGACGGCTAGCGCCCTGACCGGACCGTTCTCGGTGGCGCTCGACGGACTGCCACAATCGGCCTTGCTGTTCGGCGTTGCCGGGGCTACGCTCTGCGCCGCCCCACAAGGCAGCCCCTACTTGAACAATGCGGCTGCCACGCTCGCCCCGGGTGCGTCGGCGGCATTTACGCTCGAATTCATCAACACCCAGGGCAGCGGAATCAGCTACTCGACCCGTGTCCTCGCCGGACCAGGAGGCCGGTAACCATGCGCACCATTTCCCTGATTCTTTTCTCGCTCGTCTTGCTGCCGGCGTTGCAGGCAGGCACAATCTATTCGGTCTCTCTCAACACAGCAGCGCTCCCTTCGGGCGGAACCTTCTATCTCGACTTCCAGTTTTTCGATGGCAGCGGGCTCCCGTCGGATCTGAACAACAACGCGGTCACGATATCGAACCTCGCTCTTGGTGGTGGCGCAGCAACCGGAGTTCCGGCCTTCACGGGCGGCGGCGCGGGTGATGCCACCACGGGATTCACGCTCAACGACACCCAGTTCTTCAACGAGGTGTTACAGGCGTTTCATCCCGGCTCTTTCGTAACCTTTGAGGTGTCACTGACCACGGCAGTAGATCCCGGCGGCACCCCTGACCAGCTTTCGTTCGCCATCCTCGACAGTTCGCTATTGGAGTTGCCTACCAACGGCGTTGCCAATGAATTGTTCAGCATTACGCTCGATGGGTCACCGCCTTCCGTGGCAACTTATAGTACAGCCTCTGGTTCTCCGTATGCGATTGCCGCGCCGTCTGTGCAACAGACGGATATTCCGGAGCCAGGGACCGGCGCCCTGCTGGCGGCGGCGCTGGGTGCATTTCTGCTTGCCAAGCGGGTTCGCGCTCCGGCCTAACCTTTTTCTTCCCCACCTGCACGCTTTCCCCATCGCCGGCGTCATCGCCAGCATGGGGAAAGGCCCGTTCTTCCTCACCGCGGCGCTCGCCGCCGCTGCGCACGCCGGCACTGCCTTCGCCGAAATCCGGATGCGCCGCCTTGGAGCCATCATGGGCAGGCTGGTGGATGAAAACGAAGTCGCTCTGCCGGACGTCGAAGTTGTCGCCTATCGCGCCCAACCTCCGCTCCGCATCGCCGCCAAGGCGAAAACCGACGACTGCGGCATCTACCGCCTCAGCGGCCTCGCGCCGGGCCGTTATTGGGTCCGCAACGCCGCCGCCGAACTCGAAGATGGCTCCGGCCTGCTTCCCACCTTCTACCCCGGAGCGACGGGAACCGAAGACGCGCGCCCGCTCCGTGCCGACCTCGACGCCGATACCGACGGCATTGATTTCCGCCCCCTCCCCGGCCATCTGCTCACGCTCCGCGGGCGCGTCACCGGATGCCCGCCCGGGGAAGGCAGCATCCGCGTCACCCTCAGTTCCGGCACGG
>JADLBD010000253.1 GCA_020847975.1 Bryobacterales bacterium | reverse complement strand
TTGCGGTTTTTGCCGGCTATACGCACCCGAAGACGAAGAATTTCAGGAAGGCCGTGCAGTTGTTCAGTTTCACCGAATACGAACGGGAGTTCGGGGGGCTGTACGCGAGCGGAATGATCGACAACTCGGTGGCGTACGCCGTGAATCAGTTCTTTCTGAACGGGGGCTCGACGGCGTATGTCGTCGGGCTGGAGCCGCGTTCGCGGGACGGTGCGGGCGCGGACCTGGGACCGATTCCGAAAGGGACGGTGACGGTGGATACGGTGAAGTTCACAGCTGAGGAACCGGTGGACCTGGTGGGGATGAACGTCACGATCGACAATCTGCAAAGCGGGAACACGGTGGCGGACATTACGATCGGGTACGGGACGAGGGCGGAGACATTCCGCGCGGTGAGCATCAATCCGGCGAGCGCGGATTTTCTCGATAAGCGGCTGAACGGAATTTCGACGCTGGTAACCGTGAGTCCGGCAGGCGCGGCGTACGGAGCGACGTTCACGGCGGCGGGCAGGGCACCGTTCACGCTGGTGCTGGGCGGTTTCGTGACGTCGTTCAGCGCGGCGGATTTCACGGCGGTTTTCGCGCAGGATACTTCGCTCGACAAGGTTCCAATATTCAACCTGCTGGTGATGCCGGGGATTTCGGACACGGCGATCTGGAGCGCGGCGCTGGCGTTCTGCGAGCGGAAGCACGCGTTCGCGATTTTGGATCCGCCGCGGCAGGCGGCGGCGGACGACAGTCTGGCTCCCTTGCCGAAGATTGCCGATGTGATCGGGACGCTGCCGAAGAGCACGAACGGAGCGCTGTACTTCCCGTATCTGCGCACACCCGATCCGCTGACGGGGACGACGATGGAACTCGCGCCGGGCGGTTCGGTGGCGGGGATATTCGCGAGAACCGACGTCAACCGGGGCGTGTGGAAGGCTCCAGCGGGGCTGGAGACGATTGTCAACAACACGCTGGGGGTTGTGGACCGGGGAGTGATGACCGATCAGCGGCAGGGTACGCTGAACCCGCTGGGGGTGAACTGCCTGCGCACGTTTCCGGGCATCGGGACGGTGGTATTCGGGGCGCGGACGCAGATCACGGAGAACCCGTCTTTGCAGCAATGGCGGTACGTTCCGGTGCGGCGGATGGCGTTGTTTCTCGAGCAGACGCTGTTGAACAACCTGGGATGGGTGGTGTTCGAGCCGAACGATGAAAAGCTGTGGGTGTCGATTCGCACCAGCATTGAGAACTTCATGCTGTCGCTGTTCAACCAGGGCGCGTTCCAGGGAACGACGCCGAGCAAGGCGTTCAAGGTAATCTGCGACGCGACGACGACGACGCAGCAGGACATCGACAACGGGATTGTGAACATCGTGGTTGCTTTTGCGCCGCTCAAGCCGGCGGAGTTCGTGATCATCAAGATCGCGCAACTGGCCGGGCAGTCGCAGTCGTAAGGAGGAGATATTGCAATGGGAAAGCCGTTTTCCGTGAATACGAACCGCTTTGATCCCTATAAGAACTTCCGGTTTCTCGTCTATTTCGAGGGCACGAGCACGCCAGTGGCGGGGATCAGCAAGGTAGGGGGGTTGAAGAGGTCCTCCGACGCGATCGAGTACAAAGAGGGCGGGAACATGATCATCCGCAAGGGGCTGGGGCGGACGAAATACGACGCCATCACGCTCGATCGCGGGGTGACGCATGACAAGGATTTCGAGGACTGGGCGAATGCGGCGCAGGTATTGGACAAAGGCGTGCCGTCGCAATCGTTGAAGAGCCTGCGCAAGGAGATCCGCATCGAGTTGCTGAACGAAGCGGGGCAGCCGGTGCACCGGTACCTGGTGCATCGCTGCTGGGTTTCGGAATTTCAGGCGCTGGCGGACCTGGATGCCGGCGGCAACAGCGTGGTCATCGAGCACATCAAACTGGAGAACGAAGGCTGGGAGCATGACCTGACGCTGACGGAGCCGGCGGAGATCTGAGAAAGCGGGAGTCTCATGTACCGGCTGCCGGTGAGCAAACTCGAGGTGGACCTGCGCTTTCCCACGGGCAGAGAAGAATTGCTGCTGCTCGAGGCGAGGGGTAACGAGACGTGCACGGCGCTGGATCTGCTGGCCAGGCTGGCGGAGTTTGCCGGGGATGCGAGCGTGCGCGGTCTGCCGGTGGCGGATATGGAGTATCTGCTGCTCGCGTTGCGCAGGCTGGTGCTGGGGGAGTCGATTCTGAGCGTGGTGCGATGTCCACAGCCCGGGTGCAGGGCGCAGATCGATGTGGACTTTCCCATCGGCGAATATTGCGCGCACCACAAGCCGGCAGCCGCGCCGGATGCCGAACAGGACGGAGAGGGCTGGTACCGGTTGCGCGGGGAGGCTGTGCGGTTTCGCCTGCCTTTGGGAAGCGACCAGGAAGCGGCGCTGCGCGGGGGTGATGCGGAGCGCGAGTTGATTGCGCGCTGCGTGGAGCCCGCGCAAGCTTCGAGAGGCGCACTGCGGCGAGTGGAGCGGGCGATTGCGCGGATGGCTCCGCTGTTGTCGCAGGAATTGTCGGGCAAGTGTCCGGAGTGCGGTGTTGCGGTGCGGATGTACCTGGACGTGCAGAGCTTCGTGTTGCAGGAATTACGGAGCCAGGCGTTGGGGCTGTATGAGGAGGTGGGACGGCTGGCAAAGGCGTTTCACTGGCCGGAGGAGAGCATTCTGGCGATGCCCGCGCACCGGCGGATGGTGTACTCGGACCTTGCGGCGGGAAGCGGGAGGCTCGAGTGAGTACGAGGGGCGCGTATTTCCGCGGCGTGGCGCGGCAGGCTCCGGCAGGGGCGGCTGTGCTGCGGCCGCGCATGTCGCCGCGAAGGGAGCCTCCGGCGACGCCGCAGTGGACATCCTCGCAAGCGCCGAGGGTGGAACAGGAGCCGCAGCGCGCTGCGGGAGTTGCGCGGGCAGCGCAGACGGAGCAGACGGAGCAGAAGGAAAAGAACGCGGCGGCGGTGAGAGCCACGGGCGTTGCAGATCATCGGTTGGAGCAACGGACGACCGCGGGAGACGGCGAAGCGGCCGTGAATGGGCCCCTGGCCGGGCGGGATCCGGACTTGGCACAGGCGCCGATGGCTCCAGGCGCGGTGAGAATGGATGCGGTTCGCGCGGAGACGGCGCCAAGGGAAGTTCGGGAGTTTCCGGCCGAGTCTCCGGCTCCGGAGCCGGGGCGCGGACCAACGCGGGAGAGACCGGAAGTGATTGATGGAAGCCCAGTGGTGAAGGGGACGAAGCCTGCGGCCGCGCCCGCGGCGTTTCCTTCACGGCCGCGGGTGATTCCGGAGCAGGAAAGATCTGACTTGAGGAGAGTGGAACCGCTGCCGGAGGGGACCGCGGAGCAGGAGGGCGTGCCGCTGCGTTTTTGGACGGAGCCTGCGCCGGCAGCCTCCGCCCCGACTCCCGGCCCTCCCGCCAAGGCCGCTCCCACACTGCATATCGGCTCGATTGAGATCGAAGTGGTTCCGCCTGCTCCCGAGCAGGCTCCGGTTGCGGCGGCGCCGCGCCGCGAACCGGGACGAAAAACGCCGCTTTCGCGCGGCTACTCGAGGCTGTTCGGATGGGGACAGAGTTGAGATGGCGCCATGGCTCTAACGGGAGTAACGGATCTATCGGTGATCACGGACCTGCTGCTGGGCATCATCCGCACGGCAATGAATGCAGCGACGCTCCCGTTTGCGTTCGATGTCACTGGGGCGATGCCGGAGAGCGTGCGGTCGGATGGCGGCTGCCAGGTTTGTTTTTATCTGTATCACGTCGGGGTGGACAGGAACGTGAGGAACACGCCGGTGACGGGTCCACAGCTTTCGCGGCAGCGCCCGATGGGGCTGGAACTTTACTACCTGCTGACGGCATATGCGGGGAAAGAGTTCCGGCAGGAGCAGCATGCGACGGCGGTCGCGATGCGGGCGCTTCAGGACAATCCGATTCTGCGGCTGAGTTCGACGAGCGAAGAAATGACGGTTACGACGGAGATGGAAGGGTTCGACAAACTGGGCATTCTCTGGCAGGCCGCATCGGCTCCGTTCCGGCTGACGGTGGTGTACAAAGTGGCGGTAGCGTTTCTTTCGCCGACGGACGCGGCTCCGGGGCCCGCGCCGAAGCCGACTGCGTTTTTGCTGACGGCGAACCCATCGGACTTGCCCTTCGCGGGCTCGGGACAGTTGCTGGGCACGCACGCGCGCATCACGTATCTGAAGCCGGACAGCACGCCGGCGGACCTGAAGACGGGGACATTTGATCTTTCGCCGGCCACGGCAGCGCCGGGACAGCGCGTGGTGATTCTTGGCGCGGGGTTCACGCCCACGACGCAATTTTTCCTGTTGGACGCGGACGGGACGAATGAGAGGGACATCTCCGGGTGGCGCGCGGGAGCGCCAGTGATTCATACGGAGACGTCCGTGACGCTGGAACTGCGGCCTGGGGTGGGGACGCCGCCGGCGGATTCGCCCGCGCCGGGGATCTACCAGATACGGGCGGGGAGCGGGGCGGTGAGGACGAATTCGGCTGCGCTGAGCGTGTGCGCGGCGGTGACTGGAGTGACGAACCCGCCGATTCTGCCGGCGGCGGCTGGTCTATACACATTCAGCGGGGTGGGATTCACGGCTGGGAAGACGGAAGTGCTGCTCGAGACGGTGGCGCTCGGCGAGGCGGCGGGGGCTCCCGGGGCGGGCGAGTTTCAGATTCTGGGCGGGGGAACGTCGATTGCGTTTCGCGCTCCGGCGGCGCTGGCGCCTGGACGTTACGGGGTGCGTGTAAGAGTCAGCGGCGTCGAGAGCGCGCCTTCGTGGTGGATCACGATATGACACCGGCGCTCGAAAAACGGCGGTTAACGAAAGCGGAACCCGCGTTCTTGCGGGCTTTACGGCTGCGGGCGCTGCGGCGAGCGGCGTGGATGCGGTCGTTGTGGGCTCAGGATGGAAGTTCGACGCAGGGTCTGGCGATCACGGAAGCGGACGTGAACCGCATACTGACGGACCCGGCGGAGATGGCGGCGGTGGAAGAGGCATTCTACCGGTCGGACGCGGAAGCGCGGCAGTACACGTTGGAAATCGCGGAGTGGGAGCGCGCGGAGGAAGAGCGGTGGCAGAGGCTGATCAGCGAGTTCGGGCTGAGCGCGGAAGAGCGGGACCTGCTGGCATTGGCGCTGGCGGTGGAGAGCGATCCGTGGTGGCGGCGCGTGTGCGGCTACCTGCACGACGACGCGAACGCTTCGCAGGCGACGCTGTGGCTGGCGAGCGGATTGTACGGGTGGACCCGCGAGGTGCGGCTGGGGCCTTCCTCTCCGCTGGTGCGGTGGCACATGGCGCAGCCGGTGGAGGGCGCGGCAAACCCGTGGGCGGCGGCGAGCCCATGGACGGCCGATCCGCAGTTGTTGCACTGGCTGGTGGATGGGCAGACCGCGGACGGGGTGTTGGGGATGCATGCGCAGTGGCTGCGCGTGGAGTGGCCGTGCCTGTATCCGGAGATGCTGGCGGCGATGAAGAATTCGCTGGTGGCGATCGGGCGGCAGCAGCGGGTGTCCGTGGAGATCGAGATTGTGGGTGCGAAGGGCGCGGGGAGGGGAACACTGGCGGCGCAGCTTTGCGCGAGCCTTGGGATTGGGCTGCTGGCGGTGGATGGGCAGGCGCTCGGGCAAATGGAGGGAAGCGCGGCGGGAGAGCGGGTGCAAAGGGCGGTACGGCTGGCGAGGCTATGCGGCGGGGCGGTGCTATGGAGGGATGCCGATGCGCTCGATGCGAAGGTGTTGAAGGCGGCGCGGCGGGAGATCGGGCTGAGCTTCTACGCGACGGCAGTGAGCCTGTCGTGGGGCGCGGACCGTCGAGTGGCGCGGCTCAGCTATTCCCTGCCGCGGTTGACGCAGCGGGTGAGGCGCGAGTTGTGGAGGCAGGAGGGCGGCGGACCCATGCCGCGCGCGGTGGCGGATTCGCCCTTGCTGCCGGAAGAGATTGTGGCGGCGGCGCGCGCGTCGGCGGCAGGGGAGCAGGCGGCGGCGCTGACCTGTCACACGCTGCTGCACAGCGCTCCGGGAGATTTGCTGCAAGCGGTTCCGCTGCCGTACGAGTGGGAAGACATCGTGCTGCCGGAGCAGTTGCGGCGGCATCTGGAGGAACTCGAATCGCAGGTGCGGCTGCGGAACGCGGTGCTGGAGGATTGGGGCTTCGAGCGGTTGACGCCCCTGGGACGGGGCATCAGCGCGTTGTTCGCGGGGCCAAGCGGCACGGGGAAGACGATGGCCGCGCAGGTAATGGCGCGGTCTTTGGGGCTGGGGCTGCGGCGTGTGGATCTTTCGGCGGTGGTGAACAAGTACATCGGGGAGACGGAGAAGCATCTGAAGCAGGTCTTCGACGCCTGCGAACGCGACAGCGTGATTTTGTTTTTTGACGAAGCCGATGCGCTGTTCGGGCAGCGGACGCAGGTGAAGGACGCGCACGACCGGTTCGCCAACATCGAGATCAATTACCTGTTGCAGCGCATGGAGCAATTCGACGGGCTGGCGATTCTGGCGACGAACCGGAAGGAAGATCTGGACAAGGCGTTTCTGCGGCGGCTGCGGTTTCTGATCGACTTTCTGCCGCCGGGAGTGGCGGAGCGGCGGGTGCTGTGGCGGAAGGCGCTGCCGGAGCGGACTCCGGAGGGGCTGGAGTTGATCGAGGAGGGGATCCAGTGGGAGAAACTGGCGAGCCAGTTGGACTTGACGGGGGCGACGATCAAGGCGGCGGCGCTGCGGGCGGCGTTCCTGGCTTGTGAAGAGCGGTCGCGGATCGGGATGCGGCACATAGTGGCCGGAGTGCGGCGGGAGATGCAGAAGCAGGGCCAGATCCTGAGGGCGAATGATCTGGAGGATCCGGCATGATTACGATCGACAGGCTGGCGTTGCGGATGACGGGGCCGCAATCGCTTGCGGGAAAGGAACTGGGGCGGCGCATTGCGGAACTGCTGTCGGCGGCGGGGCTGGAACCTGGCAGCGAGGCGGCAATTGGCGGGCTGCGGATGCAGGTGGCCGCGCGGCCCCACGGTAGCGCGGATGAATTGGCGGGACGGATCACGGATGAGATCGTTCGCCGTTTGAAGAGGAGCATATAACGCAGTCATGCCTGGAAAATTCATGCACGGGGCGCTGGTGCAGTTCATGCCGACGTTTCTGGTTCCGCTGCCGAACGTGATCGTGTTCCAGTACAACCCGGAGACGATCACGCACAACTGGACGCAGCCGCCCTCGGCGGGGGACCGGACGAATCCTCTGGCAGTGAAGGGAATGCCGGGGGAGTCGTTTTCGATGTCGATTGCGATGGACGCGAGCGACATGATCGCGGACGGGAGCCCGGTGGCGGAAGGGATTGCGACGGTGTCGGGGATCTACACGCGGCTGGCGGCTCTCGAGATGTTGTTGTATCCGACGGGTTCGGCGGAGGCGGGGCTGCTGGGGTCCGTATCGGTTTCAGTGGGAGCGGGTGGGGTCTCCGCGGGGGGAGGAGCTTCGGGCGCATCTAGTTCGGTTCCGCAATCGCAAGTACCGGTGGTGCTGTTCGTATGGGGACCGGGGCGCATCGTGCCGGTGCGGGTGACGACGCTGAACATTACAGAGAAGCTATACGACACGCTGCTGAATCCCACGCACGCCGATGCGACGCTGGGGCTGACGGTGCTGACTCCGGAGGAACTGGCGGCGCTTGGGGATGATCCGTTGAAGGAGGTGGCGAAGGCCGCATATGTGTATTCGCAAGGCTTACGGCAGGCGCTGGCGGTGGCGAATCTGGCGAACTCGGTGGAGTCGATCATCGGGATGCTGCCCATTTAGGAGGAAGGAATGTTCTTCAAGGGAAGCCGGTACCAGGGGATGGAGACGTACACCATTACCGCGGCGGACGGCCGGATGATTCCGGTGGTGAAGCTGCCTCTGCCACGCACTGGAGGGGTGATCGGCTATCACGCGCGGAAGGAAGGGCAGAGATTGGATCATCTGGCGGCCCTCTATCTGAAGGATGCCACGGCGTTCTGGAAGCTGTGCGACGCCAATGATGCGATGGTTCCGGATGCGCTCGCGGTGCAGGATCTGATCGGCATACCGGCAAAGGATTGAACGGCAGATGGCGAACTCCTTCCAGTTGCTGTTCGACGGCCAGCCGGCGGGAGAGGACCTGTACACGCAGATGACTTCGCTCGAAGTGGAGGAGAGTGTGGATTTGCCGGGGGCGTTCGAACTGGATTTGCCGGTGAGCCGGTCGAGTTCGGGAGACTTGACGTTCGTCAACGACAGCGAGTTTCAGCCCTATGGGAACGTGGCGGTGGTGGTTTCGGCGGAAGGGCAAGCGCCGGAATGCATTTTCGATGGATACGTATTGAGCCAGAAACTGCATGTCGAGCGGGGGGCGACGTCGTCGCGGTTGAAGGTGTGGGGACAGGACGCATCGTGGCTGATGAATCTCGAGGAGAAGGTGAAGGAGTGGGCGGACGTCACCGATGGGACGGTGGCGAACACGATTTTCGGCGACTACGGGATCACGCCCGATTCGGGAAACACGAGCGATGATTCGGCGGCGCACACGGAGGATGGGAACACGCTGATGCAGCGGACGACGGACATCCAGTTGCTGCGCATGCTGGCACGGCGGAACGGAAAACTGGCGCGGGTGGCGTGCGCGGACACGCCGGGAGTACGCACGGGGTATTTCATGCGGCCATCGCTGAGCGGTTCGCCGGCGGTGACGCTGCTGGTGAACGATCCGGAGAACTGGAACGTGGAGTCGCTCGACGTGGAGTGGGATATTACGCGGCCGACGGAAGTGGAGGCGCGGCAGGCGCTGTTCACTACGGCGGATGAGGATGGGGTTTCGGGTGATGCGACGGAGTCGGGTTTGACGGCTCTGGGCGACCGGGATTTGACAACGTTCGCGGGCCGCGCGATGAAGGCGATTCTCACGACGGCGGCAACGGATGCGGGCGATCTGGCGCTGCGCGCGAAGGCGCTGCTGACGGATTCGGGTTGGTTTGTGCGGTGTGAAGGCGAGGCCGACCTGTCGCGGCTCAAGAAGGTATTGCGGGCGGGAACGGTGGTGGAAGTAGCCGGGATGGGGAGCGTGCATTCGGGCAATTACTACGTGTGGAACGTGCGGCACACGATCGGACAGGATAGCCACCGGATGAGGTTCGTGCTGGTGCGGAACGCAGTTGGGGAGAACGCGTCCGGAGGCGGATTCGGCGGAGGGCTGATCTAGTGAACGAGGAAATGATTCTGGAGGCGCTGGAACGGCTGAAGTCGAAGTATTACGGCAAGTATCGAGGGACGGTGACGGATGTGGATGAGGCGGCGATGCGGGTGAAAGCGAAAGTGCCGGCGGCATTGGGAGACCAGGCGACGGGATGGGCATCGCCGTGCGTCCCGTACGCGGGAGATGGAGTGGGATTCGCGTTTCTGCCTGAGGTGGGAAGCGGGGTGTGGATTGAATTCGAGGGTGGGGACGTTTCGCTGCCGGTGTGGACCGGGTGTTACTGGCGGGAAGGCGAAGTGCCGCAGGACGCCAAGGCGGACGTGAAGGTGATTGTGACGGTGGCGAAGCACAAGATCATCCTCGATGACAGCGCGTCGAAGATCGTGATCAGCGACGATGCCGGGAACAAGATCACGCTCGATTCGAATGGGGTTTTGGTGGAGAGGGACGGGAAGAAGGTGCTGGTGAGTTCCTCGAAGGTGGATGTAAACGACGGGTCGCTGGAAGTTCTATAGGGAGGTGTGATGGCTGCCTTGCTGAACGCGTCGAGCCAGTTGATGTGCCCTCATGGCGGGCAGGTGAACATCATTACATCGAACACGAAGTCGAAGGCGGACGGGGCGTTCCTTGTGCGATCGGCGGACACGTTCACCATAACGGGTTGCCCGTTCGCGGTGGGGCCGACGCCGCATCCCTGCGTGCAGGTGAACTGGGTGCAGCCGGCGGCGCAGAGCAAATCGGTGCAGGCATTTCATTTGACGGAGCAGAGCGTGGGGTTGTGCGTGGCGGCGGACCAGGCGGTGCAGGGAACGGTGATGGTGGTGAACACGCAACGAAAGGTATCGGGGAGGTAGCATGGAGCGCCACGATTACGCATATCCGTTCCGGATTGACGGCGACTCGCGGCGGGCGCAGCAATCGCCGTATGCGACGCATGTGCGGCAGATGATCCGGCAAGTGCTGCTGACATCGCCGGGGGAGCGCGTGGACCTGCCGGAGTTCGGATGCGGCTTGCGGCAGTTGATCTTCGCGCCGCATTCAGAGGCGCTGGAAGCTTCGGTGAAGATCCTGATTCTTCAGTCGCTGAACAAGTGGCTGGGATCGCAGATCAGCGTGAAGGATGTGCGGGTGGGCGGCGATCCGGACGCCGGGGAACTGAGGATCGACATCGACTATCTGCTGGTAGAGACGCAATCGACGGACCGGACAGCGGTTCTGGTGAGGTGATATGGCGAACCGGCGCGTTGCACTCATCCAATCGGCCACGTTGAACGGCATCGACTTTGTCGAGGTGGCCACCGACGATCAGAAAACGCTGAAGGTGCACTTTCTGAACGCGGTGACGGTGGCGGGAACGTTCGCGGATAAGGACGTGACGATTACGGGAGGAGACACGATTCCATCGGTGGCGATTCTGCCGGTGAATCAGGCGGCGGACTGGTCGACCGATGGGGACGGGAATCCGGTGCTGACGTTGCGGGTGGCGGCTCCTGGTGATTTTTCCACGTACGTGCTGGCAATCGAGAGCGCGAGTCTGGACCGGCCGTACTTCTCGCAGGCGGCGTTTTCGTTCAAGGCGCGGTGTGAATCGACGCTCGATTGCGCGACTCCGGCTCCGGTGTGTCCGGGGCCAAGCGCGGATGTGCCGCCGATTGACTATCTGGCGAAGGATTTTCTGAGCTTCCGGAAGGCGCTCTCGGACTTTTCGGCATTGCGGTATCCGGAGTGGAAGGAGCGCTCCGAGGCCGATTTCGGCGTGATGATGATGGAGGCTCTGAGCGCGCTGGCGGACGATTTGAGCTACACGCAGGACCGGGTGGCGGCGGAATCGTCCCTGGAGACGGCGACACAGCGGCGGTCGCTGGTGCGGCACGCGAGACTGGTGGACTACGAACCACAGCCGGCGCTGGCGGCGAGCGTGCTGCTTCAGTTCACTGTTCAGGGCGCGGGGACGATTCCCGCGGGATTGCTGCTGAGCGCGGCGGGTCCGGACGGCTCGGCGATTTACTTCGAGACGGGGCAGGGGCTGGCGGATAGCGGAACATTCGACGCGGACGAACGGTGGAACGAACGAACGCCTTACTACTTCGATGACAGCGAACAGTGCCTGAAGGCGGGAGCGACAGAAATGTGGGTGGAGGGCCAAGGTTGGGGGTTCACGCCCGGGCAGTTGCTGTTGATCGAGACAGCGGGGGCGACGACAGCGGATCCGCCGTTGCGGCAGGTGGTGCAACTGGATTCGAAGGACCCGGCATTCGAGATGACGGATGCTCTGTTTGGCGTGCCGCTGACTCGGCTGAAATGGCGTGTCGAAGATGCACTGACGGCAGACCGGGATCTGACGCGGACGAAGGTGAAGGGGAATCTGATCACGGCGACGCAGGGGAGGCGGTATACGGAATCGTTCGCGATTGCGAATCCGCCGGCGGCGCAGGCGCAGTTGCCCAGGGCCGTGTTTCGCACGGGGGCGAATCAATCGCCGGGGTATCTGTACACGCTGCAACGGAGGGGTCCGGTATCGCCGCTGGCGGGATCGGCAGCGAATTCGGGTGTGGCCTGGCTGCCGGCGAAGGAGGCGGCCGGGCGGCCCGCTCCGGAGGTTCAGTTACTCGAGGACAGGGTAGGCGATACGCCACTCGAATGGATCTGGAAGCGATGGCTGCTGGACGCGGGCGCATTTGACCCGGCGTTCACGCTGGATGCGGCTTACTTTACGCGCGTGGGTACGAACGCGGACAAGACGGTGCAGATGGATTACGGGGGGGACGAAGGGGATACCGTCCGGTTTGGGGATGGCGTGTTCGGCGACATTCCGGAAGAGGACGCGGTGTTCACGGTGACGTACCGGATTGGAGGAGGGAAGGCGGGCAACGTGTCGCCGGATGCGGTGTGGCGTCTCGAGGCTCCATCGATGGCTGCGGGTGTAACGAATCCCTTCGCGGGTGCGGATGGAGCTGACGCGGAGACACTGCTCTCCATCCGGCGGAAGGCTCCGGAGGCGTTTCGGGCGGTGCAGTACAGGGCGGTGCGGCAGGAGGATTACGAGGCCGCGGCGGAGGGACTCGAGTGGGTGCAGCGTGCGGGGACCACGTTCCGCTGGACGGGGAGTTGGATGACGGTGTTTACGGCGCCTGACCCGGAGAATTCGGTGGAACTCGGAGTGGATCAGCATGTGGAACTGATCGAGTTGTTGAACCGGCGGCGGCTGGCCGGATACGAGTCGTATGTTCCGAACCCGCGGTATGCGGCGCTCGATTTGAAGATCAGCCTGTGTGCGCGGGCGGATGCATTCCGCGGCGACGTGCAGGCGGCGGTGTTGCGGACGTTGAGCACAGCGAAATTCGTGGATGGGAGCGTGGGATTTTTCCATCCCGACAACTTCACGTTCGGGCAGCCGCTGGAGCGAAGCGTGCTGGAGGCTGCGATTCAGAACACGGCGGGAGTGGGCGGGGTGATTTCGGTATCGTACCGGCGGCGCGGATACACGAACGACTACGTGAACATGCCGGGGCAGGTAGTGGTGGGACTGGATGAAATCGTATTGGTGGAGAACGACCCGAGCCGGCCGGATCGCGGCTCGATTCGGATCACGGTGGAGGGCGGCAAATGAAGGGCTCGTACACATGTCCGTGCCAGCAATTCGAGCATCCGGGCGTCATCTTCAATGCGCCGGGGCTGTCTACCATCCACTATCGCGTGGGGGATTACGCGGCGTTTCGGGAAGCGCTGCTGCGGCCGCTCGATGGGGAGGTGGAACTGTCGGCATGGCGGCCGGGGGCGCAGCAGGACCTGGCGGTGCAGATAGTCGAGTGGTGGGCGTACCTTGCGGACATCCTGACGTTTTATGACGAGCGGGTGGCGAACGAGACGTTCTTACGGACGGCGTTTCTCGAGGAGAGCACACGGCATATTGTGCGGCTGCTGGGCTACCGTCCGCGGCCGGGAATTGGAGCGACGGGCACGGTGGCGGCGCTGGTGAAGGGGCCCAAGCCGATCGTCATTCCGGCGGGATACCAGATTCAGAGCAAGCCGGGTCCGGGGCAGACGCCGCAGACGTTCGAGGCGGATGTGGAGACGACGGCGGCGCTGCCGGATGAAGTGGACGCCGATCCCGCCGCGAGCAATGCGGTGAGCAACAGCCTGCTGCTCGAGGGACAGAGCGCGACGGCGACGGCAGGAGAGACGCTGCTGGTGGTGAACCGGGGCTGGGCGGCGCAGGCGGCGGACTTTGCTTCGTTTGTCACGGTGGCGAGTCTGGTCGAGGAGCAGGACCCGCGCGGGAAGAAGAACATGCGGATCACGTTTTCTCCGGCGCTGTCCTCGGCTCCCGCGCCCGCGAGCCTGCGGCTGTTGCGAAGCAGCGATTCCGTTGGGTTGTGGGGATATTCGGGAACAATCGTGGATGCGACGACGATGCACCTGGCTTCACTGGTGAGGCAGATCGAGGTGGGGGACATCGTGGTGGTGGACAAGGGTGGTACGTCGCCCACCCGGACTCCCGTTTCGGTGACTTCGAATTCGGAGAAGGTGTGGTTTGCGAATTCGACGAATCCGGATGTGAGCCCGGACCCGGATACGACGGTCCCGATTCCGATTCTGCACACGATTCTCGGGTATACAGGGACGCTGGACACGGCGGCGATCATTGCAGACAGCACGAAGACGCGGGTGCGTTACCGGTATCAGGATGTGGGGACGGTGATTGCGACTCCCGCCACGACGGTGACGGGAGCGGACCTGGCGCTGAGCGCGGCGGGGAACGCGACGTTTCCGCCGCTGGCGCCGGGCGATGCGGTCCTGGTGCAGGACGGAGTGGGGGACGGGACGAAGGCGGTGGTGGTAACGGCTTCGGCGGCGTCGCTCGAGTTGACGGCGGAGGCGGCGGGAACGCTGCAAGCTCCGGTGAGTGTGCTGTTCAACCTGCTGCCGGTTTCGCGCGGGAAGAGTGTGGTGAACGAGCTGTTGGGCAGCGGGGATGCGACGGCGGCGGGGCAGGAGTTCGTGTTGAAGAAGTCGCCGCTCACGTACCTGCCGAGCACGGATCCGGAAACGCCGGAAAGCTACAAGAGCACGCTGCGCGTGTATGTGGACGGGATCGAATGGAAAGAGACGGCGAGTTTTTACGGGCAGGGAAAAGATGCTCGGGTTTTCGTGACGAAGGAGGATGACGAGCAGAAGACGCACGTGCAGTTCGGGGATGGGGTGGACGGGGCGCGCCTTCCATCGGGGACGAACAACGTTACCGCCTACTATCGCTACGAAAGCGGCGCGGCACTGCCGGACACGGGCAAACTGACGGTGATGCTGCAACCGCTGCCGGGACTGAAGGGGATTGTGAATCCGGTGCAGCCGTTCGGCGGCGAGGATCCGGACAGCGCGGAGAGATTGAGAGTGCTGGCTCCGAAATCGGTGCTGACGTTCAACCGGGCGGTATCGGGCGCCGATTATGAAGCGATCGCGGCGGCGACACCGGGCGTGGCGCGGGCGAAGGCGTACTGGAGTTTCAGCACGGAGCGGCAGCAGACGGTGGTCACGGTGTATGTGGGCGATACGGCTGGGGCGGTGACGGCGGCAAAGCAGGCTCTGGCGCGCACAGCGGATCCAAACCGTCCTTTGGAGGTGTTGCAGGCGCTGGCGCTGCCCGTCCGGCTGCGGGTGACGGTGCGGTTGAGCAGCGGATTTCTGGAAGCGGATGTAGCTCCGGCAGTGCAGGCGGCGCTGGCGGATCCGGACAAAGGACTGTTGGGGACGAACGTGGTGCGCATCGGGCAGACTCTGTTTCGCAGTCAGATCTATCAGGCATGTCTGAGCGTCGCTGGTGTGGCCGCTGTGGAGAGTTTCACGCTGCGGATTACCGGCCGCCGCGCCGCTTCGGCCTACCGATATTTCGCGGGAGAGGGGAGATTCTTCCAACTCGATCCGGAGAACCTCACGGTTATCGTGGAGGCGGCCAATGGCTGAACTCGATCATTACGAGCTGTACTACGCAGGGAAGCTGTGGGGGCTGATCCCCGCGGTGTACCGTGCGGAGGATTCGGCCGTGTTCGACAAGCCGGGCCCGCTGCGGGAACTTGTGAACCGCATTGCAGCGCAGGCGGCTGTGCTGCGGCGGAGCATCGACCGCCTTTGGGAGGACCAGTCGATTGAGACATGCGATGACTGGGTGATTCCCTACATTGCGGATCTGCTGGCGACGAACCTGGTGGCGAGCCTGGACGGGAGAGGGCAGAGGCTGGATGTCGCCAAGACGATCTACTACCGGCGGCGGAAGGGGACGGTGTCGATTCTCGAGGAGATTGCCGCGGACATTACGGGGTGGGAGGCGCGCGTTGTCGAATTTTTCCGGAGGATGGGGCGGACGCGGCACAGGCTCGATCCGCCGATCGGGCTTCCGGTGGAGCGGCAGTTCCCGGACCGTTTGCAGCAAGCGCAGGGACTGGTAGGGCAGTACACGCATACGGGTATTGGAGGCTGGGCGGATCTGCGGAACCGCTATGGGGCGGAGTCCGCGCACACGGCGTTCGATGAATTTGCCCACTTCGCGGATTTCCGGCTGGGGCAGGGGCAGGTTGGATGGCACAACATTCCGCGGCTGGGGGTGTTTCTGTGGCGGCTGAAGAGTTTCGGGGTGGATCAAACGACGCCAGTGGCGGTGCAGGGGTGCGCTGACTGGTACACGTTCGATCCGACGGGGCGGGATATCCAACTGTTCGCATCGGCTTCGAGGCGGGAGACCAACAGCTACGGCGACGCATGGAATTCACCCGAGGAGTGGCAGCTTCCAACGCCGGTTTCGGATGCGCTGTGGAGCGCGAGCGCGGGGCTGCTCTATCCGGAGGATGCAGCGGAGACGGTTCGGTCGCTGACCGTGTACACGCATCCCGGCGTGGCGGGATATGCGGCTGTGAATCCCGCGGATGTGACGGTGTATCCGGAGAGGGGGCGGTTCCGGGTGCACAATCCGCCGGTGAGCGCGCAGGTGTTCGGAAGCTACCACTACGGGTTCTCTTCGACGATCGGAGCAGGGCCTTATGACCGCCGGATCCGCGTTTCGCAGACTGCGCTGCCGCAGCCCACTACCGCGGTGAGCGGCGGCGGAGCGTTCACACCGGTGATGGCGGGCACGACACGGATCGACGATTCGCTGACATACCAGCCGCAGGCGGCGGGTCCTTTTGCTACGGCGGCGGTGGCGGCGAAGAACGAGAAGCGCCCCGTGATTCGCATGGCCGAGGGAAACCAGTGGATTTTCGAAGGGCAGCCGGACGCGGAGTTGACGCTCGAGGGGTTGCTGGTGAGCGGCGGCGATGTGGTGTTGCGCGGCGAGTTCGCGGTGGTGACGCTGCGGAACACGACACTCGATCCGGGGTCGAGCGGCGGAACAGCCTTGTTTGCGACGGCGGCTGATGGGCGGGCACTGCGTCCGGTTCACCTGTGGGTGGAGGGGAAAGTGACTTGCGTGGTGGTGGAGCGCTCGATTACGGGACCCATCCGGACGCGGAACGGCGGGGTGTTGGAGGAGTTGCAGATTACGGACAGCATCGTGCAGGGGCTGCGGACAGCGGCGCCGGGCAAACTCGAGGCGGTGGATGTGAAGGATGCGGCAAGCCTGGCGGCGGAACTGCGCGACGCGAAGACTCCGCTGACGAAGTACCTGGTGTCCGTGTTTCCGGCCGCGCTGAATACGGCGCTCGATGCATACACAGGCCCACAGCCTCCGGACGCGGCATTGCTGGGACAAATTGTGGACGGGCTGAATGCGGTGATCGCGGGCAGCCTGCTGTACACGGCGGCGCGATTCGAAGGGATTGCGCTGAGCCCGGCGGTGGTGGAGGTGGTGGCGGCCAATCCGAGCGGCGCGGCGCTCGAGAGATTGAACCGCCTGCTGCTCGAGGAGGCGTTTCCGCTCGAGTTAGGGCATGCGGCGATCGCGATGCCGGATGGAGTGGCGCAACTCACGCGGGTGACGGTGCTGGGGCGGATGAATGTTCACCGGCTGGAAGCAAGTGAATGCATTCTGGATGATTTTGTGGTTACCGAAGATGCGCAGCGCG
Source organism: Bryobacterales bacterium (assembly GCA_020847975.1). GTDB lineage: Bacteria > Acidobacteriota > Terriglobia > Bryobacterales > Bryobacteraceae > CADEFT01. The sequence goes on along the minus strand of JADLBD010000253.1, from coordinate 26,126 downwards.
GGTGCGTGCGGTTCACGTGCTGGGCGACAGGGAGCGTGTTGCCGAGACGGTACGAGTGCGTGGAGACGCGGGCGAGGGCGCCGATTTTTGCATCGCGGGTGTTCGGGAATGCGGCCTATGCGCAGGTTGCCTCGCAAGCAGATGCGGCGATTGTCGCGCCGGTGGACGGGTCCATTCGCGAGGGCGCGCAGAACGGATCGGAGATGGGGGCTTTTTCTCTCGAGAAGAACGCCATCAAGGAACGGAGCCTGCGCATCAAGTTCGAGGAGTATATGCCGGTGGGGCTGGTCCCCGTGCTGGTTTTTGTTACGTAGCGAAGAGCGAGGAGGAGAAGGGTATGCCAAGCGATCGCGATCGCCTTTCCTATGACGGACGTCAGAAGTACCGGTCCGTGGTAGCCCAGCAGGGGCGAGTAACGGTCCCTGCCGACTTCAACGAGGCGCAGGAGATTGCGGGTGAGGAGTCGCGGGAAGAGCTTCTGGACATTGTCGGCCGGGTGGGGACGCCGGACAACGGCTACGAGATCAGCTTCTCGAATCCCTCTCCATCGTTCGATTTCCAGGTGGGAAAGGGGACGATGTACGTAGGCGGCCTGCGGGTGGAGGCGGGCGCGAACTTCACGTATCTGAAGCAGAGCGATTTTCTCGATGTGACGTTCACGGGAACGCCGGCGCGGGAGTACGTGTTTCTCGAGTTGGAGGAGCGGGAGATCAGCGCGGTGGAGGACCCGTTTCTGCGCGAGGTGGCGCTGGGCGGCCCGGACACGACGCAGCGAACGCGGCTGCTGCAACGCGTCAGGCGGGCGGCAACGAACGGAGAGACGTGCGCGGAGGCATTGAAGGCGCAGATTGCGGTGTGGGCGGCGCAGGGATGGACGTTCGATCCGGCGACGATGCAACTGATTTCGGCGGCGCGGCTGAAGGTGGGCTTCGACACGAGCGGTCCGCCGCCGGGGCCCTGCGAGCCGGCGGCATCGGGCGGATATCTGGGGGCGGAAAATCAGCTTATTCGCGTGCGGATTTCCGGGGCGGGGAAGTTTGTTTGGGGGTTCGACAACGCTTCGTTTCTTTACCGGGTGGACGTGGTGGATAGTCAAACGGTGAAGCTGCCGGCGCCTCCGGTGGACCCTTTCCACTATCCGCGAGTAGGGCAGGCGGTGGAGTTGCTGCGGTCCGAGGCGAAACTGGCGAATGGGGAGTACGTGGCCAATGGACAAGGGACGGTGGTGACGCTCGTGGAGGCGTACAACCCGGACGCGCAGACGTTGACGCTGCCCGCGGGTGCGATTGCGGCGGCGCAGGCGGCGGGGCCGACACCGCGGCTGTTCCTGCGGGTGTGGGAAGCGGAAGAAGACTATGTTTCGGGAACAGCGGTGAAGCTGGGCGACACGGGTTTGACGGTGACCATCACATCGCCGGCTGGGATGCATACGGGGGATTTCTGGGTGTTTGCGGCGCGGCCGAGCACGCCGGTGGAGTTGTATCAGAACCGGTACACGCAGGCTCCACAGCCGCCGGAGGGTCCGCGGATCTGGGTGTGCCCGCTGGCGGTCATCGAGTGGACCAGAAACGTGGGGGAAGTGCTCGAGGATTGCCGGAGGCCGTTCCTGCCGTTGACGGACCTGGTGCATCGGGGGATACGGGTCATCCGGGTGACGACTCCGTCGGCGAACGCGCCGGGAGGAGTGGATCTGGAGAACGATACGTTGATCCCGGCGGAGCGGTTCCTGGGGGGGATAGATGTGGAATGCGACCAGCCGGTGGCTCCGGGGACAGCAAAGCGCCCGACTTGCTTTGCGACGATCGAGCTTCCGTTGACTGGGGCCACAACGGGGAGCGCCCTGTATCAGGAGTTGACTCTGGCGGCAGTGGTGCAGACGAACGGGCGGGTGATCCAATGGCGGCCGAGCGCGGCGGCGGCGGCGTTCCTGCGGCAACTGGCGGAGTTGCCCTCGCAGGAACAGGGCTACCTGGTGCGGCTGGTATTGAAGGGGAACTACATCTGGAAGGACAAGTTCGCGGATGTGTTTCTGGACGGGGAAACGTTCGGCGTGCGGCGCGGCGGGGCGGCGAACACTTCGTTACGGCTGCCGAGCGGAGACCTGCGGCGGGGCGGCGACTTTCTGCTGTGGTTCTTCATGGCGGCTCCGGTGCGGCTGCCGCTTCAACTGGTGGCGTCGGCACAGCCGTTGACGATCCGGGCGGAGGGCTTGACGGAGGTGGTGGGAGACATTGTGATCCAGGCGACCGGCGGGCAGCCGACGGCGGCCGGGCAGGCAGTGACTCTGGTGAACATCTCCGTCGCGTTGACCACTACTGTGACCAGCGCCAGGTTCAACACTGAGCCATCTCCACTAGTGGACGCGGTTCTGCTGATTGACGATCCCACCACGCTCAACCCGGCGAAGCTCACGGATCCCGCAGTACCAGTGCCGGGGAATGGAGTGGGGCTCGACTTCGCGGGCGGCGGCGCTCCGAATATCATTCTCGGGCGCCGGCAGGGCGCGAATATTGTTGTGTTCCTCGGGGTTCCGCTGGACGCGCCGGGAACGAACGCGCAACGGGTTTTTCGCATCAGGAACATCCGGGTGCGACCGCAAGGATCCATCGCGGCGGGCGGGCAGGTGATGGCGTCCGTGTCGATCCAGAATCTGCCCGCGGGAACGGGGCTGAATAATCCCACGGTGAATGTAGCTTTCGTGCAAAACGCGAGCAACGAAACTGTGCGGCGGGCGGATGGAAACGCGGGTGTGTTCACGTATCAGGCAAACCAGGGGGTGAACGTACCGTTCTTCCGCTCGCCGGCAAACGCGCCCGACACGAACGTAAATCTGCAATTCCAGGAGTTGTTCGCGAGCGCATTTCGGGTGAAGGGTGCGGGAACGACGCAACCGGGCGCGGTGGTGACGGAGCAGGAATCGGTGTACACGCCAGGAGTGGGCGGTTTTCAGGTTGGCGTGGCGACAAACGGGACGCAGTTCAGGGCGCAGTTCAGCGGGTTACCGCAAGGAGTGCGCTTGTTCGTGACCACGCGGGATGTGCCGCCGGGTGGGGTCTCTCCCACGGATCCGAATTCGCCCAAGATGAACGCGGTATTGCTGACTTCGGAAGCGGGCGGACCGGCCACGCCTCCTCCACCGGCCGGGGTGCCGCCTGGGATTGGGAAGACAAAGGACACGAATGTTCCGATTGCCGAAGTGCCCGTGGTGTCGGGAACTGGCGTTGCTGTCTGGGAGTGGGTGAGCACAGCGGCAGGGGGAACGAATGTGCAATCGGTGGTGTTTGGGGTGGTGATTGCGGCGGCTCCGGCGCAGTTGCCCGGTCCGGCAACGGCAAGGGTGAACCTTGGACTGGCGCCGGCGAGCACGGTGGCGGATTCGGCGCCGTTCGGTACTCCTGTTCCGCGGTTCGCGGATGCGGGGACTTCAGCGGATCTGTTTACGATAACTGTGAATATTCCGGGATGAAGACAGCGGCCGTAGGGCAGGCGGTAAAGCAGACCGCGACAGCGGGGCGGCGGGGGTCTGTCCCTATGGGACGGGTGGCCGGCGCGCCCCCGCGCAGCAACCAACTTGTGCAGCGGCTGCTGCGGCAACAGGGGGATGGGGAGACAGTACGATTGCAGCGGCAGGCGGGAGGAGGGGTATCGTGCAGCCCGCCGGCGGAGTGCCCATCGGACTTTTGCACGCCCTTTCCCGCAAGGTTTCTGGCGGTGGCGGCGCGGGATGCGTCAGCTCCGGTGTTGCTGGCGGGAATCGCAGCGAAAGTGAGTCCGCGAGTGGTGCCGCTGTGGAGCCAGTATCTGTTCGGCGGCGCGCCGGTGCAGGATCTGAGCGGGCAGTTCGGATCGGACTTTTCGAATTCGGCGACAACGGCGAGCACTACGGACTTTCTGGCCGATTCGCTGAAGACGAGCCTGGAGGCGAGTCCACCCTCTTTTCCGCCGGGTGTGACGACGGTGACGGTGGACATTCCGTCGCGAATTGGCGCGGCGATCGCAGAGATCGGCAATCAGAGCAGCGCGCATCCGATGGATTTCAACGTGATCGGGGAGATACCCGGCAACATCGCGGGAGGTATCGGGGATAACCAGGCGAGTTGTCCCGTGGGGGCGCAGCCTTCCCCGCAGGACGATGACCGGACGGCGGCGGGCTCAGCGACGGTGACACAGAACAGCGACGGCAGCCTGGGCGTGAGCACGGCGATTACGTACACGGTGCACGATACGATTGATCTGTGTCCCGGGAATTGCGGGGCATCGATTGAGCAGGTGGCCACGGTGCCGATGTCGCGAATGGAGGCATCGGGTGTGTCGGGCGATGTGCCATTTACGGTGACGTTTGCGGCTCCGGCGCGCACGTTCACGGCGCATCCGACGACGACGCCGCCGGCGCCGCCGGTTCCTCCCGGGCCTGTGACGGGTCCGATCACGGGGGAGATCACGGCATCGGCATTACGCATCCGGCAAGCGCCGGACACGAGTTCAGCGATTCTGGGTTCTTATCCGAGGGGGACCACGATCACGATCGAGTGCCAGACGACGGGGACGAATGTGGGCGGAAACGCGACATGGGACCGGACAGACCGCGGGTATGTATCGGACCGTTATGTGCTGCGCGGGCCGGGTACGCCGCCGAATTGTTGAGGAGGTTTCAATGCAGATGCAGACACAGGCTCGGAATCAGGCAGCGGAGGCAGCGCCCAGGACGCACCGGCCAGCGAAGCGGGAACCACAAGGCGGCGCGTACGCCAATTTGCAGGCCGGCATTGGAAACCGGGCTACGGCAAGGCTGCTGCGCGCGGGCGGAGGGGTATTGCAGGCGAAGCTGAAGATGGGAAGGCCGGGCGATGCGTTCGAGCAGGAGGCGGACCGGGTGGCGGACCAGGTGATGCGAATGGCGGACCCTACGCCCACGGCGCGCAGCGCGGAGGTTCGGATTCAGCGGATGTGCCCGGAATGCGAAGAGGAGATGCAGCGGAAGGAGGTAATTGAAGATCCGCTGCCGGAATCGGAGGAGCAACCGGTGAGCGCGAAGGAGGCTCCCGGGGCGGTACCCGCGGTGGGCGCGAAGTTCGAAGGGCGGCTGCAAGGCATAAGAAGCGGCGGCGCGCCGCTGCCTGGCTCCGTGCAGGAATACTTCGAGCCGCGGTTCGGGCGGGATTTTTCCGCTGTGCGGCTGCATACCGGGGCGGCGGCCAGCGAACTGGCAACCGAGGCGAGCGCATTGGCGTTCACGGTGGGCAGAGACATCGTATTCGGCGCGGGGCAATATGCGCCGGAGAGCGAGGCAGGGCGGCGTTTGCTGGCACACGAACTGACACACGTGGTGCAGCAGGGGGAGGCGGGCGAATCGCTGATGCGTACGCCGGGGTGCAACTGCTCGACGATGGGGCGGGATCCGACCGCGGCGGAGATCAGTGACGCGAGCGGGAAGTATCCGAACCTGAAAACCGGGGACTGGTGCGTGACGGCTCCGGCGACGGCGGCGTACAACTGCATTGCGTGGACGATTGGGGTGACGAACCGGTGGGTGTGGGATGAAGTGGATACGGCGGGGGATGGAGACGGTACGGTGAGCATTTCCGATTTCGATGCCTTTTACGCGAACCATGGATATAGCCCCACGCCGCCGAACCAGACGCCCGCGGATCCGGCGATCGCGCTGTTTGCGGACAGCAGCGGGCCGACGCATGCAGCGATCAAGAGTTCCCATTCCTGTGCCGGCGGGATTTTGTTCGAGAGCAAGCGGGGAAGAAATATTCGGATTGCGCACTTCCCGTATCAGTTGGAGGGCGGCATTTACGGGAACATCGTGAAGTATTATGCCTGAAGTTATGGCGCAGGATGCGGCGGCACGATTCGAAGAGGCGTATGGACGGTGGCTCGAATACTGCAAGAGGCCGGAGATAATGGAGGCGTCCACGAATTCCGCGTACTGCGACAACGATCCGTTTCGCGAGATGGTTGCCTTGGGGGAGGCGGCGATTCCCTACATCATCGGCAGGCTGAAGTCAGATGAGGAGGCGCATTTTCTGGTGTGGGCTCTCGAGGAGATAGCTCCGGGCACGTTTCGGGCGGAGGATGTGGAGCGGGCGAGGGCAAGGTACGGAGATCCGCTGGGGAACCAGGGCAGGGCGCGGATGTGGATCGAGTGGTGGGAGCAACGGAAGGTGTGAGATGTCCGCACACCGGCAGCAGACCCGCGCCATTCCTTGTGTTCGGGCTTTACCAGAGAGGATCGGCATAACAGGGGGCGGGATGCCAGTAGCCCCATCCGTCGTAGTAGCCGCAGCCGTATTGCGTGTAGTAGCCGTAGCCGAATGGGATACCGATGCCGATACCGAAGTAGGGCCGGGCCCAGAAGCGCCCGCCGTAGTAGTAGCCGTGTCCGGCATAGAAACGGCCGGGGTAATATCCCCTGCCTGAGTAGATGCGTCCGCCGTAGTGGCCGCGGGGCGCGACATAGGCGCGTCCGCCATAGTAGCCGCGGCCGGAGTAGCCATGCCCGCCGCCGTAGTAGCCCCGGCCTCCGGAGTAGGCATGGCCGGAGTAGCCGCGTCCACCGGAAAAGGAATGACCGTAACCGCCGTGCCCGCCGTGCCCGCCGCGTCCGCCTCCGCGCTGGGCCATCGCGAAGCCGGGCGCAAGCATCAGGAGAGCCGCGCCGAGGGCAAAGGGCATGAGGGCCTTTGCGAACCGGGTTGGGAAAGGCGAGTTCATGATGTTTCCTCCAGCACGGTGTTGGCAAGCCGGATGCCATTTGTAAGTGATTCAAAATGCGGAGCCGAAACTCGGAAATCGGCAGGGATGAATGGCCGTAAACCACCACCGGCGGCTGAAGACGGCCAGCGGCCCGGCTTACGCTAACTCAGGGGGAACTGCACGCTGGTGGCTTCGGTGAGCGGGACCAGGTTTTGCGGATCCGCGATGGAGTAGAGGCTGATGTCGAAGTAGAAGGCTCCATTGGTTGCGGCCGGCTGATTGTCCTTCTGCCACTGTGTCAGATAGCTCTCGAGTTTGCTCACGAAGCTGTTCGGGTTTGTGCTGTCGGAATCGGTGGAGGGGTCGAAGGGGTACTGGGGGACGAGGACGACGGGGAGCAGAGAACTGAGCCCGGCGCCCTGAGATTGCCCCGCCAATTGGTAGCCGTAGCTGCACGCGGTGCGGATGGGATAACTGTAGCCGGAAGCGGTGCCGAGGACCCCTGCGAAGAATGCGCCGAGATCCTCGGCCAGGTTTCCCGAGCTGCGAATGTCGATGGCATTGGTATTGACGATGAGCGGGATGGACTTTGTGGGGAAGCCGACCATCGGGGTTTGGTAGATGAAGGCGGGCGCGGCATCCGGTGGTTGGGGAGGATCGTTCAAGAGGTTCCCGTTGCGCGTGATGGCGACGCCGGCCCAACCGTCCTGGGCCGTCACCATGCTTTGGCCGGGGAAGGTGAACTGCTGCTGAAGGCTGGAGGCGATGGGAATGCCTGCCGGGTAGTTGTAAACGGCCTGTCCGCCGCTGGGGGTGTTGGGGGAGAGGGGCTGCATTGTCCCGTTCACGTTGACAGAGATGCCGGGCCAGACGGGGTTTGCGGCGGAGGACGTAAGGACCAGTTGGTTCAGGGTTCCATCGTTATTCTCGGTCAATTCCATCTGATAGTTGTAGACGATTGGAGGCAGGCCCGGGGCGGTGAGGCCGAGGCGATCGAGGCGCGGCGGGGGAGCGGCCCAGGCTTGGGCGACCGTCTGAACCAGAGTGTCGAAGGTGGTAACGGCGACCTGGGCGGTTTGGTTGACCTCTCCTGGGTTCAATTGGGGGAGCGTCACGAGGTCATTTTTCAGAGCAGGATAGACGGAAATGAACTGCGCCAGAGCCTGGAAGAGCGACGCCAGATTGATGCCGGCCGTGGGCAGCTTCGGAGGCTGATCGGAGATGCTGTTGAAGACGATTTGGAGGGTTGTCGTATCCTGCGCGGCGTAGAGATGTTCGTAAGTGAAGGTGTAGTCCCAGGTGACGAGGTTGGCGGGAGGCAGCGCGTTGCCGGATGTGGACGATTGGGCGACCAGGGAGATGGGCGAGGGATAGGCGCGCAGCGGAAGGGGGACGTTGAAGCTGGTGTTGGAGGAGTTGGCCGTGCCGAGTGGATTGACGAAGGCGAGCCAATCCGAGACAGGATAGTCGCCGCTTTGGCCCTGGACCATCTCCAACTGGTTTGCCGCATAGTCGAGGGTGAGGGTGACGTTTCTGGTGGATGCCGGCGATTTGACGCTGAGGAGGAATGTAGCGTCGGAGCCGGATTGAGAGAGGTCGACTTTGGCGGTAGTGAGCGTGAGGTCGTTCACTTCGGCTCCGGTGACGGCTTGGATGGTGGGTTTGCCGGAGAGCAGGAGCGCGGATTGCGGATTGGTGACGGTGACCGGAGTCTGGACGAGGCTGCTGACGGTGTAGGCGCTCGAGAGGCGGGTGCGGAGGGCTTGCTTGAGGGCGGTTTGCGCGTCGGGGAGTCCGTCCTGGGTTTGGTTGGAAAGGATGGGGATGAGGCTGCCGGAGATCGTTTCGGCGAGCGACTCTTTCTGGGCAATGATGTTGGAGAGCGTGAGGGGCGCGAGATTGAATGCGCCGGCGGCGGAGCCGGGGTAGAGGAACTCGTCGACGGCCGTGAGGAACTGGCTGGCCCAGACGTCGAGATCGACAGACTGGAGTGTCTTGGGCTGTGTTTGCGAGGACATGCCCTGACCACTTGTGTAAGTGGCGAGGTCGACCGTGCCGGACATGAGCGAGGTAGAGAGAGGCGGAACGGCGAAGGAGCGCGTGGAGGACCAATCGAAGGCATAGGCGACGGCCGGTCCGGCGGAGTTGCCGAAGTTGACCACCCAGACGCGGCGCGAGGTATCGGGGTCGGATTCGGAGATGGCGCTGCCAGTGGCGACATGGAGGCCGGGGAGCGCGGTTTCGAGATCGGCGGCGAAGGTTTGCAGGGAGAGCGGCTCTCCGGCGGCGTTTTCCGCGGATGGGGAGAGAGAGGTGATGGAGGTGGCCACGGCGGGCGAAGACGTGAAGTCGGGATCCACCCACTTGGGATTCCGGGTTTCGACAATTTCGACAGTCAGGGGTGTGACGGCGGCGGTGAGTTTCGGAGTGATGCTGACGGAGGTGGAAATGATCTGCGGCGGCGGGATGACCGGCGAGGCGGCGTTGAGTAGCGCCGGAACGGTGGCTGCGGCGGCGGCAATGGAGTTCACGTCCGCCTGGACGCCAAGCAGGGAGAAACGGTAGATGAGCGACTGGAGGGTGTCGCCGGATTGGGTGGTTACGGTTTGCCCTCCAAAAGCCACGGGTGCGCCGGAGGCGAGGAAGCCCTGGAGGCAGCTATTGGCGGTGGCCAGCAGGCCGAGGTCGAGGTTGTACTTGGAGCAGAGCCCGGAGAGGGTGTTGGATGCGCCGTCACCGGCGTTCATGAGGGAGGTGATCCAGACGCCGCCGTTGGCGATGAGGCCGGCCTGGGCGGCCAGCGATGAGGCGAGTTCAGCCACGGTCACCTGAACGCCTTGGGCTTCGAGGGCGCTTACGAGGGAGTTGAAGGTGGATGCGGCGCTGGTGGAAGTGCTCTTGCCGCCATAACTGACAGACTGATTGAGAGCGAATAATCCGCCGCGGTCAGAATTGAGGGCGGCGATGGTGGCGGCGGTCTGGTTGGCGAATTTTCCGGCGATGCCGCCGAGGGTTTCCGAGCCGGTGGCGAGATAGGTGGAATAGGACGTGGGAGTGGGCCAGGAGGCGAGGCCGGGGATGGCGAGCGGCGCGCCCTGGACGAAGTCCGCGGGTCCGTTCTGGGAAGCGAGTTCGGCGAGCGTGACGCCGTTGGCGGACGCGTAGGAGCCAAGCGTGGCTCCGCTTTCGGGCGCCACGGGGGAGATGGTGGTGACGATGGGTGTTCCGGGCGGGAAGAGGCCGGTGAACTGGGCGTTAGCGGTGGCGATTTGATCGACGGTGATGCTGTTGGCCTGCGCGATGGTGGCCAGCGTATCGCCTTGGCGCGTGAGGACATCGGCGATGGTGAGTGGGGCGTTCGTAACGAAGATGCCGGGTTGCGCCTGGACAGCCTCGGCCAGTTCCGTGAGCGTTACGTTGACGCCGGCGTTCTGGAATTTGGTGACCATGCCGTCAAAGCTATCGCCGCCGGCAACGGGGATGGATACTCCGCTCACCGTCATGACGAAGCCGGTCTGGAGGAGGTTGGGGATGCCGTGATTGGCATTAGCGATGCCATCGACAGTGCAGCGGGCGTTCAAGGCGGCCTGGAGGAGCGAGAGGTTGGCCGGGACGTTGTAGGTCCAGGTGGGGATGGAGAGATCGAGGCTGGCGACAAGGGGCGCAGACGTGTTGCGTTCGGCGATCTGCGAAGGCGTCAGTTGTACGGGAGCGCCGATGGAGGAAAGCGAATCGCTGGTGGTGGTGAAGTGAATGGCCGGGACCTGAAGGGACGCGGCGCCGAATACCGAGGCGTAGGCGAGGGCGGAATTAGCTTCGAGCAGCGCCTGGCCGCTGACACCGAATGTTCCGGTGACAGAGGTGAGGGTGTCGGAGGAGCCGGTGGAGTAGATCTGCTGCTGGAGGGATTGGACGGCCGTGAGGTAGAGCCATGCGGATTCGGCAAAGCCGAGCATGGCGTTCTTGTCGATGGGGTAGACGGGCGTGGTGCTGGTGAGGGAGTTGGCGTCGAGCGTGGTTTGGAGGTAAAGCGAGACGTCAGGCTGCGTGAGCTGGTAGTAGATGGTCTGATAGGCCGCGGCATCGCCTTTGGCCGCCTGCTGCGCGCCGGCGAGAGAGTTGGAGGCGGTGGCGATGTAGCGATCGAGCTGCATGGATGTGTCGATTTCGAGTGAGGGGGAACCGGCGGCTCCGGTGACCTGATAGCCGGCGGCAGCCGAAGGCCATTGACCGATGCCGGTGAGCTGGTCGGTATAGCCGACGGGGATGCCGAGGGACTGGTATCCCGAGGGCAGCGGCTGCGTATTGCCGTAGACATCGGAGAGGGCGAAGTTCAGGGTGACGTCGCCTTGGCCGACGCCGTTGAAGGGATTGTCCGCGGCCGGCGGGAGCGCGGCGCTCAGGCTGCCGTTGGCAGTGACGGCGAAGGGGGCGACGGACAACGTGTGCTGGTAGTTCCACTCCTCAGGGACGCTGGCAGCGCTGTTGGCGGTGAGGCCGTCGCCGCCGTCCTGATTGCTGACGGTGGGTCCGGCGGGCAGGCCAGCGCCGCTGGCCACGTAGTTGGCGGAGGCGGCAATGGAGAAGCCCATCATCTGGTAGAGGAGGCGGATGCGGTCGTCCGCGCTCAACTGGCTGAAGGGGAGGTTCTGCGGATCGGGGTTGGTGCGCGTGAGTTCGAACCCGGTGATGCCGGCGGGGACGCTGGCGACAGGGAGGAGGACTCCGGTGGTGAATTGGAGGAGCGCGCCGGCGGCGAGGATGGCGGCGGCGCCGTTCGTGCCTCCGCCGTTCGTCATGTTTACGAGGGCGGCGACGTTGGTGTTGTTGGCCGCGGCAATGCTCGAGAGCGTGTCCCCGTAGGCGATGGTGTAGGGGGAGCCGTTGATGCTGAGTTGCGCGCCCACCTGGAGCATGAGGGCGTTGTCCTGATTGAGGACGCCGAGATCGGAGGCCTGGAGCGTGGTGCCCCATGCCGTGTTGTGAGCATCGGCGATGGTGTCTAGGGTGTCGGTAGTTTGCGCGACGGCGACCACGGGTTGCGCGAAGAGGTTGACGCTGCCGGGGTCGAGGTTATCGCCGACGATGGCGCAGTTGTTGAAGGAGTAGAGCGGCTGGCTTCCGCCTGTGGAGTTGGTGACCACGATGAGCAGATAGATGCCAGCGCGTCCGCCTGCGCCGAAGAGATGGCCGGGGAGGGAGCCGCCGCCATTGGCGTTGACGTAGATCAAGTAGAAACCGCCGCCGCCGACCGCGCCTGCTTCCCAGGTGAGGTTGAGGAAGTTCGCGGCGTCACCGAGGGCTGCGCTGTAAGGTGTCTGGGGAGGAGGCGTGGCGTAGAGTTCCGCCATCAAGCCTGCGGGAGCCTGGGTGAGCGTGGAGAGATTGGTTTTGAGCACGAAGGAGAGATCAGGATCGAGTTGATCGGAGAGGAGGCCGCTGGGGAAGGTAGCGACGGGATTGGGAGGATAGAGGATGTAGATGGTGGCCTTATCCTTGGTGGTGGTGAGGTGCTGATAGACGGACTGTAAGAGGTCCTGGCCTGTCGCGTCGGAGCCCGCGATGACATAGGTGTTCGGGTTCGATGTCTGATCCGGTGGTGGAAGCTGGATCTGGAGATTCACGAGAGTGCCCCAGCCGTAGCAGTTCACATCGGAGATGGTCATCGGACTGGTGGCGCTTTCCTGGGTGCCGGCAACGAGTTCGTAAGGCAGGGGCGAAGGGGGCAAGGCGTCGAGAGCCTGGATCATGGGATCGGGGAACATCCAGACGCTGGGGGAGCCGGCAGCTTGCGCTGTGCTCATACAGGAGATGGAGGACGGCGGCACGGCGGGCTGCCACGTCAAATGCTGCTGGAGGCCGAAGCGCTGCGGGGCGAGATTGTAGAGGGCAAGGCGGGTGAGGTTCAGCAACTCGAGGTCGGGCATCGGCTGGGCGAGCTGGGCGATGAAGGTGATCTCATCCTGCGTGAGCCCGAACTGGAGTGTGCCGGTTGTGCCGACAGTGAGCCATGGGGCAGTGGTGTCGGGATTGGCGACGGTGACCTGGTAGCCGGCAGGCGGCGGGGAGGCGATGGGGAACTGCTGGCCGGTGAGGCCGTACATGGGGACGGTGACAACTTTGGCGAGGTTGACGGGATCGAGGAGTTGTTCGACGGTGAGCGATTGGAAGTAGGCATCCTGCGGGTTGGGGAGGCGCAGGCCGGCCATGAGGAAGCGGGAGACCATGCCGGCGTTCATGTTCCATTCGCCAGCGTCGAGGAGCGTGGAGACGAGAGTGCTGATGGTGACTTGGGAGAGATCGGCAACAGTGAGCGCGGCGCCGGAGAAGAGGTTGGCGGAAGGATCGATTTCGCCGGCGATTTGATCGAGCGTGGTGTTGAATTTTTGCGCGATGCCCTGGAAGGAGTCCGCGGAGGAGACCTTGTAGAGGAGCGCCGGCATGAAGATCTGCGCATGCGGGGAGAGGACGGGCGCGGCGGCGAGGCTCGATTCGATGGGGGTTGTTGCGGCAGAGACCAGAGTTTGCGCGAGGCTTTGGATGGTGTCGCCGGGCTGGAGGATGCGCGGAATGGGGGCGAGAGCGACGGGCGTGCCGGCGGGTTGCGGCTGGGTGGGGTCCTTGACGGGGAGATTGGGGTTCAGGGCGAGAGTGGCGGCGGCGTAGGTGGAGTAGGCGACCACTTGTGATTGCAGCGCGAGGGCATAGGCGGCGATGAGCGGCCAGGAATCGCCCGCCACCGTGACGTAGGCGCCGAGCGAACTGACCGAGGCGGGGATCTGGATGGTGGTTCCGGCGGGGATGGGCTGGGATACGCCGGTGTTTGCCGCCTGGATGGCGGTTTCGGCGGGAAGCAGCCCGTTGATCTGTTGGAGGACGGATACGGGCGCGGCACGCAGGAGTTGGCGGGCGGCGATGAGGTTGAGGGAGTCGCCGGTCTGGGTGGTGTAGCTGATGCCGGTGAAGGTGACGGAATTGCCGCTCGAGAAGAGCGCTGGTGTGGTGAGGTTCTGCTGGGTGAGGTCGGTGAAGGAAAGTGGCTGGCCTTGCAAGTTGGTGACGCCGGCACTGTTGAAGGCGGCGGCGACTGAGTTGAAGGAATCGCCCTGCCTCGCTGGGTAAAGGATGGCGCTGAGTTGCAGGGTGGCTCCGGGGTTGAGGATGCCGGCGGTCTTCTGGTTCGGGTTCACCAGTTGGGAGGCCGTGATGGACGTATCGCCGAGCGCGGTTTGGAGGGCGTTGATGGAGAAGGGGCCCTGGGCGGAATAGGGATATTCGGCGAGGATGCGGACGGCGGATTGAACGGCGGATTTCATGACCATGCCGCAGTACTGCTCGAACATGATCTGGGCGACGGACTTCATGGGCGCGGCGGTGAGGGCGGCGGTGGATTGCTGCTGGCTGGCTTCGAACTGAGCCTGCAAGAGTTCGAAGTAGGCGTCGATTTTGGCCTGGGTGGGCGGGTCGATGATGGCGGGCTGAAGGAAGGAGTTGCCGTTGACGGTGAGGCTGGGGCAGACCGAGAGGAGGGTGCCGCTGACCACCGATCCGGTGGACTGGGCGGCGGTGACGTTCATGGTGACGTTCAGCTTGAGGAAGGGCGACAACTGGCTGTCGTAATCCATGATGGAGGCGAGCGCGCCGTCCTGATCGAGGGCTGCTTTGAGGTAGGCAAGATTGTCCGAGGTGACGGTGGTAGCGTTGGGTCCGTCGACGGCGGCAATAGCCCAGCGAAGCATGGCTTCGGAGAGCACGTTGAACCCGGCGGCGGCCGGGTCGGGGCCGAAGGGGATGCGGGCCTGCTCGGCGGTCTGGGCGTTGGGGTTTACCGAGTTCGAGATGGTCTGGAGGAAGACGGCATTGACGCCGCCAGGGGTGGTTTCGGATTTCGTGTAGCTGAGGAACACGTTGGCTGGGACAGATTGTGGGGAGGAGAAGACAGCGACGGGATTCCAGTTGAGTGGGGAATCGGTGAGCATGCGCGTGGAGGCGCGCTGGGCGCGGAGTACCATGGCGAGTCCGGCGATGTGCGGCGTATGGGAGCGCAGCATGGCGGGCGCGTTGGCGGCTGTGAGCATCCTGCCAGAGCCGCCGGCGGCGACAATCCACGGGGTTGGGGAAGCGTGGCCGATGGTGAAGGACGCCGAGACGGTGGCGGAGAACTTGAGATGGATGGTGAAGAAGACGACCTTGACGCTCACTTCGACGGAGACGCCGGCGGAGATGCTGATATAGATGGGCGCGTAGGCCTGGACGGTGAGCGTGGCGGTGGCGTAGGCGGTGACGGAGAGGGTGGCTTTGATGACCGCAAAGTCGATGGTGGCATACAGCTTGCCGACGATGGAGATAGTGCCCTGGACCCAATAGTATTGGTCCTCGGGAACGTTGCTCGCGGAGGGATGGAACCAGGCGACGACGCCCTGAAGGACGCCCACGACGGTGACGGTGACGCCGCCGGAGAGGATGCCTTCATCGATAGTTTTGCCGACGCCGACGGACAGCGCGATGCCGAATTCGATGACAGGATTGAACTCGCCGTTGGTGATTTGGGGCACGCGGCTGGAGGTCTGTCCGTTGAGGAGGGCGAAGTAGAAGCCGCCGTAGCCGACGAAGGGGAATATCTGGAGGGAGAAGGACTGGGAGAAGTCGAGGCCCTTGGGGAAGCCCATGTCGATGCGGAAGTTGCCGTTGGTGTAGATGTCGAGGATGACGACGGGCAGGGTGACGGAGACTTCGCCGAACTGGAGATTGCGGATGGCGTCGGGGAGTTTGAGTTCGATGTGGTAGACGCCGATGGTGTCGGAAACTTTGCGGTAGAGGATCTCGAAGCTGAGGCCGGCGAAGATTTTCGCCTTCGCTCCGGAGAGCTGGATGAGGAGGCCGTAGAGATTCGGATCGTTGAAGATGACGCTGAGGGAGACGGTTTGCAGCAGGCTGAACTGCGCGCCGATGAGCCAGTTGCTGGCGCTGGAGAAGGCGAGTCCGTTGACGCCCCAGGTGGGTTGCGTGCCGCCGCCGATGGGATAGACGGAGTTGCGCAGCGCGGCCATCACGAGTTCGACGGTGGTGAGCTTGTCGAGATCAGTGAAGGTGATGTGCTGGCCGAGGCCGAGGTATTCGAGGTCGAAGGTGGAGCTTCCGCCTCCGGGCACCGAGGGCGGCTGGCCATTGATGACATCCCAGCCGACGGGGTTGCTTTCGGAGATGGACTGCCCGAGGAAGGTTCCGTCGATGTTGATCTGGACGGAACTGGATTGCGTCTGCTGCTTCTGGTAGGTGAGCGTAATGCCCGTGATATCGAGGAAGACGAGGTCGATCTTTGTGGGGTAAGTAAGGGTGACGCTGCCCTTGGTGATGTTCACCTCGAGCATGAGGGCGTCGAGGCTGATGTCGGCGAGTTTGTCCCAAGGCGAGGGGAAGGTGACATCGTAATCGGGAAGCACGAGATGCACGAGATGGTTGATCATCGTGCCGAGGGTTTCGTTGACGAGGTGGAGTTGAAGGACGCAGTCGGTGGTGTTGCTGAAGGTGGCGTTGACGGCGAAATCGATGGGGCCGAGGCCGACGATGCCATCGAAGGTGGCGGTGTACTGGGTGTTCCCGCTGGACTTGTCCAACTCGAGTTGGATGGCCATGTCCTTGAGGCGGAGGAGATCCGTGCCGAAGAGGCGGAAATCCGCGCCGATCACTGCGCCGACGCTGTACTGGTTCTGGCTGGGGTTGATGGAGATGGTGAAGTCTGAGAACTCGACTTCGAGCAAACCGCCGGGGTTCGGCACGCCGGGGAACATGCTGGCGAGGCTGAGTTGAACGGGCGGGCCGGATTGCACGCCGGTGATGGTGACGGTGGGTGAGAGATTGACGATGATGTCGAACTGCATGCCCGGGTATTCGGGCAGGGTGAAGATGGCGGTGAAGGTGACGAGGCTGGTGCTGCTGGAGGTGGAGAAGAACTGCTGGGTCCAGTTGAGGGTGAACTGGGCCATGAGGTGGGGGCCGAAGGAATAGGGGTCGGTGCCGACGAGGACCTGTACGTATTGCAGGGCGGGGCTCGAGTTGAGGGAAAAGCCGGCGTTGAAGGCGTTCAGTTGGACTGTGTTCAAGTATTGGAGAGCTTCGCTGGGGACGGGGATTTGGGTGAGGGAGACGATGTCGCCGAGGCCGAATCCCTGGGGCGTGGCGGGGGTGATGCTGAGGGTGAAGGTTTCCGATGGAGCGACGGAGCCCGAGCCGTTGTCAACGCCGACCATGCCGGCTTTGATATCGAGCGGCGGAGTGGAGCCGAGCTGGATCTGGGTGCCGATGTAGAGCATCAATTGCGGAATGCAATCGTTGGCATTCGCGGTGCAAGGGGTTACGGCATTGTCGTCACTGAGGGCGACGTAGGAGACGCTGGCTCCGAGCCAGGGGGTGGTGACGTCGATGAATCCGAACTTGATGGGTGCGGTGTAGTTGAGGAAGGGGGCCTGGAGATCGAAGACGGGTCCGCTGGGGGTTTGGGTGATGAGGCCGTAGATGGCGATGGAGGTGGGCAATTGGGCGGAGAGGATCTGGTTGACGAGGGAAAAAAGACCTGTATATCCGATGTTGGCGTAGTAGTTGAGGCCGGTCTGGAGGATGTTGCCGGAGGCGAGCGGGGAGGAGTCAAAGGGCGGGGCGGGTTGCGGGGTGGAGAAGGTGGAGAAGTAGTAGTAGGGGCTGTTGACGACGGGAAGGCTGTCGGTGTCCATGCCGGCGATGACGGCGAAACTTTCGCCGAGCGTCCAACCGTTGCCCATGGTGACGCGGAGGATGAGGGTGAATTGCGGCTGGTTTCCGACGATGGGCTGCTGGAACATGAGGTCCACCGTCATGGAGGTGAGGTTGAGGAAGGAATCGGCGGCAGCGGCGGGGAGTGTAGTTCCAGTGACGGTGAGGGTGGAGCCGTCGGTGGAGAGGGAGACATCGGCTCCGGTGGCCGAGAGGATGATGTTTTGCTCGGTGCGGAGCAACTCCGTCCTGATGAGCGTGGTGGCGCTCGCGGGGAGGAAACTGCCGTCGAGGGTGACTGTGCCTCCGGCTTTGAAATAGGCTTCCAGGTCAGTGAGAGTCTTAATCGGATTGTTTGCCATCGTTCCTCCGGTTGTCGTGTTGCGCCATTGTGTTCGGATCAGGGCAGGATGGAGTAGATTGCCATGTGGTCGCTGGCGCCGATCTTGCCGCCGATGTGGCCGTAGTTCACCAGCGTGCGGAAGCGCTTGGCGCGCGGGCCTCCAGGCGCAATGTTGAGAATCATATTGGGAACGCTTTGCGCCATGTCGAGTTGGGGCGGGGCGCCGAGGACGCGATTGACGACGGTGGGATTGCCCGCGGCGAGCACGGCTCCACCGCGGGCCACAAGGATGTTGTCGAGCCCCAGGAAGTTGCCTGCGCTATCCTGCTGCACGTAGTTGTAAAAGTTGGCCGCGCCCGTGGTGGAGGATTGCTTGACGCTCTTGAGGGAGGTGGCCTGGCCGAGCGCGGCGGCGAACTGAAGGGCGTAGACGATGGGGCAGACGGGCTCCGCAGCGAGGGCGGCTGGGCCTCCGGTGAGGTGCTGGAAGGCGTTCACCTGGGCGGCGTTGTTGAAGTTGACATTGAAGTCGCCGAGGATGACGCGGTCTTCGGTGGCGCCGAGGGCAGCGCCGACTTCCTGAACGGAGGCGAGACGGGCGGTGGCCAGACGCGCCTGGTAAGCCTTGGGGGGGAAGTGGACGGCGAAGATGCCGAGGGTGCGTCCGGTGTTGTTGTCGAGGAACTGCGTGTGCCAGAGGGAGCGGCTGGTGCCGTTTGGAAAATTGATTTGCGCTCCCAGGGCATCATCGAAAACGTACTGGCCGGCGAGTTCGTCCTCAGTGAAGTTGGGGCCGCCCAAAGGATCGGCAACGCCCGAGTCGTTATTCGGCAGCGCGCCGGCCCAGAGCCCGCCGTAGGCTGCCTGAGCGGTGATGTTGTTCAGGTCGACGGCATTGGCTCCGGTCCACTTCCACGGACCCTGAAAGGTAAAACGTGCGCCTTTGAAGAGGACGCCGATGCCCTCGGAGTAGCCGCCGCCCTGGCTGATGATGAGGGGCGGAACACAGAACCAGTTGTCGGCGGCGTGGGCGGGCGCATTCTGGAGGTAGGTCAACAGCGCCATGAGGGCCGGGCCGCCGGAGGTGTCGCTGATGAGGCCGCCGAATCCGCCGTGCGCGTTCGTCTGCACTTCCTGGATGACGAGGATGTCGGGGTTGGCGTAGGCGATGTTGTTGGTGACGTGCAACTGGCGGGCGCCGGTGGTGTCCCATGTGTTGTTCAGGAATTTGTTGATCCCGAACCGTTCAATGTTCCAACTCATGATGCGTAGCGGCATCGTGATTCCTCTCTTGGCTGCGCGGCAGCCGTCTTACTGAAGCAGAGCCTGATTGCCGGAGCCGCCCGGCTTGCCGCCCTGCGTGCCGGGTTTGGCATAGGCCGCGTACCAGCCGAGAGCGGCGTTGCTCGAGCCGGCCTTTGCTTCGGGGTCGCCGAACAGGACGATATTCATCTGGCCCGAGGTGGGCAGACTGAGGCTGAGCACTTTCAGGGCGATGCCGTTCAGGGCGAGCGTGTAGGCGGTTTCGGTCCCGTTGGTCTGAACGAACATCTGAATGGTCTTGAAGGTGATGGCGATGACGCCTTCGATGCTGATTTGCTTTTCTCCGCCGCTCGAGCCGGGCAGTTTCAGGCCTGCGAACACGTTGTAGGCGCCTTTGCTGGGGCTCCAGGCAAGGCAGATGCTGGCGACGAAACCAACCGAGCCGGCGAGGGCGCCGACCGTCCCCATGTTGAGATCGAAGAAGAGGCCGTACCAGGGGAACTCGAGAGAGGTTTGGGTGAGCGGGCTTTGGATGCCCATGTAGCCGAGTCCTTGCGGCGTTGCTCCCTGCTGGGCCTGCACAAAGCCGGAAAGCGTGAGCGGGAAGTGCTGGTAGAAACTCGCCCCGCGCGCCTGGCTGCCGGCGAGATCGATAGAGAGGCCGCTGGCATCGAACGTAAAGACGGGAGGAGCGGTTGCGCCGGGGGTGAACACCATGGTGACGGAGACATTGCCGAAGCTGAGTCCGATGCCGGCGGGGGAGCCGGTGTCGTGGCCGAATGAGAAGGCGTCGAAGCCGGTCAAGGCGGCAAAGTCGACCATACCCCAGAACTGGAAGCGGGTTTCGATGGAACCGTCCGTGTCGGTGCTGACGGTGACTAACTGCGCTTTGGTGACGGCGACGGCGTTGAGCACCTGGCTTTGCATGGAGATGACCCACGTTTGTCCGTTGAGGGTCTGGAACTGGTAGGCGTCCTGGATAGTGCCGTCGGGGAGCGTCTGTTTCTGGAGGACTCCGGTGAACTTGACGATGTTGTCCGCGCCGGCTGCCGCAGGTTCGCCGAAGAGCATTCCGAGCTTCAATTCGAGGGTGCTGGCGAAGGTGGAGAGCACGGAATTGGCGAAGAGGACTTCGAGGCTTTGCACTTCGAACTGGTAGTCAGAACCGTCGTCGGAGAGGTCCTGGGTTTCGTAGTGAATGAGGCCGAAGATGGAGGGGTTGAGGTTTTGGGGGCCGGAGGTGGTGAGCTGGACGGAACTGGCCTGGATGCCCACGTGGTGGGCGTAGAGCTGGTCCTGAGGGATGGAGGCGTAGATGCCCTGCAACTGGGAGGGGATTGCGCCGAGTTCTCCGTTGAGGACGAGGACGCCGTGCCAGCCTGCTTCCAGTACAAGGTTGTTGAAGGCGTCGAAGGCCGGATCGGGGCTCTTGGCGGCGTTGGCGATGATGTTGAGAATCTGCTGGCTGACCTGGGAGGGGGACGGGTTGAAGTAGGATCCCTGGGTCCAGGTGGAAGGATCCGCGGCAAGGGCGCTGAGAGCGCTGTCGCAGAATTTGAGAATGAAGATAGTGCCGCTCGATTGCCAATAGGCGGGATCGAGGTTGAACGACCAGCCGCTCATCTCGATGGATGCGTCGGCGGAGGAGAGATAGGGAGCGATCTTGGAGGGGTCGGTGATGACGAGGAACAACTGGTTGGCGAAGAGCGCCTTCCACATGGCGGAGTTCGCGGGAATGCCGGTGAGGACGAACTGGCTTCCGCCCCCCTGGGCAAGGATGAACTGCTGGATGGTGGTGAGGGCAGGGGAGAATTGCGCGACAAGGCCGGCTTTCGTAGCAGCCCAAACGGGGTTCTGTCCTGAGGAACCGGTGGGCGCCGTGCCGCTGGCGAGGATTTGAGATTGCCGGGTGGTGCTGAGCAACTGCTGCTCGAGTTGGCCGAGGGCGGGGAGATTGGAGCCCGCAAGGCCGGCGTAGGGGAGCATGGGGAAGCTGTAAGCAGCGTTGATGCCCGTGTTGAGGACGGCTCCCGGGATCTCGAGGTAGCTCAGGGAGCCTGGAAGGCTGCTGCTGGTGGGTTGGTACCAGACGGACTGATCGGGCTGAGCGCAGTAGATGACGGGGGCTGCGCTGCCGGAGGAATCGCGGGCACTGAGGAAAGCGTAGGAAGTGGTGGGCGGCGAGGCGAGTTGAATGCCTTGCGGCGCGCCGCCGGGGGTGAAGCCCTGGACGAGGCCGGGCTGAGCGGCGAAGAAGCTGAGGTAGTTGGAGTTGGCGCCCTGGAGGATGAAATACTCGGCGCCGGACAATCCGCCCATGGAGCGGAAGGTCACGCCTGCGCCCGCCGGGCTCTGCATGGCGAAATCACCCATGGGAGTCAGGGAGAAGGGGGCTGGGGAACCGGCGGCGGTGGAAGACGGCTTTGGGCTCAGCACGAGGCGTGCGAAGGCACTGGGAGCGGCGGCGGCGGAGAGGGGTGTGAGGGTGACGGCATCGCCGTTGTTGGTGCGGTAGTAGGAGGTGAGGGGTTGGGCGGTGGTGGAGGAGCCGCCGCCGTCGCTCGAGCAGAAGGCGAAGTAGGTGACGGAGGGGTCAGTGGACAGGGGTTGCAGATTGGCCTGCAAGGGGAGTTGGCCCGGCGGGACGAAGAATGGATATTGCTGCGATTGGAGGCCCGCGGCTCCCTGGGGGAAGAAGAGCCGGATACCCGCGTCGAGTTGGGCCAAATCGTTACTGGCGCTTTGGGCGATGATGCCGAATTGCAGGCATCCGGCGAGCGGGCCGAAGATCTGCAATTGCATCGACGGAGTCTGCAGGGCGGGAGGGCCGGCCTGAGGGGTGAGATAGAGGGTAGGGGGGATGGGACCGGGAGAGATGGTGACGATGGTACCCGGCTGGTTGCCCTGAAGCGGACAATTTACGCCGATGTTGACGGTGAGAGCGCCGGGGGAAGATCCGTAGGAGAACTGAGTTCCCGCCTGAGTGGAGGCGCCGCTGCCCCGGCTACCCGCCAAAGGGAGGAGGGGACCGGAGAGGGAACTGGAGTTCGGATCCCTGATCCAGGCGATTGCATTGCCTTGAGAGGGCAAAAACGCCCATGCGGCGGCGGCAAAAGTCTGGCTATTGCCGGGTTTGACGGGGAGAAATAGGTAGCTTCCCTGATTGAATTTCGGGTTTGCCCAGGCATCCGCGGAGTCGATGGAGAGAGGGGGCTGGTTAAAGGAGCCGGGAAGCAGGAACGCCACTGTCGCCTGCCAGGGGCCTCCGGACTGGCTTCCGGAGACGAAATACAATTGCGGAACTGTTGCGTCGCGCTGAAAGGTTGGCACAGGGTCTCCTCGGGTACGCCCACATCGAATTCAACTCCATCGCATCCCAATTGTGACTAACGTACTCTCAGTTTCCGGTAATTGTCAAATGAAAATATGATGTAAATTTTGAAGGATATGGATATGGCGGGCTTCGCCTTTATTTTGCGCCGGGCGTTTGCCCGGCGGCGATGCTTGGATATAATTCATGCGGAGCCGAACGTATGGACAAGCACTGGAAGCGCCGTGAATTTCTTGCGCGGTCGCTGGTTCTGGGCGCCGCGGGGGGGAATCTCCTTGAAGGAGAAGTGCGGCGGCGCGCGGGGAGCAGCATCCGGATCGGGCTGAACGCCTATTCCTTCAACCGTCCGCTGATGGCCGGCAAGATGAACCTGCATGAGGTCATCGACTACTGCGCGGAGCAGAAGATCGACGGCGTGGACCTGACGGGCTACTACTTTCCGGGCTATCCGAACGTACCCGCCGATGAGTTCATCCATGACCTGAAGCGGGAGGCGTTCGTGAACGGGGTCACGATCAGCGGAACCGGCGTTCGCAATGATTTTGCGCTGCCGGACGCCTCGAGCCGGCGGGGGCACATTCTGCTGGTGAAGGATTGGGCCGGCGTTGCGTCGAAGCTGGGCGCCAGCGTGGTGCGGGTATTCTCGGGGCGCGAGGTTCCGAAGGCGTACAGCTTCGAACAGGCGCTGGAGTGGATGATTCCCGCATTCGAGGAATGCGCGGCCCACGGGAAGAAGCACGGCGTGATCATCGGATTGCAGCATCACGACGACTTTCTGAAGACGGCGGAAGAGACGATCCGCGTGGTGAGGGCGGTGAACTCGGAGTGGTTCCAGGTGGTGCTGGACGTGGGCAGTCTGCGGCAGGGCGACCCCTACGAGGAGATTGAAAAATTGCTGCCGTATGCGTGCACCTGGCAGATCAAGGAGAACGTGTGGTACGGGAAGAAGTCCGTGCCCATCGACCTGCCGAGGGTGAAGGCGATCATCGACAAGGTGGGCTACCGCGGGTTCACGCCGATTGAGGCGCTGGGGCAGGGAGAGCCGAAGGTGATCGTGACGCGGTTCCTCGAGAAGGTGCGGAAGGCGTTTCTTCAATCGTGATCGTCGCCGGCGGCGGGCTTCCATGGCCTCGGGGATGCGCATTTGGCGGACGATGGCGATGATGTGATCGCGGCCCTGCCTGCCCCAGGCTTCGCGTTCCACCGCGGCGGCGGGCAGCAGCGGTTCGGTGGATCCGTGCGCCATCACGCCGGGCACCCAGGAGCCGAGGAAGAGGCTGGAAAACCGAGTTTGCTGAGGGTAGCAAGTCCTGTGTTTGCGGGCACGGGTCCGGCCGCTACACAGGCGAATCGGGGGATTATGTGGATACCGCTCGGCGAGCGGAAACTACCTCGCTTTGAAATCGAAGGGGACGTCTGTTTTCACTTCGACCGCTTGCCCGTTGATCAGGGTGGGCTGAAACTCCCATTTGCGAGCAGCATCGATCGCAGATTGGCTGAGTTGTTGCGGGCCCTCCCGATACGTTGCCGAGAGGACTCTGCCGTCTTTGCTGATGAGAAGCGTGAGAATCACCCGGCCGCTGATCCCTCTCTGAGAGGCCTCCGCGGGATAGACGACCTTGGCATCCTTTATGCGGCGGGCAGCCTGGGTGCCCCAGATCACATCCAGCGGCCCTTGTGGGATCCTGACATTCTGCTGCGGCACCCTCATTTCCACTGTCGCGGCCTGCACGACAAAGGAATCGCTGGCGCCCACAGCCTTTAGTTCCCGAATCACTTCGGGCGTTACGACATAGCTCACACCCCTTTTCGCGAAAATCGTTTTGATCCGCTCTTCGCTCACACCCGCTTCCAGAAGAAGGAGGGTGTCGTTTTTCGAGACTGGTTCTCCGTCTCGAATATTGAGCGGAGGAACGGGGGGACATGGCTCCGGCTTTGGACACACCTTATCCGCCACCTTTGGGCAATCCGCGACGGGGGCCGGCTTCGACTCGGGGCAACGTGAGCAAACCTGCTCCCTGGCTGCTGCTTCGATGGCTGCGATGAGCCGGGGATGCGCGCCGGCAGAGTTGTATGTCTTGCGAACCGCCGGAGAGAGGAGGAAATCCACGCCTCTGCGCTGGACATACCCAATCAACTCATCGGTCGGCAACCCCTTACGAACGGCGGTGAGGAGTGTGTCCTTATCAATTGGATCCTCCCGAACCATCTGCCCGGCGGCAACCGGTCCGGCGTATAGAATTAACCCCATAAGCGCTACATTACAACTGGAAAAAGCCATTGTTGTCATGTCTCCTTATCGGCACCGCTTTCCGTCGATCTCCCAAATTCGTTTTTGCAGTTCGTCCTTCGGGCAGTCAGGCAAGACAAGCGGCTTCGTGTTACGCGCCTTGGCGCCGATGGCTGAAGCCGCTGCGGCGGATGTATCGTTACCTTTTTCCTTCGAATGAGGCAGCGGCGCAAGCGGTGGTGAAACCAGCGGCGCCGGGGCATTCACGTTTCCGGTGGGCGCCACGGCGGCATCCGATGCTTTGCCAATTGCGGGTGGCGGCGAACCGGTCTGATTGGTAATGATGACGATTGTTGCAGTGATGATCACTACCAAGATCGAGAGGCCAACCCAAATACGCTTTGACCGCTTTGACCCATCTCCGGCTGACGTTTCCGTCAGGCCGATCAGAGATCCGTTCACTGTTGCCGGAGGGGCATCGGCGGATTCAGCCGGCAGGTTCCCGCTTTGGGCTGCAAGAAGTGCCGACCGGAACTCCGCAATACTCTGAAATCGCTTCGCTGGATCCTTGGCGATCGCCTTCAGGATCACTCGCTCGACCCCGCTTGCCACGAGCCGGCCCTTCCTGCTTGGCGCCTCGGGTTCCTCTTCCAATTGTGCGCGCAGCACCTCGAATTCGCTGGTGCGAATAAACGGCACAACGCCGGCGAGCATCTGGTATAAGACGATACCCATTGCGTAGATATCCGTCCTGGCATCCACCTCTTTATTGAGAACCTGTTCGGGGGCCATGTAATTTGGCGTGCCAACTATGCGCCCGGTAAGGGTCATTCTCGACTCGCCCATGGCGCGGGCAATCCCGAAGTCCATCACCTTCACGGCGCCGTCTCGTCCAAGGATAATGTTCGCGGGCTTCAAGTCGCGATGGATAATGCTCTTCTTGTGGGCGCTGTCGAGACCATCGAGCGCCTGTAAGAAGATCGACATGGCTTCATCCAGCGCGAAAGCGCCCTTCTGCTTGATGACGCAGTCCAATGCGGACCCGTCCACGAACTCCATCACCATGACGAGGTGTCCGTCCAAAGAAATCAGGTCATAGAATTGAGCGATATTGGGATGCAACAGTCTAGCCTGCGTGATCGCTTCTTTGCGAAACCGCTCAACAAACTGGGGATCGCCGGCGAGGTCAGGTCTTAGCGCCTTCAATGCCACTTCACGCTCCAGTTCGGCGTCATGGGCCTTATAGACGTGCCCCATCCCACCTTCACCGACAAGAGCCAATACATGAAACCGCCCCACACGGGAACCGAGCTTCAACATAAGATGCCTTAAAATTCGGAGAGATAACTATACCATCGGTTCCCGGACAAGTCAAACAAAAGTCTTGTCCAATACAAGATGAGCCTGAAGCGGGAACGTGTTTCCAATACAAGATGAGCCTGAACAGGATCAAGCGGGCATGCTGGAGAGTTGACAATCGGCATGGTGGAACGGAAGGTCCTAAGCCT
>JADLBD010000252.1 GCA_020847975.1 Bryobacterales bacterium | reverse complement strand
GGGCAGAGGCGTGAGGGAGGAGACGCTACGCTCTACCGCAAGTGCGCCGAAGTGAGTGCGGAGGAAGGCTCGACCTCCGGCGCGAAGAGACGAATTTCAACCCGGCGGTTCTGCCGCCGTCCTTCAGACGTGCGATTGTTGCCAACCGGAGCCGTGCTGCCGGCGCCGATCAAATGAATAGCGCGCAGCGGAACCTTCTCTTCCATGGTCAGGTAGCGGACAACCGATTCCGCGCGGCGCTGGCTCAGTAGCAGGTTTGCCGCCTGCGAGCCTTTGCTGTCAGTGAAGCCTTCAATTTCAAAAACGAATTTTTTCCTCGAGAGCGCATCCTGGGCAATTTCATCGAGCGACGATTTGGCATCGTCATCGAGGTCGCTCTTCCCGATTCGGAATAACACGTTGGCCGTCTTTGTCAGTTTGAAGTTATCGATTGCGTCTACATACTGCTTCAATTGAGTAGTGCGGGTTTCGGTGTAGGCGCGGTTTTCGGCCGCCTGCTGTTGCGCCTTATTCGCAGCATCGTTGGCTTGCTGTGTCTGCGAACTCACCTGGTCCAGCCGTTGTGAGGTCTTGGAAAGGTTGGAATCGAGATCGAGAACGCGCTCCCGGGTTTTGTTCAGGTCCCCTTCGAGTGTATCGATTGTCTTTTCCTGCTCGCTCGATTTGCGTTCTACCACGGTGACCCGTTGTTCCACCGGGTGGATCCGGTTCGTGACGAACTTCTTGGTGGCGCACCCGGTTCCGAGGACGCTCAATAACACCGGCGCCGAAATGGCAATGGCGACGCCGTAATGGATAGACCTCATGCTCTTATCCCTCAGACAAGTCATTTCTAATGTAGAGTCCACCGGCGGCGGCAACGCTCGGAGGGAGACGTTTCAGGGAGCCGCCACCGGCAAACATGCCCGCGGGAGAGACCACGGGAGGCTGCGACGGAAGAGACCGGATAGAGTAAAAATTGCCGGGAGAGGAAAATTTTTCTGCTCATGCTCTAGCAGAAGTACCCGTATTTGAAACTCTGACTCCGATCTAACCGCATCTGAGGCAAAAAGTAGCAATCGGCGGGCCAATTCCCGCCTATCCCAAGGGAAGAGAGTTTCATGCAGGTGTAAGCACTTTCCTTCTTGGATACCGTCATTTTCCAGTTCCCCAACCACGTGGACCTGTGGGTGGAGTCGATCGTTGTTCCGCTGGCTGTTTGGATCCTGATCAGTGGACTGGATGACGTTTTCGTGGACGCCGTCTGCCTGTTCACCTGGTTTTCCCAGAGGGCGCTGATCCGTCCAACGGACCAGGCCGCGGAGCGGGAGGCGGCACTGGCTGCGCCGCAGAAAAGGATCGCCATTCTGGTTCCGCTGTGGAAGGAGGACGGTGTGATCCGGCAGATGGTGCGGAACAATGTATCGAGGATCGAGTATCTGCGATACGACTTTTTCATCGGCGCCTATCCGAACGACTTGCCGACGCTCGAGGCGGTGCGTGAACTCGAGGCGTGCTTTCCGAACGTCCACGTCGCGGTTTGCGGCAACAACGGACCTACATCGAAAGCCGATTGCCTGAACTGGATCTACAAGCGCATGCTCGACTTCGAGGCGCTTCATCAGGACCGGTTCGAGGTTGTCATCACCCATGACGCCGAAGATGTCATTCATCCCGAGGCCCTGCATTGGATCAACTACTACTGTGACGTTTATGACATGGTGCAGGTGCCGGTTCTCCCGCTGCCGACTCCGATGAGCCACTGGACCCATGGGCTCTATTGCGATGAATTCGCGGAGTTTCAGACGAAGGACATGCCGGGACGGCAGATTCTGGGCGGGTTCATCCCATCGAACGGAGTGGGTACGGGGTTCACGCGCTGGGCTCTGGATCAACTGGCTGCGCGGGACGGCCGCATCTTCGAGCCGGAATGTCTGACCGAAGACTATGAAAACGGGCTGCGGCTGCACTTTCTCGGCTGTCCACAACTGTTCATGCCGGTGCGGTTCCATCACCTGGAACCCATGGCAACCCGGGAGTACTTTCCGCAGACGGCGGCGGCGGCCATCCGGCAGCGGACACGATGGGTGACCGGGATCGCACTCCAAAGCTGGCAGCGGCACGGGTGGCGTGGCGGCGTCGGCACGCGCTATTGGTTATTCCGGGATCGCAAGGGACTGATCGGGAACCCGGTCAGCATGCTCACGACGCTGCTGTTCTTCTATGGACTCCTCACGCTGGGGTTCAGCCGCATGACAGGCGCGCCGTGGGGGCTGGCCGCCATTGGAGAATCGGCGCGGATGCTGTGGCTGCTGGGCTCGACGACGACGCTGCAAATCGTCCACCTGGGGGTACGCGCCTGGTGCACCTCGCGGGTGTATGGCTGGCGGTTCGCGGCAGGGGCGCCTATCCGCGCCATCTACGGCAATTACATCAACTTCCGCGCCACGGCGGGCGCTCTATACAGGTACGTCCTCTCGCGTGTCCGCAGTCAACCGCTCGTGTGGCTCAAGACCGACCACAGCTATCCGGTTCTGTCGGCGGTTGCCGAGCGGCGTCCGATTGGGCAGATCCTAATCTCGGCCGGACGCCTGACCCTGGAGCAACTGGAGTGGGCACTGCGCACGAAGCCGCGGAGTCAGCGGCTAGGTGAGTACCTTGTCGCCATGCGGATGGTTACGGAAGAGCAGGTGTATCAGGCGCTGAGCCTGCAATCGAGCCTGCCGTTCAGCCAACTCGACCCCCGTCGTATCCGGCGGGGGATTGCGCGGGCCTTCCCGGCGCGCGTACTCGACACCTGGCGCGTGCTGCCGTTTCAGGTAGCGGGGGGATTTCTGTTCCTGGCCTCGGCAGAGCCGCCGACCGAGGAACTCACCCGCGAGTTGGCGCGGTTTACGAAGTTGGCGCTCCGGTTCCAGTTGGTGACGGCAAGCAATTTGGAGCGGTTGCGCAGGGAGTTGCTTTGAGCGCGCGGGGCGAGGGCTGGGGGGAGGGAGGAGGGAGGAGTCGGGGGACAGGAGACGGGAGACAGGAGACAGGAGACAGGAGACAGCCCTGCCTCCGGCTGCGCCGGATTGAATAACCTGTGACTTGAAACGCTCCGAAGAGAAGTCGCAGGCCAGGAGGTGGGAGTCGTGCGGCAATCGGGTGCGGTTGCGGGAACTGGTCCGGCTCGGTGACCAAGTGCGGCATGCTGACCGCGTTTACGGCCTTCGTCATCGACAACGAAGGCTGACCAGTTGTCAAAGCTACGCGGCCATGGGGTGTGTCGAGCAATGGAAAGAAAAAGGCTCCAAGTGACCTACTTCCCGACGATGCTCAACCCGCCGTGCATGCTCGGCGTGAGCGTGGCGGATTGCCTAGCGGGGCAGCGTCTTCTTTGCTCCACGCGCCCGTTTTCGACGAACGCGCTTCGATGCAGCGAAGTCTGCCAGCCAACCAGACGAACCCGAAGACTGGCTGCTCATACCGGCCTTTCGCTCCTCCGCATGGACTTCCCGTCTCCAGGTCGCCCAGGCGGGCTCTCCGCTCCTGGCCTGATATTTCGCCTCCCACAGTCCGTCAGAGAGCAAGCCCGTTCGGTCATCTCCTCCCGGCCTCGACCGTTTCCGGTCTCGGGGCCGATCCACGGGGACTTCCCGTTGCCTGTTCTGAACGAACTGCTTCCCGCCTCTCCCTCCACCGCCGCTCCCCTCCGGGACTTTCATCCCTCGGGATCCTGGCCTTTCGGCCCTGCGGCCCTCTCGGGTCGCATACGCGCACGATAAAGGCACTGGCGGGAACGCTTACTGGTGGAAGCCGCCCGATTTTCTTTCACTCCCCTTCAGCGAGCATTGGAATGCGCTGTCGGATCATCGTTCCGGAATCGCTACGGCCTTACCAGCTTCGCCGTTCCGTGTGCCTCTTGGAACCATCCCTATCTTGCACTGAATGAGGCGTTTGCGGCAAGGGGAAAAACGCATGCGGCGATATGTTTCCACAGTTTTTTATCTTACTTATTTGCATTCGGATACGATGAAGTGGCGGTGAAAATCCTGTGAATAA
This sequence comes from Bryobacterales bacterium, assembly GCA_020847975.1. Classification (GTDB taxonomy): domain Bacteria; phylum Acidobacteriota; class Terriglobia; order Bryobacterales; family Bryobacteraceae; genus CADEFT01. The sequence continues at coordinate 2,026 of JADLBD010000252.1, read as the reverse complement.
AACGCTCGCCAGGCGAAATGTTTGCCGGCGGCGGAGACGCGGCAAGCGGGCTTAAAATAGAGGATTGTTGCGTCCTTCTCAACCCGACATCCTCATTGCCGGCGCCGGCATCATTGGCGCATCGCTCGCCTGGCAATTGGCGCGCAAAGGTTGCCGCGTCCTGGTCTGCGACGCCGGAAAACTTGGAGGGGAGGCGAGTTGGGCCGGCGCGGGCATGTTGGCGCCGGGGCCGGAATATGAAGAACCCGGCGAATGGCTTGATTTCGCACTCCACAGCCTGGCGCTGTATACCGAATTCGTAGGCCAGTTAGAGGAGGATTCCGGGCTTGGGGTCGAGTTTTCTCAATGCGGCTCCCTCGAAATTGCCTGTGGAGAAGAAGAGTTCAGCCTGCTGAGGGATCGCGCCGCCCGGCGAAGCCAATCGGGTATCGAGACGCAGATTCTTCCGTCTTCCGAGTTGCTGGCCCGTGTGCCGCAACTGGCCTCCTCGGTATGCGGCGCGGTCTTTTACCCGAATGAAGGCCAGGTGGATCCGAGAACCGTTTCGGAAGCACTACGGGCGGCCTTGCCTCGCCGCGGGGTGGAGTTGCGCGAGCAGACACGTGTGGCGAACCTCTACCCGCACGGCTCGGGGGTGGATGTCCGCCTGGCGAATGGCGAAACGGTGTCAACGACGATGGCGGTGATCGCCGCCGGGGCCTGGTCGAGCCAGATCGCGGTTGCCGGATACGCTCTGCCGGAAGGCTTTCCCGTCAAGGGGCATCTGGCGGGCTACAGGCTGCCACCCGGGACGCTTCCGCATGTGCTGCGGTTCGGCCACACCTACATCGTGCAGCGCACCACGGGATACACCATCGCCGGTTCCAGCGAGGAACACCTGGGCTTTGACCGGAATGTGGATGCTGGGATCGTTTCGGGGATCCACGAAGCGGCCGCGAGGCTTGCCCCGGGGTTGCTGCCCGCGGCGCCGGATGATGCCTGGATCGGATTCCGCCCGGCGACGGTATTGCCCCATCCGCTGATCGAGCAGCTTGGCGAGAGTCCGGTTTGGCTGGCCTACGGACATTACCGGAACGGGATTCTATTGGCTCCGGCGACAGCGGAGAGGCTGACGAAGGTTCTCACGGCCAGTTTGGGAATGGATTGATCCGTCCGCTTCGGGAGTCCTCGATCAGGGCGTCAATGCGGGCTCTCCGCCGGTAAAGCCGTTCGAGCAGTTGTTCCAGCAACTCCCTGTCGCCGTTCAGCCACCACTCGGGAACCTGGCGGTAAGCGCGGTCGAGAATCTCCGGCGGGAAGTTTCTCACCATGTCAAGCCAGGGCTGAAACGAGTCAAGGCTCCGGATGTTCTCGTAAACGAGTTGACGGCAGTAGAGGCCGGCGAGGGGGGACTCTTCGAGTATCCAGTGGGGACCTCCAAATATGTAGCCGTGGTCCATCATGAGGGCGACGAAGCCTTCTTTTCTGGGGCGGGGTTCCGAGGCGCCGAAGTCCCTCAACTGGGCGCGGAAGAAGACGCATTGACGCGAGTCGGCATTGTGGACCCATTTGTCGAAGACGAGAATTCCGGCAAAGTCCCGAATGTTGCCCACGGTGCGCAGCAAGGCATCCGGGAGGTAATCGTAGATGACGAACCGGTCGGGGTTGACGGGCATGCGGGAGCCAAAGTGGAGGCCGGGCGCGACGGGTTCCGCGCGGCTGCCGATGGAGATGGCGACTTCGGGATGTGCGGAAAGAAACTGCTCCGTGAGGCGGATCATCTCGACTTTCGGCGATGGAATCCGAAGGTAGTCCAGCAGGACGCTGGAGACCCATTCATTGACCAGGACCCGGCGGTGCTGCGGATTCTGTTTCACTTTCACGACGTAGTGGTGGCCGTCGTCCGCGGTGACGAGGTGGGCCTGAGCGCCGCCGCGCATTTTGCGAATCCAGGTGGTGGCTTCGAGAGGCATCAGGGGGAAGCGAAAGGATACACTAATCTCTATGGCTGAAGAAACCACTCAAAGTAATCAGGAATCGAAGGAGG
>JADLBD010000251.1 GCA_020847975.1 Bryobacterales bacterium | reverse complement strand
GTATCTTGGACATTGCGACCAACTCCTTTCGTCTGCGGCTCTGCGCCGTTGGGTTCTTGACCTATTCGCAGCGTAACCCGCGTTCACTACGAATTGGCGGTTGGTCGCTCCATTCTGACTGAGCGCGCCGGTTGCCCCTAGCCCACCTTATATTTCGCAATCCGCGCCGCCGGGACTTCGGTGCTCATGCCCGGCGCCTCGGGGGCGGCGACTTCGCCGTCCACGAATTTCTGGGGGCCGCCGGTTTCCATGTAAATGGCGTTGGGCATGGCGAGCAGCATGTTCATGTTCGCCGAGCCGCCTCCATGGCTTGCCAGTTCGAGGCCGTAGCCGGCGGCGATGGCGGCGATTTCCATCCACTCGGTGACTCCGCCGGCGCGGCGGTTGTCCGGCTGCACCACGTCAGCGCCCTTGCGGGCAATGAGATCGGCGAACTGGTATTTCGTATAGAGGTTCTCTCCGGTGGCGATGCGGATATCGAGTTTTTCGGCGAGTTCGGTGTATCCTCCCATTTCATGCGGCGCGAGAGGCTCCTCGTACCAGAAGCAGCCCATCTCCTGATAGACACGTCCGCGGCGGAGCGCTTCGTTACGGTTGAACACCTGGTTGGCGTCGACCAGGACGCGCTTTCCTTTCCCCGCCAGGTCGAGCGCCATGCGCACGCGCCGCGCATCATCCTCGATCGAGTAACGGCCCACCTTGATCTTGATCGCGTGGTAGCCCTGGCCAAGCGCGGTTTCAATGGAACGCTTGTACCTGGAAAGATCGCCGTCGTTGCCGTAGTACCAGCCGCACATCGAGTAGACGGGCATGCGGTCGCGGAAGGCTCCGAGCATCTTCCACACCGGCAGTCCGGCGGCCTTCCCAAGAATGTCCCAGACGGCGATATCGGCAGCTGAGACGGCGAAGTGCGCGACGCCGCCGATGCCATGATACTCGAGCGCCTTCCAAAGTTCCGCGCGGATCTTGCGCGGAAACGAGGGGTCCATGCCCGTGATCACCGGCTTCACTTCCTGCTCGAGGATGGTCTGCACCACGCGCGGTCCGCCGGCGATCATGCCGAAGGAAGTGCTCGCCCAACCGGTGATGCCCGCATCCGTTCTGATGCGCAACACGACCGAACCGCTGTCCACCCCGAGTTTGTGGATGGCGTCGTAGTTCGGCTCGCCCGGCGGCATCCTCAGAAGATCCGTCTCGATACCGGTGATTCTCATCTGTTTTTGCAATCCGGCGGCGGGCATTTGGAGAGCGGCTGAGGGAAGCGCGGCGCCGGCGGTCAACAGCGTGCGGCGGTTCATGATGATTCTCATCTTATCGTGGTGTTAAACTCCTCGTTTATGGCGCGTATATCCGCACGAACTTCGCCGAGTCCGATCTCATGCCTTCCACGGTAAAGCCAGCGACAATGATCCGCTCCCCGGACGCGGGGGTTACATTCCGGCAGCGGTTCACGCCTGAGACGGCGAGCCTCGAGTTCCTCAGTTGTGGCGTGTACGAAGTTCCTCCCGGAGCCATCTCGCAACATATCTGTCTTCCACGCGAGGAAGCGCTGCTGTTCCAGTGGGAGGAGAGTTCCAGAGTACAGGTGGATGGAAAGGAGTTCAGCCTCTCCAACTATGACACGCTATACGTTCCTCGCGGAGCTGAATTCCGGCTGTCCAACCCCGGAGTCGAGGCTGCGCGACTGGTGCAGTGCTCGGCGCCGGCGGTGAACGTGCATCCTGTCTTTCACAGCCAGTTCGCCGAGTTTTCGCAGATGGAGGAGCGCATCCGCCGCCTCAAGGGAAAGGATGTGTATCTCATGTTCGACGTAACCGAGCAAGCCGATAAACTGGTGGCCGGTTACACCTTCTTTCAGCCGTATGCGCGATCCTGGCCGCCCCACAATCACACTGACCAGGAAGAAGTCTACGTGTTCATCCAGGGTCACGGCGCCATGGAAGTCTACGAATCGCCGGAGACGCTGAGCTTTGTGCATAGCGTCCACAAGGGCGACATGGTGACGATTCCCTACCTCAACTATCATCCCGTGTTCTCACAGGAAGACCCGCTGCATTTCATCTGGTGCATCGCGGGTGAACGCTATTGGGTGGGCGACCGGAACAAGGACTTCATGAGTGGCGGCACTCTCCCCATCACCACCTGATCCGGAAACCGAATGAACGAGAACATTGTCCATGGCGCCGTGTCCTTCGGCGCGGCTTTCGCGGCGGGAATGATCAACTCCGTTGCCGGAGGCGGAACACTGCTCACGTTCCCGACGCTGGTATGGCTTGGGTTGCCGCCCATCATCGCCAACGCCACGAGTACCGTAGCCACATGGCCGGGAGGTTTGGGCGCGATGTGGGGCTACCGGCGGGAGCTGGGCCGCACGCCGCCACGCCTGCTGGCGCTGATTGTCCCCAGCCTGATCGGGGGCATCGGGGGCGCGCTGCTGCTGCGTTCGACGCCACAGTCCGCATTCAAGGCCCTGGTTCCCTATCTCATTCTCTTTGCGACGCTGCTGTTCATGGCGCAGGAACCCGTGCAACGTGTCTTCAAGGCGCGGGGAGGCGGGAAATCGCACGCCACCACCAGTTGGCTGGCGGGGGCCATGGTTTTTCAATTGTTCGTCGCCTTGTACGGCGGATATTTTGGAGCCGGCATCGGCATCCTGATGCTCGCCGCCCTGAGCATCATGGGGCTCGAGGATATCCACCAGATGAACGGGCTGAAGATGTTCTTCGCCCTCTGCATCAACGGCGTGGCCGCGGTCTATTTCATCCATGCGGGGATGGTGTTCTGGCCGGACGTGATTCTCATGGCGGCGGGCGCGATACTCGGCGGCTACGGAGGCGCGGGGCTCGCCCGGAAACTGGGCCGCCGGTTCGTGCGCGGCGCCGTCATCTTCATCGGATTCGCGATGGCGCTTTCCCTTTTCGTAAAGCGATAGCACGCCACGATAACTGTTCGGAGTTGCGCCCGGCTTATCAAGAGAGTATTTTCTCTGAAGAGGATTCATAATGTCTCTATTCCATTCATCCTTTTCCAGGCGTTCCCGGATCAGCCGCAGAAATCTTCTCGCCCTGGCCGGAGGCGTCGCGGGCATGTTCCAGATGACCAAGGAGTCGTCCGGAGCGCAAAGCAATACATCGAGGGGCGTGAACCGCAACTCCGCTCCGAGCCAGCTGAAGATCACCGACATGCGATCGGTGCTGGTGGCTTCCAACTACGACTACCCCATCATCCGCATCGATACGAACCAGGGCGTCTACGGCCTTGGGGAGGTGCGCGACGCGGGGCGCGAGGGAATCGCGCTCGTCCTGAAGGCGCATCTTCTCGGAAAGAATCCACTCTCCATCGAGCCGATCCTCGACCGCATCCGCAACTTCGCCGGACAGCAGCGGATGGGCGGCGGCTACAGCGCCGTGGACATGGCGCTGCACGATATCGCGGGCAAGGTGTATGGCGTGCCCGCGTGGCGGCTTGTGGGCTCCAAGTACCGCGACAAGATCCGCATCTACTGCGACACGGATCAGAGTAAAGACCCGAAGGTTTTCGCCGAGCGGCTGAAGAAGCGCAAGGAAAAAGGGTTCACGTTCTTCAAAATGGACATCGGCACAAGCCTCGTGGCCCACCGTCCGGGAGCGGTCAACCACCTCGGCGTCGCCACGGAAAAAGGGCTGCAATACCTTTGCGAATACATTCAGGCGGTGCGCGACGCGATTGGATGGGAGGAGCCTCTGGCGTCGGATCATTATGGCCCCCTGACGTTGAAGGACAGCATCCGCTATGCCCATGCGTTCGAGAAATACGACCTCGCCTGGCTCGAGGACATGATTCAGATCGGCCACCTCGGCGCGGGTGGAGATGCGCCGCGAAACTGGCAGGCCTACAAACAGTTGTCGGAATCAACAAGCACTCCGATTGCCACCGGCGAGAGTCTCTTCGGACTCGAGGAGGGGTTTCAAAGCCTGATCGAGAACCGCGCCATAGATATCATCCATCCCGACCCGCTGACCGCCGGGGCCATCCGCGAGACGAAACGCATCGCCGATTTCGCGTCGATGCACGGCATCCAGACGGCGATCCACTTCGCCGGATCGCCCGTGGGCTGTCTGGCGTCGGTACACATGGCGGCCACGCTGAAGAGCATGCTGGCCATGGAAAACCATGCCGTCGATATTCCGTGGTGGGACAGTCTGGTGACCGGTCCGCACAAGCCGATCGTCGACCGCGGTTTCATCACCGTTCCCGATACACCAGGACTTGGCGTGGAACTCAACGAAGCCGCCATCAAGGAGCATATCCGCAAGGGCGGCTACTTCGACCCCACTCCGCAGTACGACGATTACATCATCGACCACTTCCGGATCGGCGGGCCATATCCGCACCTCGATGAGCACGGAAATCCAATCGTGAGCCGGTGAGTCAGGTCAGGCAACCTCGCGGTTCGCCCGGTCGCGCAGGGCTTTCATGTAGCCGATGGTGTAGACCAGGTTCGCCGCGGGGTATCCTCCGCCCGGAACGTGATCGGGAATAATGATGCCCGTGAAGTTCTCCTGCTTCAAGGCGCGCATCACGGCGTACATATCGACATAGCCGTCATCGAGGAAGGCTTCGCGGAATTTCGGCAAGGGAGAGGTGACATTGCGGAAGTGCACCTTGAACAGTCTCTTTTTCTTCCCGAAGTAGTGCACCGCCTCGACAGGGTTGAGGCCCATCATCTTTCCTCCCTCGGCCCAGGTGCCGACGCAGAGGCAGGCGCCGAAGTTTTCCGAATCCGCGATCTGAAACGCGCGGTCATAGCCTTCGATGTTGCGGAACACGCGCGCCACTCCACCAAGCGTGTCCACCGGCGGGTCGTCCGGATGAAGTCCGATACGCACTTTGTTCTTCTCCGCCACGGGCATCACCGCGCGGATGAACTTCGTGAAAGTGCCCCAGATATGATCGGCGTGATACTCCCTGCCGTGCGAGAACGGAAGCGTGCGGGCGACGGAGAGGTCGAATTCACGCGTCGGCGCGCCGCCCCGCGCCGTCTGAATGGATGTCTGGTAGTAGCCGGGCACCTTCTGGATCTTGATGTTCGCCATGTGCGCGTAGGTAGTGTAGTGAATCCCCGCGCGGCTGAGATTGCCGAGATACGCCTTGTACTGCGCGATCTTGTTCTCCACGCCGTCGAGGCCGAGGACGATGGTGGGATCGCAATGCAGATCGAGGATGCCGATGTTGTACACCTCGACATGATTGGCCTCGAGCTTCTTCCTCGTGGCCAGCATCCACTCGAGGTTGTTGTTCTCGATGGTGGTCCAGATGGACACCGCCTCGATTCCCGAGTAGCGCAGCATCTCGAAGTCGTTTTCCCTGGGGGCGGGAGTGAAGGAAGTGCCCAGTTTGATTCCGGCCGCCTTCTTTTCCTGCGCCGCCAGCGCGAGAAGCCCTCCCATCGCGGAGGCGGCTCCCATCCGTACAAAATGACGCCGGTCGAGTTTCATGCCTTGGGACCTCCTTGCTCAAAACACCAATCGTATACCGAATTGGATGTTGCGGTTGCCGCCTCCTTCGGTGATCTGTCCGAAGAGGGCGTTGGAAACATCGGTGGAGGCGCCGCGGACGTCGAATTGCGGCGTGTTGAAGATGTTGTAGAACTCGGCGCGGAACTGGATATTGTAACGTTCCTTAATCGGGTTGTTCTTGAAGAACGACCAGTTCCAGGCGTAGCGTGCCGGAGTGCGCAGGTCAGGCTGGCTGAGGCTGTCGGTGGGAACGGTGAATGGAGCGGCGGCTTTGAAGGCCGTCGTATCGAACCACTTCGTCTTCGTCGGGTTGTCGATGACGCCGCTCTTCAACCGGTCAGCGCGTCCGTTGGTGTAGATGAAGTCGAGCAGGCCGGTGGTGTCCGGAGCGGTGATCAGAATCGGGCGTCCGGCCTGGAGGACAGTAATGCCGCCAAACTGCCAGTTGCCGAGCACGCGGGCGGCAATGCCCTTGGAAAAATGCGCCTTGCCGATGCCGGCGGGGATATCCCACAGGTGGCTGATGACGAGCCGGTGCGGCGTGTCGTTGGCATCAAGACCGCGGTTGTAGTTGGGGTTGTAGAGCGCGTTCGAGGGACCGACCACCCAGGAATTCGATTCCGCCGTCGAGGCGATCAGCTTCGAAAGCGTGTAAGCAACCGACAGCGTGTAGCCTTTGCCGTAGGATTTCTCCAGCCGCGCGGTCATGCTCTGGTAGCTGGAATCGCCATACGGGCGGCGCACCGCGAGAATCTGCTGATATTGAGGGAACGGCCGCAGCAGTTGCCGCCGCTGGATGGTGGGGAATGCCCCGACGCCACCCACGATCTTGCCGTAGAACGGATTGGGGACGACATCGAGCAGCTTTGACCCGTACTGGCTCAACAGCAGCGGATCGTTGGCGTTGTCCATGCGGTTCCAGAACAGGTGCGTCGCTTTGGTCCCTACATAAGCGACTTCCACCAGCGTGTCCGGCCTCACCTGCCGCTGGATGGACATGGTCCAGTTCGCCAGATAGGCCAGCGGATGATCCTTGAAATCGACCCGGATGTTCTGTCCTACGAAAGTGGTCACGCCTTTCTCGGGAAACACAAAGCCGGCCGCAAACGGGTTGGACCACGACCCGCCAACCGGAGGTGTAAAGGCGATGGGATTGGGCGCGCCAAGCGAAACGGCGTTGGTGGTGAACAGGCCGGTGCCGAAGTCGGTGGCCGCGGCGTTCAACCCGTTGTTGGCCGAATTGAAGATGCCGCTGGCCACACGGATCACCGTCTTGTCATTGAACTGGTAGGCGATGCCGATGCGAGGACCAGGGGTGTTGTAGTTCGGGTCGCTGTGGTAGCCTCCCGGAGGCACCCATTTGAAAATTCCCGGCAGCCCGCTTTGCGGCTCGATGGCCTTGGGGTCGAAATAGCCGATCGCTCCGAACTTGTCGCCGTAGGGAGAGGTGTATTCATAGCGGAACCCGAGGTTCAGCGTGAGCTTCGGAGTGATGCGCCAGTCGTCCTGAATGTAGCCCGCATTGTAGCGTTGGAACAGAGACATGCGCGGAGTGGTTTCCATGCTGCCGGAAATCGGCACTCCCAGAAGGAAACTGGCGAATCCGTTGCCTGAATTGATGGCGGTGACGGCCGGATTCGGACCCTGAGTGTACGTGCGGTCGAAGACGAACTGGCCGCCCGAGTTGCGCGACAGGAAGGCCGCCATCTTCATGCGTTGCAGATCCACGCCGACCTTGACGCTGTGTTTCCCGCGGATCCAGGTGAGGTGATAAAGCGCGTGCCAGGAATCCTGGGGACTCAAGTTCTTGCTGTTGCCTCCGGTCTGCCCGACGCCGAGATTGCCCACCTCGTTGGCGCCGAATGTCGCCACCGCCAGTCCCGTGCCCGTGGCATACTGCTGCACGAGGATCTCGGGGAATTGCTTATACGTCACCGCATTCGCAAGGCTGGTGGGAAAGCCGAGAGTGGACATGTCAAACCCTTCGCTCACCGGAGTGGTGTTGTATTGCAGGCGCGTGTAAGAGACGCGAAACTCGCCCAGCAGGGTGGGTGTGAACGTGGAAGTGAGACTGATGCCGGCGTTGCGCGTGGGTTGGTAGGTGATGGTGCCGCCGGGGAAGACCGGATCCACGATGCCCTTCAGAAACTGCTCGTTCTGCGAACCACCGAAACGCCCGAACAACCGGTGTTTCTTGCTCAGTTCGTGGTCAATGCGCGAAAACCAGATGCTGTTGTTGTAGACGTTCTTTCCGGACTTGAAGAAGTTGTTGATCTGCCCGAACTGCTCGCCGGCGCGGTTGGGATCAGGCCAGTATTTCGCCACATTGGCTGAGATCGCATGAATGCGGCTGGCCGGGATCATGTTGCCCGGGAACTGGTCGCGAATGAACGTGCCCGGGGCATTCGGATTCGCGCGGGTGGTGAGGTAATCGTAGATGACATCCTGGTTTCCGTTGCGGTCCTTGGCATTGCGGAAATCGCCGGTCTTCCATTCGGGAAGCGGCACGGTGTTGAGGAACGACTGGGGAGTTCCCTGGCGGATGCTTTCGTAGTTGACAAAGAAAAAGGTGCGGTCGCGAATGATGCGCCCGCCGCCGGCAGCGCCGTACTGGTTGTATTGAAACGGCAGACGGGCAACGCGGTTGCGATTGTTCGTCCACGAGTTGGCATTCAGCTTTTGGCTGCGCAGGAATTCGTATAAAACGCCGTGATATTCATTGGTGCCCGATTTCGAGGCGACATTGATGACCCCGCCTCCGGCACGCCCGAATTCAGCCGCATAGCTCGCAGTTTCCACCTTGAATTCCGCCACCGATTCGATGGGAAACGAGTAGGACTGGCCGCCCGAGGTGAATCCGCGCGTGTCGCCGCCGTCCATCAGGATGGCGTTCTGGTTGGCGAGGCCGCCGGAGATCCTGGCATTTCCGGCCGAACCCACGGCGTCGCCTCCGGCAGCCACCTGGCCGCGTGTGGGGATGACGCCGGGAGCAAGCGAGGCCAACTGGCGCGGATCGCGCCCCAGCAGCGGCAGCTCCACCACGCGCCGGGTCTCGACAGTCTTCCCAAGACCGGAGGTTTGCGCTTCCAATTGCACGGCGGTGGCCTGCACTTCCACGGCTTCCGCAAGCGTGCCGACTTCCAGAACCACGTTCACCGTTGCCGTGAGACCGACGGACAAAGGAATGTTGGTGGTTCGAAACGTGCGGAATCCTGTCTTTTCCGCGGTCAGTTCATACGTTCCCGGAGGCAGCGCGGGAACCACAAAGATACCGTCGTTGTTGGACACGGTGGTGTTGGTGACGTTGGTGTCCACATTGCGGACAGTGATAGACGCCTGGGGCACAACGGCGTGGGTAGCGTCGGCGACGGTACCGGAGATCGTAGCTCGTTCGCCTTGTGCGAAGACGAGATTCGCCGCGAGTAGAGAGAGAGGGACCAGAAGAAGGTGACGGAACATGAGACCAGACCTCGTGGATTGGGGTAGCGATAACCCTAAACGATGCTAGTCTATAACGGAGAAAAGGGAGACGCAACAGGAAAAATCGTTCAAACGCTCCCACCGCTCCAAGCGCTCGGCCCTACCGCAGCGGCGAATAGTCCGTCGGCTCCAGAAACACCGACTCCACCTTGTTCACAATCTTCCCGTTTGCTTCCGATGCCGCCGCCACCTTCTTCCACTCCGGATCGCTACGGAAGGCGTCCCACGATTTCTTCGCCGCTCCCCTGCTCTCATGCTCCAGCATGTAGACGAGCGTGTTGTCCTTGAGCGGCGCATCCTGCGGCACCCCATACCACACGCTCTTCATCCCGTGCCGGTTGAAGATGCTGATGGTGTGTTCGCGAAAGCGCTTGTTCAGGTCGCTGAGTTTCCCGTCATTCGTCGTATAGGTTCGCAACTCGAATACCTTGGACCGGGCAGCGGCGCGGATTTCTCCAGCCAGGAATCCGGCGGCGAAGACAGCGGACACCAGCAGAAATTGAAGTATCGTCGTTTTGCTCATTGGTAGATTATGCCGCACAACCCGCGGCGGACGCACAGGAACAGCACTGCCGGCTTAGACGGAATCGGCTCCCGCGGCCTTCCTGCGAACCCTCTGCGTGACCTCGATCCAGCGGGACAGCACGACGCGCAACTCTTCGATATGCACCGGTTTGCTGATGTAGTCATCCATCCCCGCGGCCAGGCAGCGCTCGCGATCGCCGCTCATTGCCAGTGCAGTCATGGCAATGATAGGGATGCGATCGCCGTTACGCTCCAGCTTTCGAATCTCGGATGTCGCCTCGAACCCATCCATTTCCGGCATCTGGCAATCCATGAGAATTGCCAGGAAGGACTTCTTGCGGAAACATTCGAGTGCGTGGAGCCCGTTCGGCACAATTTCGAACCGGTAGCCCAGCTTTTCCAGCATTCGCGAAGCCACACGCTGATTGATGCTGTTGTCCTCCACAAGCAGAATGCAGCCGCATTCCACTTTGGCCGCCTGCTCGCAAGGAGCCTCGTGGGAAACGTTGGGCAGCAGCCCCAGACATTGACGGATCGCGGTAAGCAACTGGTTTACACGGAGGGGCTTTGTCAGCACGGCCTGGCATTCGGGGCCGGCTTGCTGACCGCCGGCCATCCTGCCGAACGGGAGGATGAGGATGGCGGGGACATCTTGCACTTTGCGCAGCCGCTCCAACCATGAATCGGCAACCGAGCGGCCTTCCGCCTCGCCATCCACGATCACGGCGTCATACGGCCGGTTGAGTTGCCGCGAACGAACCAGTTCCCCGATGGCCATTTCGGCGTGGAAGGCGGCGAAAGCCTGGATTCCCCACTGCCGAAGCTGACTGGCGATAATGGTGGCTGCGAAGGAGTAGTGGCAGAGAATGAGGATTCTCTTGCCGATGAGATCGGCAGTTTCGAGAAAGGACTCCTTGCCGGGGACGCGCCGGCAGCGGACAGTGAACCAGAACCGCGCTCCCTTGCCCGCGATGCTGCGAGCTCCGATCTCGCCGCCCATCATCTCCGTCAGCCGTTTGGCGATTGCCAATCCGAGGCCCGTCCCTCCGTACTTTCGAACCAATTCCCCGCTGCCCTGGCTGAAGGGCTGAAAAAACCGGGTCTGGTCTTCCGCTGTGAATCCAGGACCGGTGTCGACAACATCGGTGCGGATCAGGAGATCCGAATCGCTTTCCTCCTCGATGCTGGCGACGATGAGAATGTGGCCGAACTCGGTGAATTTGAGTGCGTTGCCGACGAGGTTGATGAGCACTTGCCGCAGGCGGCGGACATCGCCGATGACTTCAAGCGGAACACGCGAATCAAGCTCGCAGAGCAACTCGAGGCCTTTGCCTTCGGTCATCGGACCGAGTAGTTCCAGAACATCGTCGTAGGGAGACTGGAAGCGGAATGTCCCCTGTTGAAGGTCCATCTTTCCGGCTTCGAGCCGGGAAAAATCGAGCACTTCATTAATCACATCGAGGAGAGCTTTCGTCGATCGCAGAAGCGTTTCGGTGAGTTCCCGCTGTTCGGCGGTGAGACGGGTTTCCGACAGGATGCGCGTCATACCTAGCACTCCGTTCATCGGGGTGCGTACCTCATGGCTGAGGTTGGCGAGGAACTCGTTCTTCGCGCGCTCGGCTCGCTCCACGCGGAGGAAGGCATCCCGCAACTCCGCTTCCCGGCTGTCGACAACTTGCCTTGCCTCGGCGGCCGAGCATGTGAGGGTAGCTAATCCGCGTGCCAGGGCGGAGCAGAAGTACACCTGGAAGGCGGCGAACACTGCGAAGAGACCGAACTGGGGCAAAGTGGGGACATTGGGAAGCGGAAAGGTGGCGATGCTCGAGTAGAAGACCAGCCCGAAATAGGGAAGCAGAAAAGCAGGTGCGGCGCGTACCGGGAGGCTGGGCTCGCGGTAGATGACGAGAACCAGCAGGCCGGCAGCGAACAAAGCGCCAACCTCGAGTGGACCCCCGCCGAGAAGTCCGTAAAGGGCGGTGAGCAACTGCATTCCGATGGCTACGAGGATCCTGCCTCGGGGTGCTCCCGGGCAGAGCCAGGTGGCCGCCAAGGTGATGGTGCACACCACAAACGCGGCGGCGGACATAGGAAGGAGACGGCCGAGGAATGCCGAAGCGATCGTGAGGAGAGCCGATTGAACGAAAATCCATAAGCGCAAAAACTCGTCCCCTCGCTCCTGCGCACAATACAGATCTACTTCCCGCACGGTTTGGACCGGAGAGGCGTCTTGCCCGGATTCAAAAAGCGAATCCAAGGCGAAAGGATTCTTCATGGCAGGCGAACCTTCCCCATTTCCCATTGTTTCCATGGGAGCCTATTTGCGGCGTTCCTACCGCACTGGATCACGCAAAGGATCTCGAAACCATCCTTGCCGGTACGCGATTTAATTCTAAGTCTTGCCGAAAAGTGTGTCAAAGTCCACAGAATTCTCTATAAATTTCCCGCGGGATTCGATGCCAAAGGGCCCGGCACAGGCGGGGGAACCCCATTATGACAGCATTTGCCTCATTCGATTCAGGATGTCCCGCGGGCTCAGATCGTCGGCAAAAATTAGAATAGACTCCGCGTGGCCCTCGGGTTTCCAGCGGTCCGCGAAGCGGGAACAGGGCGCGCCGGCGAAAATGGTGGCCAGCCGAACTCCGGAAGCTGCCGCGGCATGCTGTCCGGCGGAATCGTAACCACAATAGAAAGAGGAGTTTGCAATGGCGGCGGCGAACCCGGAAAACGATCCTGTGAATGTTCCCACATTGGCTAGACCCTTCACCGCGGCGTCAACCCTGTCGGATTCCTCTTTGCTCCCCCCGCGATCGACAAGAACCCGGCGTCCGGCGGCGCTGAACAGAGCAATGAGATCGCGCTCGAAGGACCCGGCAATGCGCTTGGCGGGATTCTCGCCCACACCCAGGCTCACGGTGATGTCTTCCGGAGCAGCCGGTGCGTCCGGCGCGAGGAAAGGACGCACGTCCTCCACCCCGAATGTGCGGCGCACCCACTCGCGGGTGAGGGCGGATAGCGATTGGTTTCCGTAACCGCCATAGGCGCGGCTCTCGAAGAAATAGTAGTTCTCCTCGCCGCACACGGGAAGCAAGCCAAGCTGCGTGAGGCGCGAGTCCGGATCCAGGACAATGGCATCAGGACCGGAAAATGCGTCCTGCAAGGCGGGCAGGACCGCAAGCCGGCGCCCCAGCGCGCCATCGCGCACATAAGCCGCCGGCATGTGACGAATGTTCGTGCCGGCGCGGAACAGTTCGTAGTTTTTCTCGGGTCCCGCAAAGTAGATCTCCGCGCGGGGAAAGCGCCTCATGGCCGCCGCAAGCAGGATGCTGGTGATGGCAATGTCGGCGCCCAAGGTGACGCGGGAGAGAACGAAGACGCGACCCGGATCTCGCGCCTCCCGATACTCGCGTGGCTGCCGCACGCGCCGGTAGCGCTCGAGGAGTTCCTGCTTCCGGTAGCGCGGCAGTGCGTAGGCGATGGCTTCACTGAACAGCGCGGCGTAGCAGTCGCACAGGCACGGTTCAAAAAGGTCCGCCAGCTTCTCGACCACGGTGCGAAAGAGAGCCCGGCTGGCGCGGGTGGCCGTGGCAGGGTCTTCGCTCAGCGCCAGGCGCAGCAGGGTCTCGAGCAGTTCCGAGGAATAGTCGTTGCCGCGCAGACACTGGTTGAGCAGCTCTAGCGCCAGGTCCTCAGGCGAGATACTTTCCAATGAACAACTCCAGCTTCGTTCGTGTGGCTTCGGGAATCGCCTTGCGGTCCGTAATGATGGCGTGAGAAAGAGCGCTGTGGCACTTGCAGGTCATGCCGGAGGGGATCTTCGCGACGGCCGCGCGTACCACGCTGGCCGCGTTCTCCGCGTTCTTCATGAGGTGCGCGATGATGTCGTTCACGGTGACGGCATCGTGATCGGGGTGCCAGCAGTCATAGTCCGTCACCATCGCCACCGTCACATAGCCGATCTCTGCCTCGCGCGCGAGTTTCGCTTCCTGAAGATTGGTCATCCCGATGACATCCATCCCCCAGGAGCGGTACACATTCGATTCAGCCTTGGTGGAAAAAGCGGGCCCTTCCATACACAGATACGCGCCCCCCTTCTTGGCATCCACACCGGATTCCTTGCAGGCATCGAGCACAATGGCGGCGAGGTCTTCACAGATTGGGTCGGCGAAACTGATGTGGGCGACGCAGCCTTCGCCGAAAAACGTCGAAACGCGGCCCCGCGTGCGGTCGAAGAACTGGTCCGGAAGGACAAACTGAAGCGGCTTGTGCTCTTCCTTGAGCGATCCGACAGCACTCAGGGAAATGATGTACTTCACCCCAAGTTTCTTGAAGCCGTAGATGTTGGCGCGGAAGTTCAACTCCGACGGGCTGATGCGGTGGCCGCGGCCATGCCGCGCGAGAAACGCCACTTTTTTGCCGGAAAGCGAGCCCACGATATATGCGTCCGAGGGATTGCCCCATGGCGTTTCGATATTCACTTCCTCGTGCGCCTCAAACCCGGGCATGGCATACAGACCGCTGCCGCCGATGATTCCGATTTCCGCGTTCAATGAGATTTCTCCTGTTCGTCCTGAATCAATTCGAGAAGAACGCCTCCGGTGGAGGCGGGGTGAACAAAAACGTAGAGGTGGCCGCCGGCGCCGCGGCGCGGTTCGTTCAGCACGCGCGCGCCCTCTTCTTTCAGCCTTGCCACGGCGGCGGAAAGGTCCGGAACCCGCAGCGCGATGTGATGCAACCCCTCGCCTCGCTTTTCAAGAAAACGGGCGACGGCGGAGTCTGCCGTGGCCGGTTCGAGGAGTTCGAGGCGCGATTCCCCGGCGGGCAGCATGGCCACGTGCACGGCTTCCCCGGCCACCGTCTCCCGCATGCTGACGCTCATGCCAAGCTGCCGTTCATAGAAGTCGAGAGCCTTGTCGAGGGAACGCACGGCGATGCCGAGATGATCAATGGCGAACGGTTTCATCACGAGTCTAGCTGATCCAGCCGCCTCCGAGGACCAGATCGTCATCGTACAGCACCGCGGCCTGGCCCGGGGTGACGGCGCGCTGCGGTTCGTCAAACAGCACCCGGAACGAGCCGCTCTCCTCGAACGGATACACCGTAGCAGGCGCGGCTTCGTGCCTGTTGCGGATCTTCACGCGGGCACGCCGCGGGGCGGTGAGTTCAGGGAAAGCGATCCAGTTTGCGTTGCGGGCGATCAGTTCGGCGCGCAGCAGGTCCGGATTGCGGCCCACCACCACTTTCTGCTCGGCGGGATGCGTGGCAATGACGTACAGTGGTTCGCCGGCGGCGATGCCGAGCCCCTTGCGCTGTCCCACCGTGAAGTGATGCACGCCGCCGTGCCGCCCCAGCGTCCGGCCGGAGGTGTCCACGATTTCGCCCTCCGTGGATTCGCGGGCGATGCCTTGCTCGGCGAAGTAGGCGTCAATGAAAGCAGCGTAGTCGCCGTTCGGAACGAAGCAGATCTCCTGGCTATCCTGTTTCTCCGCCACCGGGACATCCAGATCACGAGCCATCTCGCGCACGCGGGGCTTCACCATTTCGCCCAGAGGGAACAAGGTGCGGGCCAGTTGCGGCTGCGTGAGTCCCCACAGGAAGTAGGTCTGGTCCTTCGAAAGGTCAACGGCGCGGAAGAGGAGAAACCGGTCCGAATCTCCGTCATGACGGATCCGCGCGTAGTGCCCCGTGGCGATCTTCTCCGCTCCCAAACCGTCAGCGAGTTCGAGAAACTGATCGAACTTCACGAAGTTGTTGCAGAGCGTACAGGGGATGGGCGTGCGCCCGGCGAGGTACTCCTCGACGAACGGCCGCACCACCTGGTCCTCGAAGCGCTGTTCGAAGTTCACCACGTAGTACGGGATGCCCAACCGCTCCGCCACGTAGCGCGCGTCGTAGACGTCATCTAGTGAGCAGCAGCGTCCGGTGGCGCCTTCGTTCGATAGCGCGGGCAGCCGCCGCTGGTTCCACAACTGCATCGTCATGCCGATGATCGAGTGTCCCTGGCTGCGCAGCAATGCGGCAACGGTGGAGCTATCCACTCCGCCGGACATGGCAACGGCAATCGGCTTCTCAGGCATGGCTGTAAGTGGAGACGCGGCGCAGATGACGCGCCGCTTCGGCGGTGGCCTCGATGAGCGCATCCACCTGCTCCGCGGTGTTGCCCCGGCCCAGGGAGAAGCGCACGCTCGAACGCGCCTGTTCCGCGGTCAACCCCATCGCGAGCAGCACATGGCTCGGCTCCACGGCTCCGCTCGAACACGCCGAACCGCTCGACACCGCAAACCCGCGCAAATCGAGCGCAATCACCATCGCCTCGCCTTCCACTCCGTCGAAGCGCAGATTGGTTGTATTCGGCAGGCGGTGCTCCCGGCTGCCGTTGACCGCTACATCCGGAACACGATCGAGGATGCCCTGCTCCAGGCGGTCGCGAAGAGAGGCGGCTTCCCCTCCCTCATGGGCGGCGGCTTCCTGCGCCGCGACACCGAAGGCGATCGCCCCCGGCACGTTCTCCGTTCCCGCGCGGCGGTCGCGCTCATGATGGCCGCCAAGCAGCAGCGGACGCGGATGAACGCCCTGGCGCACGTAAAGCGCGCCGATTCCCTTCGGGGCATGGAGCTTGTGCGCGCTGACGGAATAGAGATCCACTCCGAGCGCCGAGACCTTGACCGGGACCTTGCCGGCTGCCTGCACCCCATCCACATGGAACAACGCTCCGCCCTCATGCGCGATCCGCGCGATTTCCTCGATGGGCTGAATGGCTCCCGTCTCGTTATTGGCGTGCATGACGGACACCAGCGTGGTATTCCGGCGCATGGCGCGGCGCACATCTTCCGCAGCGACTCTCCCATCGGACCCCGGAGCAACGTAGGTAACCGCAACGCCCTGCTCTTCGAGCCGCGCGCACGGATTCAGCACCGCGGGATGCTCGATAGCCGTGGTCACGACGTGATCCCCGCTCCTGGCGATTCCAAACAAGGCGAGGTTGTTCGCTTCCGTGCCGCCGCTGAGCAGCACAATCTCCTTCGCGGAGCCTCCGAGCAGGGACGCCACCTGCCGGCGGGCCGCTTCCAAACGCTGCCTGGCCGCCTGCCCGTGGCGGTGGATGCTCGACGCGTTCCCGTACACCTCCTCGAGCGCGGCGCACATCGCCCGCAGCACTTCGCTCGAAAGCGGAGTGGTGGCGTTGTGATCAAAATAGAAAGTGGCCGGCATGTCAGGGTCGAAGAAAATGAGAACTCTTGTTTCATGATAACAAGCACTGTTGCCTTGTTCCGGACGGATAGCCGATGATCGTCAAGAGGACATGACCCAGCCCATCATCACCCTGACCACGGATTTCGGCTTGACGGACCACTTTGTGGGCGCCATGAAAGGGGTGATTCTCTCCATCGCCCCCAAGGCGCGCATCGTCGACATCACGCATGGCGTGCCCGCTTTCGAGGTGCGTGAGGGGGCCTTCGCGCTCGAGCAGGCCTACCGCTGTTTTCCGAAAGGAACCATTCACGTGGTGGTGGTGGATCCCGGCGTCGGCAGCCAGCGCAGGCCGATTCTCGCCGTCGGAGGCGGCTACAGTTTCATCGCCCCGGACAATGGCGTCCTCACCACGGTGCTTCAACGCGAGAAATGCGTGGTGCGCGAAATCACCGCCGATCGTTACTTCCGCAAGCCGGTGAGCCAAACATTTCACGGCCGCGATGTTTTTGCCCCGGCCGCCGCCCATCTCGCCGCGGGAGTAACCCCGGCGAAGTTCGGCAAACGCATCGGCAACGCGTTCCGGCTCGGCCTGCTGGAAGTCGTGCGAACGGGCAAGCGCGCCTGGACGGGTTCCATCCTCAAGATCGACAAGTTCGGCAACATCATCACCAACTTCCCCTGCGAGGAGTTCGCCGTCATCCGTGAGCGGCCGTTTGAAATGCAGGTCGGCTTTGAACCGGTATCGTCCCTCCAAACCAACTACTCCGCGGCGCAGTTTGGCGAGCCGTTCGTGATTGAGGGCAGCGCCGGATATCTCGAAGTGGCGTTCAAGCAGGCCAATGCCGCGCAGGCGCTCGGAGTGGGAGTGGGGGCGCCCGTGGAATTGAAGATCTACTGAGCCTATGCCGGAACTACCGGAAGTGGAAGCGGTGTGCCGCAAACTGCGCGTTCAGGCGCGGGGCGCACGGATCGTGCGGATGCGCGTGGAACGGCCTGGCATCGTGCAGCCGCAGAGCAAGACAAAGATAGAGCGCGAGGTGGCTGACTGCGTCCTCGAAGACGTGGAGCGCCGCGGCAAGAACATCCTTCTGCGCCTCTCCGGCGGCCGCGTGCTGCGCGTGCACCTGCGCATGACCGGGAATCTCTACGTCATTCCGAACGTCCGGTTCCGGCCCTCCGGAACCAGGGTATGGTGGGAGATGGAAGGCGGGCGCGGCCTCGTGTTCGAGGATTCCCGCGCACTTGGCAAGGTTCACCTCTACTCCGCGGGGGAGTTGGAGCAGGCGCTGGAGAACGTGGGCGTGGAGCCGCTGTCGGAGGAGTTCACCGAGGCTTGGTTCGTCACCGCGGCGCGGCGTTCGCGCAAGCCCGCCAAGCTCTTTCTCATGGACCAGCAGTATGTGGCCGGCCTCGGCAATATCTACGCCGCCGAGGCGCTCTTCCGGGCGCGCGTCCATCCCGAAAGGCCAGTCTGCGGCGTCTCGAAGCCCAAACTCGCCGCGCTCCATTCCGCCATCCGTTCCGTGCTCGAAGAGGCGCTTGCCTCCGCCGAACTCGCCTATGCCGAACCTGGACGTTTTGTGGAAGGGGAAAGCTTCGCCCGAGCGGTGTACGGCCGTGAGGCGGAGCCGTGTGTGCGCTGCGGCGGGAGGATCAGGCGCATCGCGCAAGGCGGGCGCTCGACGTATTTCTGCGCGGGATGCCAGCGATGAGCGCGCAGGAGCAGGGTCTTCTGGTACACGGCTCGAATCACTTCATCGTCAATGGGCCTCGCCCGCCGCTCGCTGATGCGCGCCTCCTGGTACGGAAGTGGGAGATGCCGGTCCCGGGCGCTGCGCCGCGGTGGCCGGCCCATCTGGACGCGTGGTCCATCTGCCGCAAGGCGCTGCGTGAGAACCTCCGTTGGGCCGTGGTGCTGCAAAGCGGCCATCCCCACAGCGCGGCAGTCGAGCAACTGCTTGCCGAACTCCGCGCGCGCGGCGTCGCCATTGAAGAAGGCCCCGCGCCCCTGGGATAAGCCGCTACAGCGTTCGCAGGTGAAACCCGCCGTCGATGTTCAGAATCTGCCCGGCCGCATAGTCAAGGTAACCGTCGGCAATGGCCCTCACCGCGCGAGCCACGTCCGCCGGTTCGCCCATGCGCCGCTGCGGCAGCAGACCGCCCGCGATCCGCTCCTCGTACAGCGACTCCACCGTGCTGATCATGTCCGTGCGAATGATGCCCGGGCGGATCTCGAACACCTGGATGTTGTGCGGCGCCAGCCGCGCGGCCCACAGCGCCACGCTCATGCTGAGCCCGGCCTTCGAAATGCAATACTCGGCGCGCTGCACCGTCGCGGCGTAGGCGGAAATCGACGTCACGAACACAATGCGCCCGCTGCCCTGCCCGAGCATCCAGCGCGCGCCAAGCTGGGTGAGAAAATGCGGGCCTTTCAGGTTGACGCCGATCAGCTCATCGAAGCTCGCTTCGCCCGATTCGACAATGTCCAGCCGCTGGCGCTGGGTGATGCCGGCGTTGTTCACCAACAGGTCGAGGCGGCCGAACTTCTCCTTGCAGAACGCCATCACGGCGAAGCGGTCCTCTTTCGAGGAGATGTCGCATTGGAAGACTTCGCAGCCTGTTTCTTCGCGCAGCGAAGCGGCGGCATCGGCGCGCCCGCGGTAGGTAGCCACTACGTCGTGTGTGCGGGAAAGGTCGATGGCGATGCCTCTTCCAATGCCGCGGCTTGCGCCGGTGACGAGCGCGACGGGCTTCATGCGCCTGCCCCCAGGCAGTGGCCGATGGCCGCAGTCAGTTCCTCAATCGCGATCCACTCGACGAACCTCGTTTCCCCAACCAGCACGGTGGGAGTCCTGGCAATACCCATCGCCACCCCCGACTGGTAATCGTTCTCCACTGCCGCGGCAAGCGCGGCATCCTCCAGCGCGCGGATGGCCTCCGGACTGTCCTGGCCGTGCCGGGCGGCGAACGCCGAAATCCAGGCCGGCAAGGTTTCTTCGGTGATCATCGAAAGATTGCCCAGCACCTCGCGCCGGAATCCCATCGCCGCCTGCGCGCTTGTCCGCTGAAAATGCTTCGATGCTATGGACGCCTTGCGCGCCCAGGCATGCTTCGGCAGGGGGAAATCCCGATATTCGAACCCGGCGCGGTTCGCAAAGGAGGGAATCACCCGGTCATCCAACTTGCGCCGCAGCCAGGCGCAGTCTTTGCATTGCAAGTCCTCATACACAATGACTCGAACGGCACTACTGGCGTCGCCCTCGATGAGAGGCGGAATGATGACAGGCATGAACCTACTGTTATCGCATATCGGGCAAGCTACTTCTGAAAGAGTTTGCCCACCATCCCCATCACGTCGTCAGCGATGCTGCCGTCCTTGTTCGTGTCCAGCAATCCGCTGAGCGCGCCCAGGATGCCCTCCGCCGGAGCAGCCTGCGAAGCGAGGTTCTGCTGGGAGGAATGCCTGCTCAAAGCGCCCATCACCATGGTGGCCACCACCGGCAGCATCTGCTTGAGGATACCGGGGCCGATGCCGGTCTGTTCGGCCGCGCTTGCGGCCACCTGGCGGCTCACGTCCTTGCTGCCGAGCAGATGGCCGAGGATGCCATTGCCCTCGGCGACGGTCGACTCGTTCGCCAGCGTGGAGGGGTCGTCCAGGAACCGCTGGTGGTTGCCTTGCGTAAGAGCGCCCAACAGGCTCTCCAAGCCTCCCTCCTGAGCCACGTTCTTTTGCAGCCCGCCCGCGAGCGCGGGAAGTAAAGCCGAAATGGCTGATGTAGCCTGGTTCTCATCAAGGCCGAACTGACCAGCCAATTGGCGAACGGCGCCGCCGCCCTGCGCCTGAAGCAGCGTTTCCAGCAGATTCATAAGATTTTCCTCCTTCGTCGTGCACTCCCTATTATGCATTCAGTTTGATAAATCTTTTGCTCCCGCCTTGCATTTTGTAGCCGTGATGGGTCACTCTGGTCAAAGTAAGGAGGAATCATGGACCTGGATCAATTGAAACAAAAATATCGATCCGTACTCGACCTGATCAAGCAGCAGGGAGTCGTGCTCTCTCACTTGCACGTGCAGGACGGCAAGCTATTCATGCAGGGAGCGGCGCCCAACCAGGCGGTGAAGAACCTCGTATGGGACGAAATCAAGCGCGTGGACGTCTCCTTCGGCGATTTGACCTGCGACCTGACGGTGGACGAAAGCCTGCCGCAGCCCGCTCCTCCCGTCAAGAAGTACGTCGTGGTGGCGGGCGATTCGCTGTGGAAGATCGCCGCCAAACACTTTGGCAATGGCGCGCTGTATCCCAAGATTATTGAAGCAAATCCGTGGAAATTGACTGACGAGCACACGGTAATTCACCCGGGTGATGAACTGATCATTCCCAATCTGTAAAACGCGAGATGCGGCGCGGCCTATCCAACGGGATTTTCCCGCGCCGCGCCGCGGTGCAGCTTGAATGCTTCAAGCAGTTCGGACGCCACACGTTTTCCCTTCTCGAAGGCGCCCTCGTAGGCGAGCTTGCGCTCTTTCCGGCTGAATTCATACCCCTCCCGGTAGAGCCGCTCCAACACTCGCCCGGCCACGTAGGTTCCCGCGTAAGCAATCGCCGCCTTGGGGATGAGCCCGCCCCCGAAGGGAATCTTGCCCGCAAGTTCACGCGCAATCGCCCTCCATCCAAAAGCCCCCGCGAGAATCGAGCCGATTTCGCCGCGCTGCTCCTTGTAGCCGATGATGCGGTCACTGGCCGCGGCCAGCAGGAATGCCATGCGCACCTGGTTCACCGTGAGGAACGCCGTGTCGGAGGCGAATTCTCCGATCGCCCAGGGCAGTTCCATCACGTTCGGGATGATATCGGGAAGGGCCGTCGCGATGGAAAACAGCGCATTCTCTTTGCTCACCGTGTGAATCACCTTCTCGCTGACATGCTTGCGAAACGGGGTCGAGATGCGCGCCAGTGGCAGAGCGAAGTGTTCGCGGGCCGCCAGAACCTCCTCCACCGTCACATCCGGCGCGTCGGTATGGTACACGAATGTCCCGTGCGGACGCCGGACGCCTTCCTCGTAGATCTCGATATCGAATCGGGCGGGGCGGTCCTCGTCGCCGGCCCGGTAGATGTGCTGAAACCCCTGCAACCGCCGCTCCCGCGACATCGCTTCCGGGCAGAGGAACGTCTCCATCTCGCTGAGCGCCTGATCACTGTTCGCGTACAAGCCTATCGAGAGATTCCGCTCCGACATGGCCCTGACGTCATGCGGGTTGAGATGGGAGATTGCTGACCAGACCTGCCGGAAGATGTGTTGCGACACGGGTTTTCTCACCTCCATTGTAATGTGGACTGCCGCTGATTGTTAGGACGCACGGGAGGCCGCTCAGGTTCATCGGAGCCCTCGCCGGTTTGGAGTATGCTATGGAGACATATCGCCGCCGCGCCGCGAAAGGAGTTCCATGTCCGCCATCCCTCTCCGGAGGCTCCGGCTTCAGCCCCTGATGGCTCAGGCCGCTGTCTCGCCTCCGCAGTCCCCTTCCCTTGCCATCACCGGCGTCGAAGCCTGGAACATCCGCCAACCCGTGGGCGGCCGCGCCTGGGGACTGGTGCGGCTCGCCACCAGCGAGGGATTGGAGGGCTGGGGCGAATCGAAGCCGCTGTCCCGGGAGACTGTGGCCACCCTCCGGACCGCTCTCAAAGGAGCGAATGCCCACAGTTATGAAGCGTTGCGCGTGAAGCTCAAAGGTCACCCCGCCTGCGCCGGTGTGAACGCGGCCGCCCTCGATATCCTCGGCAAGGCTGCCAAGGTTCCGGTCTACCAGTTCCTCGGTGGACCCACCCGTAACAAGGTGCGCGCCTACACCTCCCTTCACGGCGCGAATGATGACGCAATCCTCGAAAACCTGCGCGACGCCAAAGCGGCGGGACACAGGGCGTTCGCCGTGCCTGTCCCCACCCCGCCGTTCCGCAACTCGGGCAAAGCGCTGGTGCTGGCCGCACAGAGGCGCATGGACACGATGCGGCAGGCCGCGGGAGACGGCGCCGATCTGATCCTCAACGGCTCCGGCCGCCTCACCCCCGGCGACGCAGCGATCCTCGCGGAAGCCTTCGAGCGCTACCACGTGCTGTTCTTCGACGAACCCTGCGCCAACGCGAGCCTCGGCGCGCTCCGCAAGATCTCCGCGGAAAACGTCACCCCGCTCGCCTTCGGCGCCGGAGCCGCCGAGGCGAGCCATTTTCAAGACCTGCTGCGGGAGGACGCCGTCGACCTGTGCCGCCCGGAACTTGCCATCCACGGTATCAGCGGCATTCGTAAGATCGCCGTCATCGCCGAGGTCAACTATGTGGCCGTGGCCCCCCGCAACAACGAAGGACCCATCGGCACGGCGGCATGCCTCCATCTTGCGGCCAGCCTGCCGAACTTCTTCATCCAGCACATTCCCTTCCCCAACGCGAGGCAGGACCGCGAAATGCGCACAGCGATCACCGGCGGCAATGCAGAAGTCGTCCAGGACGGCTACGCGCCGCTGAACACGCAACCCGGGCTCGGAATCCGCGTCAACCGCGATGCCCTGCAAACGTACGGGGAGGCCCTCGCATGAAACGCCGCCAATTCTTCCCCAGTCTCGCCGCCGGCGCGCTTGCCGCCCCCGGCGCCCGCGCGGCCGGCATCTGCGGCTGCGCGCCGATGATGCAGCCCTCCGGACCACTCGGAGCCGATGCCTTCCATGCCGTCGGTTCCAGGCTGCGGATCACCGCAGTCAAGGTGTTCGGCGTCTCCCTCACCCCCACTTCCGACCGCCCGTATGTGTTCGTGAAACTCGAAACCAACCAGGGCCTGGCGGGCTGGGGCGAAGGGACGCTCGAAGGCAAAGCCGCGGCCGTAATGTCGTGCGTCGAGGACTTCAAGGAATTTCTCATCGGCGCGGATCCCATGCAGGTGGAGCACATCTGGCAGTCCATGTACGTCCACAGCTTCTACCGGGCCGGTCCCGTGATGGGCTCGGCCATATCGGGAATCGACCAGGCGCTGTGGGACATTCGCGGCAAGGCGCTCGGAATGCCTGTCTACAAACTCCTCGGCGGCCCCTTCGATTCCCGCGGCGTGCGCGGCTACTACCACATGCGAGGCGAGACGCTCGAGGAATTGCGCGCCTTGCGCGCCTCGGCAAAGGAACTCGGCGTCACGGCGTTCAAAACCGGCATTCCCGGCTACTATGAGTGGATCGAAACCAACGCCACCATCCATCGCGCGGTGAAGTCGCTCGAGACGCTGCGCGAAGGGCTCGGCCCCGACATCGACATCGCCGTCGATTTCCACGCCAAGACCAGCCCCAGCGTCGCTTCCGTCATCATCAAGGAAATGGAGCCGCTCAATCTCCTGTTCGTCGAAGAGCCCTGCCCACCCGAGAACGCGAAGGCGATGGCGAAGATCAGCCGCCGCTCCACCACGCCTATCGCCACCGGCGAGCGTCTCATCGCCGCCTATGGAGCCAGGGAACTGGTGGAAATGGGCATCGTCGACATCATCCAAACCGACATCAACCATACGGGCGGAATCACCGCATTGTGGAAGATCGGCGCCCTGGCCGAGCAGGCCGGCATTTCGATGGCTCCACACGCCTGTGAAGGCCCCATCGGCGGCCTTGCCACCGTCCATGTGGACGCCGCGACGCCGAACTTCCTCGTCCAGGAAATCTGCAGCGGGGTCAAACCTGCCATGCAGGAAAAAGTGTGGGAGGAGTGGCTTGGCTTCCCGGCCATGCGCATGGTGAACGGCCGCTTTCCGCTCTCGCAAAAACCCGGTCTCGGTTTCGAACTGACGGAGGCGGCGCTGAAGAAATATCCCTTCGGAGGAACACGTCCCATGGCGCGCGTCTTCCACAAGGACGGCTCCGTCGCGGAATGGTAATTCTCACCCTGCTGGCGGCCGCCGCGGCATTCGCGCAAATGCCGCAGAACCCATCGCCGATGGTGGAACACCGGCGGCCTCATCCGCGCCTCACCGAGCAGCACCCGCCCGGGCGTAGGGAGGCGCTGTCGCTGGGCACTCTCTATATCCCCGGTAAGTCCCGCCCACGTACGCTGCTGTTTTTCTTTCACGGCGGGACTTGGCTGCCGGAAGTGGCGGCAGCCAAGCGGCGCCTGGCGGTGGTCACCATTCAGATCGGGGCGGGTTCAGGAGTCTACAGCCGCGCGTTTACTGATCCGGCGCGTTTCGGGAAGCTGATTTCGGAAGCCGAAGCAAAATCGGGTGTCGCCTACAAACGCATCCTCCTCGCCGGTTGGAGCGCCGGAAACGGAGCGATCCGCACCATCCTCCGCGATCCGGCCTCCTACCAGCGGGTAAACGCCGTCCTCGACATCGACGGGATGCACGCGGGCTATATCCACGGCAAGGCCGACCCGCGCGATCTCGACATCTGGGCCAAACTCAGTCTCGACGCCGAGGCCGGGAAGAAGCGATTTCTGATCACACACTCCGAAATCTATCCCGGCACCTTTGCCAGCACGACGGAGACCGCGGACTGGTTGCTGGATGAGATCCGCCTGAAAGCCAAGCCCGTGCTCCGCCATGGACCAATGGGCACACAGCAGTTGAGCGAGGCAAAGAAAGGCAAGTTCCTCCTCCGCGGCTTTGCCGGAAATTCCGCTCCCGATCACGTCGATCAACTGCACTCCCTGCCGGACTACCTGCGCTGGCTGCTTCGCCGTTGACGGATACGGAAAAACGGCTGGGGCAAGACGCGCCGGAATGAGCGAAATTCCACAAACACGTTCCTCTGTGCAAAAACCGCTTGCTTCCGGTGTCGGACAACAGTTCAACTCAACGGGATTCCACCAGCAATTCCCTGCTCAGATGCCGGCCGGCTTTCTTCTCCACGGCCAGGACGTTCTCGACCGGTCAGTCGCGGTCTCCCGGTCCCACCATATCGTGCCCGGATCTCTCGAATTCCGCACGGGGCAGTTGGAACCGCCCACAATCCACGCAGATAACCTCCACGATCGTCTGCGCCTCGTCGACGAAGGCCCAATTGGCGTCCTGCCCACAGCGCGGGCACAGACCTTCCAGAGCGCCCCGTTCTTTTCTGACAGGTATCCCTTTCATGATTCCTCCGTCCGCGCGGCACCTAGCGCCGCAGTTCCGCTTCGCGTTTTTGCTCGCGTGCAATCAGTTTGGCCAGTTCTCCCATCTCTTCCGCCAGGAGTTCCAGCAGATCATCGACAGCCAGTATGCCGGCAAGCCCGCCATCGCCGCTCACTACGGGGACTCGCCGGACTCCCTTGGCGCGCATGTATTGGATCGCGGGAAGGGTTTCCTCGGACTCGCGAACCGTGACGAGTTCGCCCGTCATGATATCTCCCACTGAAATGCGGCGCGGATCGAGTTCTTCGGCAAGCACTTCCAGAACCATGTCCCGGTCGGTGACGATTCCCACTGGGACGCGGCGGCCATTCGATTCCTCGGTTACCACAATATCGCCAACGTGGTGATGACGCATCAGTCTGGCGGCATCCAGAACACTGGTATCCCGCGACGCAATCACTACTTGCCGGACGCAGAGTTCTCCAATCGGCATTTGAGGCCTCCCTTTCCCAAGCTTAGTGCACGCTTGCAGCCAATCGGAAATCAGCTCCTGCTGGCACGTCGATTGCTCTCCAATCGAGCAGCGCTCTCATCGAAATTCCACAAGGAGGAATGGCGATGCCTACCGGGATGCACAAAGGACAAACGAAAGCGGCTTTGAAGGTCCGCCATGCCGTCGAGCAGGAGTTGGCCTCCCAACCGGGCCTCGACGCGGCGTCCATCCGCGTCTCCGCCGCGGACGGCATCATCACCCTCACCGGCCATGTGGCAAACCACGCCGGTAAAGCGGCGGCGGAACATGCGGCGGCGCGGGTGCCCGGCGTCCACGCCGTGGTCACGGAACTGGAGGTCCGGTTGCCCGAATCGAGGCGGCTGGCCGACGAAGAGATCGCGCACGCCGCGGTCGAAGCCATTTCCTGGAACAGCGTGATTCCGACCGGCCGCATCGACCTCCGCGTCGAGAACGGCTGGCTTACCCTCGAAGGCGACGTCGACTGGGAGTTTCAAAAGTCCGCGGCCTTCGAGACTGTTTCGTCCCTCAAGGGTGTGCGTGGGGCCAGCAATCTGATCCGTATCAAGCCATCAAGCGTTTCCAAATCGGTGAAGGAGCATATCAAAGCCGCACTGGCCCAGCGGTTCGGCAAGCGCGCCGATCACATCACGGTGGAGACAAGCGACGATCATGTGACACTGCGCGGAACGGTGGCTTCCCTGGCGGAGCGCGAGGCTGTGGAACGGGCAGCCTGGACGACGCCGGGGGTTTGTCATGTCAACAATAACCTTTCCCTACAAGCCGGCATGCGCCCGGATGATTAGTAAGTCCACCGCCAGAGGTTGGCTCCCACCGTAAATCCTGCGCCGACGGCGGCAAACAGCACGAGGTCCCCCTTTCTCAGTTTCCCCTCCGCGATGGCGTCCCTGGTCGCCAGTGGAATGGTGGCGGCCGTGGTGTTGCCGTAACGGTTGATGTTGATCAGCACCCGGTCGCAGGGCATCCCCAGACGTTCGGCGGCGGCGGTGATGATCCGCCGGTTAGCCTGATGGGGGACCATCACGGCCACATCCTCCACTTTCAGATTGTGGCGG
This sequence comes from Bryobacterales bacterium, assembly GCA_020847975.1. GTDB lineage: Bacteria > Acidobacteriota > Terriglobia > Bryobacterales > Bryobacteraceae > CADEFT01. The sequence goes on along the minus strand of JADLBD010000251.1, from coordinate 700 downwards.
TCGAGAAGAGTCTTGCAGACTTCATGCATCTTTCTTACGGCGTACTTGAAGACCTGCTGCCCATCCTGATGCACGTAATGAAGGTGCTGATCCACCGTTTCGTGGCTGGCTGGGATCCGGCTCCCTCCGGCGGGCATTTTCAGATAATCTCCCCCGGAGCCGTCGATTTCGTTGAGAAACCCGATAAACCCCGACTCCTCCCCTTCCTCGGCTGTCTCCACCAGCATCGCCCCGGCCGCGTCGCCAAAAAGGATGCACGTGGCGCGGTCCTTGTAGTCGATAATCCTCGACATGGTATCAGCGCCCACCACCAGCACGCGTTTGTGGGTGCCGCACCCCACCAGGTGCGCGGCCGTCGTCAGTCCATAGACGAACCCCGAGCAGGCGGCTACCAGATCGAAGCCCCAGGCCCCTCGGGCGCCGATGCGATCCTGCACCAGGCACGCCGTGGCGGGAAACAACATGTCCGGCGTCACCGTGCAGACAATGACAGCATCGAGCGTGCCGGCTTCAATGCCCCGCTGGGCAAGGGCTGCGCGCGCTGCCTCCACAGCCATGTCGGAGGTGGCCACCTCCTTGGGCGCGATGTGGCGCTCGGCGATGCCGGTCCGCTCCAGGATCCAATCGTTCGAGGTTTCCACCATCTTTTCCAGATCGTAGTTGGTGAGCACTCCGGTTGGCACATGGCAACCGAGCGCGG
>JADLBD010000250.1 GCA_020847975.1 Bryobacterales bacterium | reverse complement strand
CCCCTGGCCAACGCGGAACGCTTTTCCGCCCGAACCCAAGCCAACCTCCGCAATGAACTCACCACCGCCATCAAGCAGGCCAAAGAAGAGGCGAAAGGCTTCTCCGCCACCATCGGGGACATGCTCAACCAGTTCAAAAAGTAGTCTGAAACCCCAAAAATTCCCCTCGCGGCGCCGCCCCTCGCGCCGGAGCACACCCCAAGTGTCTCTTCGCGGCGCATAAAAAGACCTCCGCGCCTCAGCGAGATACTTTCTTCCTCGCCTGCGCCGGAAGCCAGTCCTCCAACTCCTTCCAACTGTCCCCCACGCGGTCCATCCTCGCCTCGATTTCCCGGTCAAACCCGGCCATCAGCTCACGGTGCTCCGCCGAATCAATCAGATTATGCAATTCAAACGGGTCTTTTCCGAGGTCATGCAACACCCACGGCCGGTCTTGAAATCGCGCGTACTTGTACCGCTTCGTCCGAACCCCGCGCCAGCAATCCCACTCGTCCATCTCCGTCTTCGTGTAGATCATCAACGGCGTCGATTCCGGCAACCCCGCCCTGCCGCCATCCCGGATGTGGCCCGCGAAATTGAACCCCTTCATCGTCTCCGGAATCTCCACCCCGCAAAGCCCCAGCAGCGTGGGAACCGCATCCAGATGCGAGAACAGCGCATCGGACTTCCTCCCCGCTCGAATGCCCCTCGGCCACCGCAGGATGCCGGGCACATGCGAGGACTCCTCCCACGGCTTCCGCTTCAAAAACGTCCCATGCGACCCCAGCATGTCGCCATGGTCGGAAAGGAAATACACAATCGTGTTCTCCCGCATCCCCAATTCATCCAGCCGCCGCAGGATGCGCCCCATCTCGCCATCCAGGAAATTAATCGCCGCATAGTATCCGGCAATATCCTTGCTCGTTCCATTCCGCTTGGCCCCAGCCTGCCAGTTCTTCCTCAACCGGATCTCTTCCGGCCGGTAATCCTTCTCATGCCCCGGCGGCAGCAGATAAGGATCATGCGGCGGCGTATGCTGCGCGTACAGGCAAAACGGCTGCTTCCGCGCCTTCGCCTTCTCCAGAAACTCCATGGAAAGGTCGGTCCACGCCACCGAATCATACCCCGCGATCGGTATCGGCGTTGGATCATCACGAAAGTATTGCGAGTGAAAATAATCGTGGCTACAGATGTTCGCCGCCCAATATTCGAAGCCCTGCCGGTCCTCGGGCGGCACGAATCCCGGCAGGCGCGGCCCTCCGTGCAGGTGCCACTTCCCCACAAAACCCGTGTAATACCCCGCCTTGCGCAACACCTTCGCGATCGTCGCCTGATCCTTCTTCAACGGCACATCGTTCACCGGCGTCCCGTTCTCATGCGGCGGCCGCCCCGTCAGCAGGATACCCCGCGCCGGCGTGCACACCGGACAGTTCGCGGTCGCATTCGTGAATTGCAGCCCTTCGCTCGCCAGCCGGTCGATGTTCGGCGTACGCACTTGCCGGTTGCCCGCGCAGCCCAGATCCATCCCCCGCCACTGATCAGGCATCAGGAAAAGGATGTTCGGCGGATCCGCCGCGGCGCCCCGCAGGATCGCGGGCGCGCCTCCCGCCACGAACTCCCGCCGGCTAATCATGCCCGTTCCCGTATAACGGGATCGGCTCCGGATTCGAACTCCTTCCAGGCCCCGCCGCGCTCCCGAGTTTCGGGGCCTCGAACGGGTATGTGTCCGGCGTCACGCGCACCCCCGTGGTCACCTTCAGCGGATACTTCCCGCCGCTCGCGTACGTCAACTCCACGAAATAGGCCGTGTATCCCTTCTCCGGCTTGGGAGCCTTCGCTACGTATAGCCCCGCCTTCTTCTCCTCGAGCGGAGTGCTCTTGTACGCCTTGCCGATTGTGTCCAGCCGGAAGTCGCGCTTTTCCGGATCGTTGGCCTGCCACAACTTCACTTCCGCCGGCTTGTCCGTCGCCTTCACCGCGATGTCGCCGTTCTTGTCGAACTTCCAGGTGAATCGCGGCCGCGGCTTGTTGTTCAGGATCATCGAGTAATACGCCCCGATGCTCTCCCGTGCGTCCGATCCTCCCAGCGAATGGTTCGCGTTCGGTACATACCGCAGCAGCTTTTCCCCCTTCAAATCCTTCCAGTAGAACTGCGAGGAGTCAGGCAGGAAAAACTGGTCCCCCGAAGCATTCACGATGAACTTCGGCATTGTCAGCCGGTCGCGGTATTCGTACGGCTCGACAATCTCCAGCATCTCCTTGTACCGCGGCGTGCCCGACCATTTCATGATGTCGTTCTCCACGTAGTCCTTGATGGCCGGCGACCAGAACCCGTAGACTCGCCAGTGGTGCTCAAAGCTCGGCACAATGTTCAACAGGTCAATCACCGCGGGCACGATCGCCACCACCCGCGAATCCACCGCCGCCGTCGTCCACGTGGTCCAGCCGCGCTTCGACCCGCCTGAAACCACGTACTTGTTCACCTCCGTCCCTTCCGCCTTCATCACATCCGTGATCGTATCCATCGCCCGCACGGCGCTCTTCGTCATCGGCAGCCGCGCCAGCCAAATATCCGGACCCCCATTCAGGTACTTGTCCCACCCGAAAGCGATGATCGAATCTTCCACCCGCTGCCTCGATTCCCCGAAAAAGCTCAGCGGCTGGTTCGGCACCATCCGTAACTCCGCCGCCACCGAGTTCGTATCGACAGCCATCGCCGTAATGAATCCGTCCGCCCGTTCCGGGACCTTGTCGCGGTTGCTCCCCCCGGATATATACAGGAAGCCCGTCGCGTGTTCCACCTTGTCCGGCTTCACGATCGTCAGCCAGTGCTTCCACACCGGGCGGTTTACCTCTTTCTCCGTGAGCCACGCCTGCGAGGTCAACTCCACCACGTAGGCTGTGTAGCCCTTCCCGGGAATGGTCTTCACCACTTCGTGCTTGTAGTGCGGGTCCGGGGTCTTTACGTAACGGTCCAACGCCGTCTCCCCGGCGAGAAGTGGCAATGCAGCCAGCAGCATCAGGGCTGCACGCCGCGTCAATATCTCAGATTTCCGCAATTCCATCGAGACTCCTCCACAAATACCAGCTTGCGGCCGAGCAGTACGGCCGCCAGGGCACAGCCAACTCTTCCATCTTCCCAGGCTTCGGTAGATCTTCCAGCGAATAAGCCCGCTGCATCGCCTTGCGCACCCCCAGATCCCCCACAGGCAGCACGTCCGGCCGCCGCAGGGCAAAGATCAGGAACATCTGCGCCGTCCAAACCCCGATTCCCTTCACCTGCGTCAGCGCCGCGATCACATCCTCGTCCGGCGCTTCCGGAAGCCCCTCGAAACGCACCGCGCCCTCCCGAGTTTGCCTTGCCAGGTCCCGGATATACTCCGTCTTGGCCCCCGACAGCCCCAGTTTCCGCATCTTCGGGATCCGTAGCTTGAGAATGGCTTCAGGCGTGATCCGCCCGTCCGGAAGCGCCCCATGAAGCCTGCCGAGGATCACCCGCGCCACCGTCCCGCTCAGTTGCTGGAAGACGATGCTTCTCACTAGCGTTTCGAACGTCGGCTCGCGATACTCTATGCATAGCGGGCCTACCCGTTCCACGATCCCGCGCATCACCGGGTCGGCATTACTGAGATGTTTTGCTGCATTCTTCATGAGACGTGATTCCATTGGAACCGGCCGCGGGCGTCCGCGCATCTATCAATGTGACATTGTAATGCTTATGAAGCCCTTCCTGGTCTGCGTCCTCGCCGCGTCCGCCTTCGCCCAGCAAACTCCGCCGAAACCCCCGCAGCAACCTATTGATGCCGACCTCCCCACCATCAAGGTCGACGTCAACCTGGTCAACGTCCTGTTCTCCGTGCGCGACAAGAAGGGCACGCTCATCCCGGGACTCACCAAGGACGATGTCCATGTCTTGGAAGACGGCAAAGAACAACAGATCCACGTCTTCACCAAAGAATCTGACCTGCCTCTCACCATCGGCCTGCTCGTGGACGTTAGCCGCTCGCAGGAGAACCTCATCGAGATCGAGCGGCGGGCCGCCCTCCAGTTCTTCCGCCAGGTTCTTCGCCATAAAGACCTCGCCTTCCTCATCAGCTTTGGTTCCGAGGCCGAACTCGTTCAGGACTACACAAACTCCACCAAACTCCTCGACGCCGGCCTCAACCAGTTGCGTGTCGATGCCCCCGTGGGAGGCTTCGGCCCGGGTCCCGTCCCCACCGTCGGACAACCCCGCGGCACCATCCTCTTTGACGCCGTCTATCTCGCCGCCAACGAAAAGCTCAAGGGGGAAGTGGGCCGCAAAGCGATGATCCTCATTACCGACGGCGTCGATCAGGGCAGCCGCCTGAAACTCCGGGAAGCTCTCGAGGCCGCGCAAAAGGCCGATTGCATCATCTACAGCATCTACTACGTGGACTGGCGCGCCTACGGGCCGTTCGGAGGCGGCGGGGGCGGGGAAGGCGACCTCAAGAAAATGTCCGAAGAAACCGGAGGCCGCGTCTTCAAAGTGGACCGCAAGTACACCCTGGACATGATCTTCGACGAGATCCAGCGCGAAATGCGCAGCCAGTATTCCCTCGGCTACTCCCCCACCAATACGGCCAGGGACGGCTCCTTCCGCAGGCTCGAGATTCGCACCAATCATAAGGACTATCGAGTACAGGCCCGCAAAGGCTATTACGCTCAATAACCATCACCCCGGCGCATGGCGTCAACTATCCGCAGACGAACTCCAGCGTGTGGTCGAACGGCGTGAATCCGGTGATGTAGACGCTGCCGCCGTGGAGTCTGGCTTCCGCGCCGCGGACTTGCGTATAGCGGTTCTCCTGTCTCCCGGGACCGAAGCTGATCTCGTGTTTGTCCGTGCGAAGAGTGGCTTCTCCGGCGGGAAGAAGAAAGCCGTCCGTAACGTCGGGAGCGCGGAGCAGACCGTCCATCCGCAACCCCTCCACTCCGCGCACCGAGACTTCCACCGCCACCGGCACGCCGTTGGTGCCCGATGATTGCATCCGCACACGGAAGCCCTTTTCTGTCTCAGTAATGACCGCGGTCTGTTCGAGGAAGCAGACAGGCCAGCGCTGGCGTTCGGGACGCATCGCCGTCCATTCCCCCGCGTGCACCTTGTGCGGCGGGTCGAGCGGCTGGAAATACGGCCCGTCGAGCGATTGCTTCAGCACATAGCTGTCGCCCGCCTTGGCCCACTGCTGTGGAATGAACTGCCCCTTGCCGAAGAAGGCGCTGGCGAAGCGGACGGCATTGATAACCGCGTCGCCGCTGCGGAGCATGAAGAAACGGCTGTCGCCATGCAGCAGGATGGTCGCGCTCTTGTTTCCTCTCCGGATGCGCGTGAGTTCCAACTGTCGGAACTCTCTGACGTAGTTCTCCTCGGGCGGGATGGGTTCAGGCAGAGGCTTCAGCAGTTCCGGATACTCCATGAGGTTCGAGAGCCCGGCATGCGTGGGGGCATACTTGTTCGCCGCCCATGCATACCGCCCGTTGCGGTCGTGCGCCGCCATGTAGTGCATGGCGAACCAGTACACGCCGATATCCCCGCGCTGGTCGCGGTCCTGGCGGTGTGAGATTTCCGTCACCATTTCATCGGTGGGATGCATCAGGAAGAAAGCCGAATCGAGATTGCGGCGGACTGGCTCGAGAAGCTGCGGCCGCTTCAGCTTGTGGGCTATGTAGATGAGGGCGCGATCAATGTGAACGTTGTAGCCGATGATGCTGCGCTCGTCGTACTGGCCGTCTTCATCGATGTCAATCCCCTCGGCCATCCACTGGTCGATGCGGCGGACAAGCGCCGGGTCGGGATACAACTCGTTGAGCTGTGCAAGCGCGGAGCAGACCACCCAGCGATGGTTCGGCGTGTGCACGCCCCCGTGGAGCAGACCGCGGGCGGCATTCTTCAAATAGGGCTGGATGAGCCCTTCTATCTCACGGCTGCCATGCAGGCGCGCGAGGTGGGCCGCGGCTCCCGCGCCCCATACGGAGAACGCGACGTCGGGAGTGGAGTTGAAGTTGGTGATCGGCAGATCGATGTTGCCATCCGGCGTCTGGGAACGGGTAGCGAAGCCGATGGCAAGTTTCAGCCTCTGCACCATGAGAGGATCCTTGTGAAACTTCGATCGCGGATGATGGAAAGCTGCGCTGAAGGTGTCCGTAATTCCCGCCGCCGAGCCGGCATAAACAAGGCCGTAGTTGTCGGGGATGCCTCCGTGGTGCGGGTTGGAGGGGTCAGTGATCTGGAGCTTGAGAAGGCGCTCGACGCCTTCGTCATGCCTCTTGACAGTGATCGCTTCCAGGTCCGTATTCCGTTCGGCAGCCTGTGAAGCAGCAGTCTGCGCCAAGCCAGCCGCGGAAACGGCGGCCATCCAGGATCTTCTCGTGGTCTTCATGATTCCACTCCCTATTATGATGTGATTCAATAGGAGCTAACGGCTGATCTCCGATGGATGCACATAACCTGTTCGGCTTCAATCGATTCTGGGCCCTGTTCACGCTGCTCGGAATGACGTGTTCCCTGTGCGCGGCGGCGCCTGCGGGAGTGGATTTCCAGCGCAAGGTGCGCCCCATCCTGTCCGACTCCTGCTTCCTCTGCCACGGTCCGGACAAGTCCACGCGCGTGATGGGATTGCGCCTGGACACGCGAGAGGGAGCCTTCTCCGAACGCAAGAGCGGGAAAGTGATCGTCCCCGGCAATGCCAAGGCCAGCCTGCTCTACCAGCGCATCAGCAACACGAATCCCGCGCTGCGCATGCCCCCGGCTTATACGAAGAAGACGCTGACGGACGAGCAAAAGGAGATCCTCCGCAAGTGGATCGACGAAGGCGCCGAGTGGAAAGAGCACTGGTCGTTCCAGGCTCCGGTGAAGCGCGAACCGCCCGCCGTCGCGGCCAAAGGATGGGTGCGGAATCCCATTGACAACTTCATCCTCGCCAGGTTGGAGAGCATGGGGTTGAAGCCTGCTCCGGAGGCGGACAGGCGTACCTTGATCCGGCGCGTCTCGCTCGACCTCACAGGCCTTCCGCCGGCTCCCGCCGATGTCGAGGCGTTCCTTCGCGACCGCGCTCCGGATGCTTATGAGCGCCTCGTGGACCGCTTGCTTGGCTCGCAGCAATGGGGCGAGCACCGGGCGCGCTACTGGCTGGACGCGGCGCGCTATGCCGATACCCACGGATTGCACATCGACAACTACCGCGACATGTGGCCTTATCGCGATTGGGTGATCCAGGCGTTCAACCGGAACATGCCGTTCGACCGGTTCACGATCGAGCAACTCGCCGGCGACATGCTGCCGCACGCGACGCTTGACGACCAGATCGCCTCCGGCTTCCATCGCTGCAACATCACCACCAACGAAGGCGGAGTCATTCCGGAAGAAGTGGACGCCATGTATCAGAAGGATCGCGTCGAGACCACTTCGGCGGTGTGGCTCGGATTGACGTTGGGCTGCGCCACCTGCCACGACCACAAGTTCGATCCTCTGGCGCAGAAAGAGTTCTACCAGATGACGGCGTTCTTCAGGAACACCTCGCAAAAGCCGCTCGATGGGAACATTCCGGATACGCCTCCGGCGGTAGTGGTGCCGCGCGCCGCGGATCGTGCGCTCTGGGCGAGCCTTCAGGAGCGGTATGCCGAATTGACCGCGCGCAAGGCGCAGCGGAAAGACGAGGCCAGGGCCGCATTCGACGATTGGTTGAAGAGCGGCGAATACCGCGCTTGGAAGGAGCCCTCCTCCACGGAGCCCGTCGTGAATCTGAACTCGGGCAACTTCCGCATGGATTGGAACGTCGAGTGGACGAAGAACACAGGAAAAGGAGACAGGGCTCTGAAATTTGTGGGCCGCGGCGGGGCAACGGCGCCGGACGTGCCGCTGTTTGAACCCTCGGAAGCCTTCACGGTTTCCGCCTGGGTGGAGCTTCCCGAGGACGGGTCGATTGTGGTGGCAAGCCATACCGATTCGAAGAATCAATCGAAAGGTTGGGTCTTCGACATCGGCGGCCGTGTTCCGCATTTTGCTCTCATGGACTCCACCGTCGTTCCCAGGCTGCAAAAACGCGCCGGCAACGCGGAGCGGCTGCCGGCGAAGGGATGGAATCACGTCGCGGTGACCTACGACGGGAGCAGGGAAGAAGCCGGGATCACCCTTTACTGGAACGGCGTGCCGATGGCTACGGAGCGCGTCGCGGTGGATCCCGAGGAGAAATCAAAACCGGCGGATCCGAAGAGGATCGCATTCCGGATCGGCAGCGATGGCCGGCGGTTTACGCAAGGCGCCCAGATCGCCGACTTGCGCGTGTATCGTGGCGCGCTGAACGCCGATGCGGTTCGCCTCCTGGCCGAGTGGGATAGCCTGCGCCATGACATGGCGCAGCCGGTGTTACCCGAGAGCAGCCGGGATTTGCTGATGTTGCTATATCTGAACCGCAAGGACGAGGAGTACCGGAACATCACGGCGCAGTTGATCGAGTTGGACGAGCAGCGGCGCGCCGTGCGTCGCCGGGGCGCTGAGACCCTGGTGATGCGCGAGAAGACGGACGGCAAACCAATGGCGCACGTGCTGTTCCGCGGGCAGTATGATCAGCCGCGGGATCTCGTCTACGCGAACGTTCCCTCGGTTCTGCCGCCGATGTCGAAGGACATGCCGCATAACCGGCTGGGGCTGGCGAAGTGGCTGATGGATCCGGCGAACCCGCTGACCGCGCGCGTGACGGTGAACCGCTACTGGCAGGATGTATTCGGCACGGGAATCGTGAAGACCGCCGAGGACTTCGGCTCGCAGGGCGAGGCTCCTGTCAATCAGGATCTGCTCGATTGGATGGCGATCCACTTCCGGGAATCCGGCTGGGACGTGAAGGCCTTCTATAAGCTGATGGTGACTTCGGCCGCCTACCGGCAATCGGCGAAGGCCTCGCCCGAGGCGCTGAAAAAGGACCCCGAAAACCGGTATCTCTCGCGAGGACCGCGGTTCCGCATGGATGCGGAGATGGTGCGGGACTACGCGCTGGCGGCAAGCGGCCTGCTGGCGAAGGAGATCGGCGGGCCGAGCGTCAAGCCGTACCAGCCGAAGGGCGTGTGGGAAGCGGTGGCGATGAAGAGCAGCACGACGCGCTTCTACCACCAGGACCACGGTGACAGCCTCTACCGAAGGAGCCTCTATACGTTCTGGAAGCGAAGCGCGCCGCCGGCCTCGATGGAGATCTTCAACGCGCCGAGCAGGGAGAATTGCACGGTGCGGCGCGAGCGCACGAACACGCCGCTCCAGGCGCTGGTGACGATGAACGATGTGCAGTTCGTGGAAGCCGCCCGCGCATTGGCCGGGCGCGCCCTCGAGAATGCGCCGGCCTTCGACGCCCGTTTGGACTACCTCACGATGAGGGCCTTGGCAAGGCCATTCGATGCCCGCGAACGGACCGTGGCGCGGTCCGCCTATGATGATTTCCTCACCTATTACCAAGCCCACGCCGAAGAGGCGCGTAAGTTGATCGACTCCGGCGAATCGAAGCCGGACTCGAGTCTCGCGCCGCCCGAACTTGCGGCATGGACCATGATGGCGAACGATGTTCTGAACCTGGATGAGGCGTTGAACAAATGAACGTTTTCGACCAAGCCGTGATGGTGGAAACACGGAGACAATTCTTCGCGAGATCTGCGACCGGAATTGGAATGGCTGCGCTCGCTTCTCTGTTGAACGACGACAAGGCGCGGGCGGCTACCGCCGGAAAGGCCATTGGCGGGCTGCCCGGGTTGCCTCATTTTCCGCCGAAGGCGAAGCGCGTGATCTACCTCCACATGGTGGGCGCGCCGCCGCAGATGGACCTGCTCGACTACAAGCCGGGGATGAAGGCCTACTTCGACAAAGACCTGCCCGAGTCGGTACGGAACGGGCAGCGGTTAACGACGATGACCAGCGGGCAGAGCCGCTTTCCCATCGCTCCCTCCGTCTTCAAGTTCTCGCAGCACGGAAGCAACGGGACGTGGATTTCGGAGCTGCTGCCCAATACGGCGAAGATGGTGGACGACATCGCCATCATCCGCACCATGCACACCGAGGCGATCAATCACGAGCCGGCCATTACCTTCATCCAGACGGGCAGCCAGATTCCGGGGAAGCCGTGCATGGGTTCATGGATCGCCTACGGGTTAGGCAGCATGAACCAGGACCTGCCGTCGTTCGTCGTGATGAACGCGGTGCACACAAACCCAAAGGCGAATGTGCAGGCGATTTCCGCAAGGTTGTGGAGCGCGGGGTTTCTTTCGGCGCAGTACGCGGGTGTGGCGCTGCGCTCGGGCGGCGATCCGGTGTTGTACATCAACAACCCCGATGGTGTGAATCCAAAGATGCGGCGGCGTATGCTCGATGCCCTGAACGAGTTGAACCGGATCCAGTACGAGAAAGTGGCCGATGAAGAGACGCGGGCGCGCATCGAGCAGTATGAGATGGCGTTCCGGATGCAGTCCTCGGTGCCGGAATTGACCGATCTTTCGAAAGAGCCCGGGAGCACCTTCAAGCTGTATGGAGAAGAGGCTCGCAAGGGCGGTTCGTACGCCAATACGGCCCTGATGGCGCGCAGACTGGTGGAACGCGGGGTGCGATTCGTGCAGGTGTACCACCGCGGATGGGATGTGCACAGCATTCTTCCCGAGGTGCTTCCGAGCCAGTGCAAGGATGTGGACCAGGCGAACTACGCGCTGGTCGAGGATCTGAAACAGAGGGGATTGCTGGACGATACCATCGTCATTTGGGGCGGAGAGTTCGGGCGCACGGTTTACTCGCAAGGCAAGTTGACGGCCACCGATTACGGGCGCGATCACCACCCGCGATGCTTCAGCCTGTGGGTTGCCGGCGGCGGAATCAAGGGCGGAGTGGTGCACGGAGAGACGGATGATTTTTCCTACAACATCATCAGGGACCCGGTGCACATCCGGGATTTTCAAGCTACGGTGCTGCATCAATTGGGGATTGATCACGAGCGGTTTTCCTACAAATACCAGGGGCTGAACAACAGGCTGACCGGCGTGGAGAAGGCCACGGTAGTGAAACCGCTTCTGGCCTGAGAGGTATGTCTTTCAATAGAGTGTTGCCGCGGGCGGCGTGTTGTCTGCTGGCAGTCGCGGGTTTGCTGGCGGGACAGCCGGGGACGAGGCAATCTCCAAGGGAGTTGGGGATTGTGGGCAACCTGCAGGCGGTGGCTCCCGGGCAGGTGGAGAATTTCCGCGCAGCCACACGGGCAATGGACGAGAAACGCTATGGCGAGTGTGTGCGGCTGTTCGCTCTTGTGCTGAGGGACGCGCCGGAGTTCATACCCGCGCTGCGCCGGTCGGGTCTGTGCCTGGCTTTTGAAGGGAAGCGCGAGGAGGGCATGGCGCGGCTCGAACTGGCGGCGCGGAAGCAGCGGACGCCGGACAATCTGATCAGCCTTGCGCAGGGGCTTGCGGGGCGCGCTCCTCATGAAGGGACGAGAGCGGAAAAAGAGCGCGCGCTCACCACCGCGGCCGCCGCCAATCAAGCATTCAAGGGGAAGGATGACCCTTCCTTCGCGTTGGTGCAGGCGCGCCTTGCGCTCGAACTCAACCGGGCGGTGGAGTTCCGGCAGGCGACCCTGCAATTGGCGCGGGACTATGACGGGCTGATGGAGACCCACCTGTTTCTTGGGATTCTGGCGAATTTCGATGGGAACACGGAAAAAGCGAAAAAAGAGCTGGAAATCGCCAAGAAGATGGGCCTGTCGCCGCAGGCTGCCGATCAGGTGATGAACGGCCGGAGCACGATGGGGTGGGGCCGGGCGCGGCGCATCTTGTTCGCCACGGCGGCATGGATCGCCGGGCTGTGTCTTCTGCTTGTGGGCGGGAAATACCTGGCGGCCAGGGCTCTGCAATCGATCGAAACATGGCGCAGCCGTTTGTGGTGATCCTGGTGATCGCCGCGGCGGGTTCGGTGACTTACGCCTTTCCGGCGCCGGGGCGCGTGCCGGTCAAAAATTCTGCTGCTGCAAGCACGGCGCCGTCAGCCATCGGCGCTCCGCCCATCAGCCAGGACCTGCCAGGCTGACCGCTGATCGCCGAGGGCTGAAAGCTCGGCCTCCGGCGCCCTCAGAACCGCAGCTTCAGCCCACCCCAGATTCCTCGCGGCGCGCCCGGAGCATAGAACGTCGCGTGCTGCACGGGATACTCGCCGTCCACTTGCGCAAACGGGCGGGCGATGAACGCGCCCGCGGCGGTGAAGCCGGTGGGTCCAAGCTGCGCGGCGGAGTAATACTTGCGGTTGAAGAGATTGTTGACCTGGACAAATAACTGCACGTGCCGGCGCACCTGGTAGCGCCCGCCGAGATTGGCCACGGCGTAGCCCGGAGAACTTCCCGGCCCCAGATAGTAGACTCCGTCCGGCTGATGAAGGTTGTCCTCGTTGCCGCGCGCAAAGGCGCTCGAGAACGCATTGACGGAGAGATCCATCGCCAGCTTCTTCGTCACCTCGAGATCGGCGTAGGCCTTGAACATGTGGCGCGGCACGAGGGGAATGCGATTTCCGGGCTCGATCTGGATGGAGCCATCCAGCCCTTTCGCTTCCGCGTTGCCGGCGCTGTTGCTAGATCCGTCCACCAATTCCGGACTCTGGTAGGTAGCATCGAGCAGCGTGTACCCGCCGCCCAAGGTGAGCCGCGAGAGGCGGCTGTTGGCTCCCAGTTCCAGGCCCTGGCGCCGTGTTTTGCCGAAGTTCTTGAAGTAGCCGAAGCCGGTCTGCTCGGAGGCGACGAACAGGATGTCGTTGCGGTTATCGGCGCGGAACCATCCCGCGTTCCAGGCCACCCTGCTTTCCTGCCCGCCGCGCACGCCTGCTTCCCACGTGCTGGCGACCACCTGGTCCAGGGGGGGATCGCCGGCCATTGCGTTGGGCAGTTTGCACGGCTGTTGCGGATCCGCGCAACCGAGCTCCACCGACGTCGGGGCGCGGCTGCCCTGGCTGAAGCTGAAGTAGGCGCTCCAGGTCCGGGCCGGTGCGTAGGTGACGCCGGCGGCCGGATTGAACCTGTCGAACACGTTGTGGCCGTCCAGCGAGCGGGGGCCGCCGCCCGGGGTGATGCGGTCCGTGTTGGTGACGATGGTGCGGTTGTAACGGCCGGAAAATGTGAAGTTCCACTGATTGTTCGGGGAGAAGGTGTCGGATGCATAGACGCTTGAGGTGTGAATCAGTCCGTGTAAGCCGACGCGGTTGTCGAAGGGTTCGCCGTCCACGTCTCCGCCCGTCACCCCATCGGCGAACGCATTGAGCCCGGTGATGCCGCGGTCGGGATTGAGATAGCCGAGTTGCGTCGATTGCAGGAAGTCCGCCGTACTGCGGTCGTAGGCCGCGCCCGCGATGAGCTGGTTGCGCCAGCCTCCGGACCCGGCGCTCCAGGCGCCCTGTCCGGACGCCCCGTAGTCGTGCTGCCGCGTATTCGAACGATTGAGGAGACCGTTGCACTTCTCCCCGGGCTCATCGTTCAGCAGGACTTGCGCGATGCAGCGCCAGTAAGGGAAGGGCGTATTGGCGGCCGTAGCTCCGCTCACTGGAAAGCCGGTGTAGCCCGCCGCCGCAAGCGCGGCCCGTTCCGCCGCGCCCGGCTGATACACCGATTGATCCAGCGAATTCTCGTTGATGTCGCCGTTGAAAATGTTCGTGCGGATGGAGCGGTAGTACACGTTGCCCGACAGCGTGAGACTTGCATTTGTCGTGTGGCGAATGCTGAGGTTGACAAACGGGGAGCGATTGTTAGTGATGTCGGGCTTCGTATAAACGCTCGTATAATCGCGCTCGAGGAAACGCTGTTCCTGGATCCCATTGCCGGTGAGCGAATTGTTGGCGTAGGCCACCGACAGGCCGATGCTGGTTCGGGAGCGGCTCCAGCCGGCACGCCCGAAGAACTGCCGCACGTCCGATGGTGACGATTCGCGCCATCCGTCCTCGAAGAACAGATTGGCGGCAAGATACCAATCGAGGCCCTTGGAATTCGTCCCGCCATGTTCGAGGTTTGCCATCTTGCGCCCGAAGCTTCCGCCACTCATCTCGAGCGAAGTGCCTGACGAGGTATAGCCGGTCTTGGTCTGCAAGGAAAGCGCCCCGCCGAGCGTGTTCAAGCCGAATAGCGGATTCGACCCCGGCAGCAATGTGGTCTCCGAGATGGCGATTTTCGGAATCAGGTCCCAACTCACCACGTCGCCGAAAGGCTGATTGAGCCGCACGCCGTCCATGTAGATGGAAAGCCCCTGCGGGGTGCCGAGCAAAGGGGAAGCCGTGTAGCCGCGGTAGTTGATGTCCTGCTGATACGGGTTGCCCTGGATCTCGTTCGCGTAGACAGCGTTCAGACGGCGGTTGAGAAAATCCGAAAGGTCGAGCGCGCCGCTGCTTCGGATATCTTCACTGGTCGCCGTCTGGACGGGGGAGGGGATCGCTTCGACGCGCTGGCCGGAGCCCTCGAGTGGCGTGGTCGCCACGACATCCACCTTGTAATGTGTTTCGCTCAAGACCAGCCTGATGGTACGCAGGACAGGGCTGGAAGACTGCACGTCCAGCGTCAGCGACTGCGTCTCGAATCCACTCCCGCTGATTTCGATGCGGTAGGTCCCGTAAGCGAGGCCGCGCAGCGCGGCCGTCCCTGCCGAGGTGGTCTGAAATCTCCGGTGCACGCCCGCGCTCGCGTTCTCGAGCAGGCCGGAGGCAATCACAGGAGATCCGGAGGGATCCCGGACATCCAGACGAATTTCACCTGTGCCTCGTTGTGCGAACAAGACGGCGGGGAAAAGGATGAAGACACACCGCGGCGGCAAGCTTCCACCAAAGAAGGGCATAGTAGAAAATTCTCCGAAGGCGGATTCTGTTCAGTCTTTCTGCGGCTGCCGCGCTCCTGCCTCAGCAGGCCGGGTATGCGCCGGAAGAGACGAATTTCATGTGCCCGCGACGGCCCGGCGTAGAATGAAGATATTTGCCGGCAAAAGGCTGAACACTCGAGCCGCGCGGGGAATATTGAACAAAGGAGGCTTGAACGAATCAGTGCCGGGGCTTACCCGAGGACTCGCCGGCTGGCTGCTGTATCAACCTGCCCGGGAACGGGAATCCGGCCGCGGACCTTCCGCCGCCGAGGCGGAGGTGTCGCGCCTGTTCGACGAACTGCGCGGCCCTCTGCTGCGTTACCTGATATCCCTGGGGCTCATTGTTCCCGACGGTGAAGACATTGTCCAGGAGGTGTTCCTCGCGCTGTTTCGCCACCTGCGCCAGGAGAAGCCGAGGGATAATCTGCGCGCCTGGATTTTTCGAGTGGGACACAACCTGGCGCTCAAGCGCCGCAAGCAGAACGGCCGGTTTCCGGGAACACTGGAAGGCGTTCCAGTGGAGGCGCTGCACGCGGATCCTTCGCTCAACCCGGAAGAGCGCACGGAACGGAATTGCCGGCAGGCGCGCCTTCAGGCAGTGGTGCAAGCCCTTCCGGACCGGGACCGCTGTTGTCTCTATTTGCGCGCGGAAGGGCTGCGCTATCGGGAAATTGCGGAGGCTTTGGAGATGTCGCTCGGCGCCGTGTCGATTTCTCTGACGCGGTCGCTGGCCAAGCTGAGCAGATCGGTTGGAGAGTAATGGGCATGGTGCACGATTCTCATTTCCCCGACGAAGAACTGGTGCGGGCCATCGATGGTGAGTTGGCCGAACCGCGCGCCAGTGAACTACAGAGACACCTGTCGCACTGCTGGCGTTGCAGGGTTCGCCGCGAGGAGTTGGAAAGCGCGATTGCAGGCTTCGTGCAAATGCAACGGTCAGAGGTCGATCGCCGGATTCCACCACACCAGGGCCCCGCGGCGCGGCTGCGGGCGCAAATGGCTGAGATGGTGGCGAACTCCCCGGAAGGCCGCCGGGCGCCCGGTTGGATCCGGAACTGGTACCCGGCGCGCACTGCATCGGCCCTCGCGCTTATGCTGGCGGCGATTGGCCTGTTCTGGGCATACTCCCGGCAGTCTCCGGAAAGTCCGCTCCCGGACGCCAGGCTGACCCCAGGCGCAATCCGGTTCGTCTCCCGTGAGCAGGCTTGTGTTGCCTCCGCCCCCGACGCCGGACCCGTGCCGGCGGAGATGGCGGAACAGGTTTTCCGGCGGTATGGCATCCGGCAGCCGCGTCCGAGAGCTTACGAAGTGGACTATCTCATCACTCCCGCTCTCGGCGGGGCCGAAGACATGAGCAACCTCTGGCCGCAACCCTACACCGAAGGCATATGGACCGCGCACGTCAAGGATGCGCTGGAGGACTATATGCGCACCCTGGTCTGCGAAGGGAAGCTGGATCTCGCCACCGCGCAGGGCGAACTGGCCGATAACTGGATCGCCGCATACCGCAAGTATTTCCACACCAGCCGTCCCCTTCCGGCTCACATGTTGTTCCTCAAGGACAAGCCCTGGGAGTGAGACTCGGGCTCAAAAAAATCCGCGGATGATGAAGACGCTCATCTGGCCGCGCGTGTTGGGGTCATTGTCGCAGTAGGCCGTATTGGTGCAGCCGTTGGTGATGCCCATCTCCCTCATCTTCTGAATGTAGGGGAAGAAGATGTTCGAAGGGCCCACGTCGTTGAACAGGGGATCGGCGGGGTAGGGGAACGTGCCGGCGCTGGTGATGCCGAGGCGGGCGCGGACGAGGAAGGCGGCCATCTGGCCGCGGGTGACGGGGTCCTCAGGGCAGTAGGAAGCGGCGGTGCAGCCACCGGTGATGCCGAGTTCCTTCAACTTCTGGATATAGGCGAAGTGCGAATGCGTGACGGGGACGTCCGTGAAGTAGGGCGTAGGCGAATAGCTGAAGGATTCGCCAAGCAGGGAGCGGATGATGAAGGCGGCCATCTCCTTGCGGCTCATGTTGTCTTCAGGGCAATAGTTCGTTCCGCCACAGCCTTGCGAGACGTTGTCGAGCTTGAGCAGCGAGATGTAGTCGTAGAAGGGATGAGCCGGGAGAACGTCGCTGAACAACTGTGGCAGGGAAGCGCTCTTCTGGACGAAGGGCATGGCGACGCCGCCGATGATGATGGATCCTGTCCGCGGCGCCGAAGTGTTGTTGGCGGACACGGAGAACGCGACAGAGCCGTTTCCGCTGCCGCCGGCGGGATTGGCGACGGTGATCCAGAAGGCGGAGGCGAGGGCGTTCCACTGGCAGGCGCCGCTGGCGGACACCGCAATCTGGTAGCTGCCGGCGCCCGGGGCAAGGATGTTGCCGGGCCCGCTGAGCGTGAAGGAGCACCCCGCGGCCGTCTGCGTGACGGAGTAGGCGACGCCGCCGATGGTGAGTGTGCCGGTGCGGCTGGAAGAGGATGGATTGGAGGCAACGCTGTAGCGGACAGCGCCGTTGCCGGAGCCGCTGGCTCCGGAGAGGACGGTGAGCCAGGATGCATTCGAAGAGGCGCTCCAATTGCAGCCCTGCGCGGTCTGGACGCCGACTTGCCGCAGATCGCCGCTCGCGCCGGCGGAGGTAGCGGCTTGGGAGAGCGAGTAGATGCAGACAGATTGTGCTCCGAAAGCGGCGGAAACGGCCCGCGGAGCGTTCATGACGACGGAAGCGTTGGGGCTCGAGCCGGCGGCATCGCCGCTCCAGTTGGTGAACACGAAGCCGGGCGCGGCTTGCGCGGTGAGTTGCACCACAGTATTTGCGTTGTAGAACCCGTCGGAGGAGGAGGGCGAAGCTACAATGGCGCCGCCGCTTGCAGGGCTGACGGAGGAGGAAAGCTGATACGCGGTGGCGTAGGAAGCCGTGAAGGTGGAGGAACCGGCGCCGGCGGTGATGGTGTGGCTCTGCGCGCCGCCGTCGCTCCAGGAGGAGAAGCTATAGCGCGTGCCGAACCCTGACTGCGTGCTGCCTGCGTCCATGGTATGCGTGGTTCCGGTGTTCCAGGTGAAACTCCAGGGCGTGGTGTACTGCACCCCGTCGACGGTCACCTTGAGCCCTTGGGGAAGAGTGTTGATCGTGACGCCTCCGGTGGCGGATAGGAAATTCGCGGTTAGGTTCTTCGGGCTATCCATCAATAGCGGCAACGGGGAGACGGAGCCGGAGGCGGAGCCGCTCCAGGTGGAGAAGTTCCAACCCGTGGCGGCAGAGGCGCTCACCTGCACGGTGGAGCCGCTGTTGTAGTAGCCGTCCACAGAGGATGGATTCGCCGAGACACTGCCGGCGCCCGAGGGTGAAATCGCGGCGATCAGCAGGTATTGGGTGGAGAAGGCGGCGGTGTAGGTGGTGGAGGCGGCGGGAGCGGTGATGGTGTGTGTGGCCGGGCCGGCGTCGCTCCAGGATTGGAGAGAATAGCGCGTGCCGGAGCCTTGCGTGGCGGCCGAGAGGGTGTGGGAGGAACCGGCGGTCCAGGAGAAGGTGCGCGGGGCGGTGTAGGCCTGGCCATCGACGGTGACCAGAAGACCGGTGGGCGAAGTGGCCACCGTGTAGTTGACCGTGGCCGCGCCGGCATCCTGGTTGACGGTGAAGGTTTGTCCGGCGATGGTGATGCTTCCCGAGCGGGCCGCCCCGGTGTTGGCGGTGACGGAGTAGTTGACCGTGCCGTTCCCGGTTCCGCCTGCTCCACCGGTGACGGTGATCCAGGCTGTCGCCGTGGAGGCGGTCCAATTACAGGTGGAGCCCGCGGTCACGCCGACGCTTCCGGAACCGGCGGTAGCCGCAAAGGTGGCGCTTGAGGGGGAAAGACTGTAGGTGCAGCCGGAGGGCGCGGTTTTGAATGCCGCCACGGTGCTCTTGCTGTTGTTGAGGGTCTGGGCGTTGTAGGCGGAGTTCGGGGAAGTGGTGGCGATGCCGGTGGGGGAACCGGAGTAGCTGACGTTGGGGTTCGACCAGTAGTTGACGTGGGGGCAATAGACCGAACTACAGGAGTACGCCATGATCGTCCGGAAGGTGGTGGGCGTCGTGTGCTGGTAGCCGTAAGAATAGGAATCGAGCCCGCCGCCGCTCGAGTTGGCGCGGTCATGGTCCGCGCCCATGTTGTGGCCCATCTCGTGGGCGAAGGTATAGCCCGGGCCGGCGGCCCAGTATTGCTCGGCGACAGAAAAGGCCCATGGGGCGAAACCGGAGGAAAGGGAGTTGAGTTGATAGCCTAAGCCGACCACGCCGCCGGCGGAGCCGACATCATTGATCCACAGGCTGACGAGATCGGCGCCGAGGTTGGCGCGGGCCGTATGGACTCCATCCATTTTGCCGTCAGTCGTGCCTTTCAGGTCCGTAAGGGCCTGGTCGATGTGCACGGATTCGTCATAGTTGACCTCCATGCTTCCCACCAGGTTGACGGTGATGCCTACAGCGCTGTTGAGGAAGCCCTGGTTGACCTCCGCCACCGCCAGTTGGATGTTGTTCTGAATGGTGGCTGTGCCTCCGGCGGCGGCGCGGGCGGCCTGCGTGTAAGCGACCAGAACGTCGATCTGGGTGCCGGCGGCGGCGCGCTCCGTCATCTTCAGGGAGAGGGAGGGGAAGGAGGGTTCCGCGGCGGCATCGGAGGGGTCGAGGTGGACCAGCACCTTGTCGTCGCGCAATTGTCCCAACTGGGGCTGAACCTCCTGAAGAACCTGGACGCCGCCGCTGCCGGGCCGGATCCAATAAAAGACATTTTCATCCGTTGTGATGTTGGCGGAGACAACATCTCCCGTGGCCGCAAGAACCACCTGCCCTCTGGTCATTCCGGCGATCTTGCCCACCCAAACGAGGGTCGCGCCTTGATTGGTCCATTCCGAACGCAGTTCCTCCACTTCGAACCGCGCGTCGGCAAACAGGTCAAGGTCCACTTTGCGGGCGCCATCGGCGGGGGCGAGGAGTACGGATTGATCCACCCGCACCAGGCGGGAGCGGCGAATCTCCATGCCGGGCCGCGAGAGCCGGGCATGGGCCGCACGAACCGGCTTGTCTTCCTCGACGGGGCGCAGCAGGCTGGGAAGAGATTGCCCAAGCAGAGAAGGAGAAAAGAAGGCGGCGAGGCCAAGATAAAGGAGACGGCTACCCGAGGTCATCTATAAATACGCTCACTCTCATCAATCGGCAGGAGCCCCTCGGGGAATGAGGCAGTTTTCTCATTCTAGTGGAGAAGCCCGAGGAAACGCCACGGGTATTATCCCTATTCCCCCGGACCACGGTCCTACTCACCCCTCGCCACTGCGGATTCATCCCATTTGCAGGCTAATCACGCAAGGCGGGCCGGCATGGAGACAATGTCTTCTCTGCTGCGCCGCAAGGCCGCTCGGAATGATGCCTTCTACGGGCGAAGGCGCAGCAGGGTCAGGGAAGAGGACCCAGAACCTTTTCCAGTTGCTCCCGCCGCCCGCGGCTGAGCATGAGTTCTGTGCCGTCGTGTAACAGAACCTGGTAATCGCCATGGAAGCAGGGGCGGAGTTCCTGGATGCGCTCGACGTTGACGATGGTGGAGCGGTGAATGCGAACGAAGCGTTCCGGATCGAGGCGCGCCTCGACGCCGCTGAGTTTGTCGCGCAGTACGTGCGATTCGCCCCGGACATGGAGGCAGACGTATTTGCCGGCGGCTTCGACGTAGTCGATCTCTTCGGCTTTCAGGAACAGGATGCGGCCGTTTTGTTTGACGGGAAAACGCGTCACGTAGCGCTTGCGGGCATGGTAGCCGTCGAGGAGGGCCTTCAGTTGCGAGTCCTGCTGATGGCGGTCCTCGGCGGAGAGCACGCGCCGGGCGCGGTCGAGCGCCTGCTCGAAGCGGTGGCGGTCGAAGGGCTTGAGGAGATAGTCGATGTCGTGAGCCTCAAAGGCGCGGAGGGCGTACTCGTCATAGGCAGTGACGAAGATGACGACGGGCCGGCGGCGGGGATCGACGAGTTCGAGGGCGGCGAAGCCGTCGAGTTCCGGCATCTGGATATCGAGCAGCACGAGGTCGACGCGATCGCCCTCGATGGCCTCGAGCGCGCCGCGGCCATCGCCGCATTCTCCGGCGATTTCGAAGTCTCCGGCGCTTTGGAGCAGGCTGCGGATCCGTCCGCGGACCAGCGGCTCATCATCGACAATGAGCGCGCGCCATCGATGGATCATTGTTTCACCGCGCAGAGGGGCAGCGTGAGGGAAGCCACCGCCACGCACCTTATCTTAGCGCCGTGTTCCGCCGCGGTGGCAAGACGGCGCGCCTGACTTCGCTATACTCGCAGTTTTGTGTTTCGCCGATTGCTTATCGCCGCCGCAGCCCTGCTGTGCCTCAGCGCCTGTGCGCCCGAACCGGAGTGGTATTCGCCGCCGATGCAGCGGGATGCGCCACAGAACGCGGAGCCGCGGGCGGTGGGATCCGTGATTGCCATGGATTCTCCGCTGGCGGATTCCTATATCGTGAGCGGCGTGCTGCGCGGCGAGCCGCTTTCGCAGTGGCGTTGGACCAATCAGCGGCCGGAACTGCGCTTTTTTCTCACCGAGACGAAGGGACTCAAGTTCTTCATGGATTTCGTGCTGGCCGAGGCGACCTTTCAATCCACCGGTCCGGTGACGGTACGGTTTTCGATCGACGGCAAGCCATTGGGGAGCGCGCATTACAATAAGCCGGGAGAGCAACATTACGAAAAGGAAGTTCCGGAGAGCCTGCTGAAGACCAGCGAGCCGGTGACGGTGGCGGCGGAGGTGGACAAGGTGTACGTGTCGCCGCAGGATGGCGTGAAACTGGGCTTCCTGCTGGTGCGGGCCGGGTTCGAACAGTAATGCCGAAAGCTGTTTACATCCTGTTCGGAGCGTTGTTCACGCTGGCGTCAGCCTATGTTCTGGGCCGGTTGCTGCTCGAGCGGTTGAAGATTCGCCTCTACCGCGAGGAGGAATGGCTGCTCGGGCTGGTGTGCGGGGCTTCTCTGCTGCACCTGCTGGTATTCGCACTGTGCAGCGTGCAACTGGCGCGCAAGGGCGTGTTCCTCGCCCTGGGCGCGGCGATTTTGGCAGCCGGGTGGAGGAGGGGGGTGTTCCGGCCCTCGCGGGCGCCGGCGCTGCCGCCGCTCGACAGGCTCTGGAAATGGCTCTTTGCGGCTATCTACCTTGCCTACGCGGTGTTGTATCTGAGCAATGCCATGGCTCCGGAGATGAGCCCGGACGGGAGTTCCTATCACCTGGGTCTGGTGGCGCGCTACCTGCGGGAGCACGGGTTCAGCCGCATCACGACGAACATGTACGCCAATCTGACGCAAGGCGTCGAGATGTTGTACCTGTTCGCGTTCGCCTTCGGACGGCACTCGGCGGCGGCGGTGGTGCATTTCGGCTTCACGATGGCGCTGCCGCTTCTGATCCTGACGCATGCGCGGCGGTTCGAACTTCCGGCGGCCGGGGTGGGGGCGGCGGTCCTGATGCTTTGCGCTCCGGTGGTGGGCATCGACGGCACGACGGCCTACAATGACATGGCTGTCACGGCGGTGGTGTTCTCGCTGTATTGCCTGCTCCAGATCTGGCGGGAGGAACGGCAGAGCGCGCTGATCGTGCCGGCCGGGCTGCTGGCCGGATTCTGCTTCGCCACCAAGTACACAGCGGCGCTGGCCATTCCGTTCGCGGCGGGGTTTCTGGCGTGGAGGCTGTGGCGGACGCGGCAGCCCTGGCTGCGGCCGCTGCTGCTGTTTGCGGCGTGCGCGGCGGTGATGGCTGTGCCCTGGGCGGCGAAGAACCGGATCGTTGTGGGCAATCCGCTGTCGCCGTTTTTCAACCGGTATTTTCCCAATCCGAACGTGCACATCGCCTTCGAACAGGAGTATGTGGAGCGGATGCGGCATTACGGCGATCCGAAGAGCTATTGGGACATCCCGATGGATCTGACGGTGCACGGAGCGATGTTGTCCGGGATACTTGGTCCTGTATTCGTGCTGCTGCCGCTGGCGCTGCTGGCGCTTCGCTGGCCGCGCGGGCGGAGCCTGCTGGCGGCGGGAGCGTTTTTCGCGCTTCCCTATCTGAACAACATCGGGACGCGCTTTCTGCTGCCTTCGCTTCCCTTCTTATCCCTTGCGCTGGCGATGGTTTTTGCGCGGTCGAAGGGGGTGCTGCCGGCCGTGGTGGTGGCGCACGCGGTCCTTTCCTGGCCGCACGTACTGAAGCTCTACTGTTCGCAATATGCGTGGCGGCTGGAGCGGATTCCGGTGGCGGCGGCGCTGCGCATTCAGAAAGAGGAGAAATACCTGACCGCCTTTTCCTACGGCTACGTGGTGGCGCGGATGGTGGAGGATTTCGTGCCGCCGGGCGAAAAGGTATTCACGTTCAGCGGCGTCGCCGAGGCCTACACGACGCGCGATATTCTGACGGCTTATCAGGCGGGCTTCAACAACAACCTGGGCGAGTTCCTCTGGGCCGGGCTGTTTCCCGATTCGGCTCCCACCCACCAACTGAGCTATACGTTCCCCGAGCGGCCGCTGCGGCATTTGAAGCTGGCGCAGAACAAGTCAGGGACGGACCAGTGGAGCATCTCCGAATGGCGCATGTATAAAGGGGAAAAAGAACTGCCGCGGTCGCCGGAATGGCGGCTGCGGGCATGGCCGAATCCCTGGGACGTGCAGCTTGCCTTTGACAACAGCCTGGTGACGCGCTGGCGAAGTTGGGAATCGATCCAGCCGGGGATGTTCGTCGAGGTGGATCTCGGCGGGGAGCAGACCATGGACAGTGTGAAACTGGAAGTCACGAAGGACCAATACCAGGTGGGGCTGAAGCTGTACGGGCGCGGCGAGCGCGGGGACTGGGCGCTGCTCAGCGGCGCGCCGAAGGAGTCGGATGTGCCTTTGATGAAAGGCTTGCGCCGCGCGGCAATGGAGGAGTTGCGGGCGCGGGGAGTTCGCTACCTTCTGGTAGCCCCCGACGACCCCGCGGGGCAGGATTACCAGGCCAACTCCGCGCTGTGGAGGATCGGGCTGCTGGCCGAGCGCGGCGGCACAAAGCTGTACAAAATCAATGGGGCTGGGGAATGAAGCTGTATCTGGGAGTGGACGGCGGACAATCGAGCACGACGGCGATGATCGGGGAGGAATCGGGGCGCGTCATCGGCTACGGGCGGGGCGGCCCGTGCAATCACGTGCAGGCGAGCGAAGGGCGGCGGAAGTTCCTCTCGGCGATGGAGGGCTGCCTCGAGAAGGCCTACGAATCGGCGGGGCTCGAGCGGGCGCGGGTGCGGTTCGAGGCGGCATGCCTGGGCTTCAGCGGAGGGCCCGCGGACAAAGAGGCTCTGCTCCATGAAATTCTGCCGGCGGAGCGGATCATCGTAACGCATGACGGATTGATTGCGCTGAGCGGGGCGACGGCGGGGGCGCCGGGTATTATCACCATCGCGGGGACTGGATCGTTTGCATTCGGGCGGAATGCGGAAGGCCGGACCGCGCGGGCCGGGGGATGGGGTTATGTGTTCGGCGATGAAGGGGGAGGATTCGACATCACGCGGCAGGCGCTGCGCGCGGCCCTGCGGATGGAGGAAGGGTGGGGCCGTCCAACCACGCTACATGCGAAGTTGATGGAGGCGACGGGGGCGGCGGACGCCAACGACCTGCTGCACCGGTTCTACACGGTGGAGTTTCCACGCCCGCGGATTGCGGCGTTCTCGCGGTTGGTGGATGAAGCGGCGCGGGAAGGGGATGAGGCGGCGCGCGACATCATGATGAACGCGGCGCGGCAACTGGCGCTGTACGCCGGCGCGGTGCGGAGACAGTTGTTCCGGGAGGGTGAAAAGGCGGCGGTGGCTTATGTGGGCGGCGTGTATCAGAGCGAATTGCTGAGGGAGCGGTTTCGGGCGCTGGTGGAACTGGAGGAAGGGAATCAGGCGGGGCCGCCGGTGTACGGCCCGGCGGCGGGCGCGCTGCTCGAGGCGTATCGCGCCACGGGCTTGGCCGTCGCGTTGAGCAATGTTCCGGAGGCGGAGAAATGAAACATTTCCTGTTGCTGTTTCTGTTGGCTTGCCCCCTCAGGGCGGCGGAGCCTGACTGGCCCGCGATTGAAAAGCGCGCTGTCGAATTCCTGCAGGAATATGTGCGGGTGAAGTCGATCAATCCCCCGGCGGATACCTCCGCGGCGGCCGAGTTGTTTCGGACGGAGTTGGAGAAGAACGGGTTCGCTCCGAAGATTTTCCACACGGGGCCGAACGGGCAGACCAATCTGCTGGTGCGGTTGGAGGGGCGGGACCGGACGAAGAAGCCCCTGCTGCTGATGAATCACTTCGACGTAGTGCCTGTGGACGCCAAGGCCTGGCCGGTGGACCCGTTCGCCGCCGTGATCCGGGATGGGTACCTGTGGGGCCGCGGGGCAATGGACATGAAAAGCACGGGAGTGATCCACCTGTTTTCGTTGATCGCGCTGAAGCAGACGGGCGTGGTTCCGGAGCGGGACATCCTGATGCTTTGCACCTCGGATGAGGAGTCCTTCGGGCCGTATGGGGTGCGGGCAATGATCCGCGATCATTGGAAAGAGATCGAAGCGGAGTACGTGTTGGATGAAGGCGGCTTCGGCAGTCCGGATCAGTTCTCGCCCGGCAGGACGGTGTTCGGCATCTCGGTGGGGGAAAAGCAGGTGCTGTGGCTGCGGTTGCGGGCCAAGGGGACGGCGGCGCACGGTTCGCAGCCCATTCCGGACAACGCCAATATGATCCTGCTCGATGCGATTGGCAAGGCATTGAATACGCCGGACCGCGGCAAGCCGAACGAGGCGGTGGAGAGGATGCGGGAAAACCTGGGAGGGCGGTTGGCCGGGAACAAGTTCATGGCCGCCATCCAGCGCAACACGATTTCGCTGACGACGCTTTCGGCGGGCGTGGGATCGCCGCCGCGGGCGAACGTGATCCCCTCGACGAGCGAGGCGACGCTCGACTGCCGTTTGCTGCCGGGGGTGAACGCCGCCGAGTTTGT
>JADLBD010000249.1 GCA_020847975.1 Bryobacterales bacterium | reverse complement strand
TCCGCCTATACGAGAAGGTATCCTATCCCGGTCTCTCTGCTATCGCTCTTCGCGGTCCATCGGCAACATGAGAAACACCCTGGAAAATATCGCGAGAATGCAGCCGGGGAAGATTGTGAACCGTTACAACCTTCCTCTCTTCGCATCGTCCCCCAACATGATCTTGTACTCCGCTAAAGAGAACACTGCAATCAAGTCCGACCAGATACTGTATTTTGCATCAAGCATCTTCTGGCGCTCCGCCGCAACAGACTGGCCTGGCTATGGCCGACTGGAAATGGGACGTTACGAGGAACGGTTCAGACAGTACTTGCTCAATCAGGAAGCGTTCCCGCAAGACGTCACACTGTTCTTGTACATTTCATCCCCCAAAAGGGCGGAAAGAAATTTCCTTTTCCCAGTCCTAAACCTTGTAGAACGACGGAAGGTCGTCAGCTTTTTCATCCCTGGCATGTTGTTCAACATGTTTCTTGGCCACATGGAACAGCACGATACTCAGGGTAGTTTCAGCTCACCACAGCGAGTGATCGTACTTTCGGATCAGGTGTACAAGACCGCGATTCTCACATGTGAGTCGAGAGCGAAGTCTGCTGATCCCAAAGGGTATCTGAGAGACTATCTGCCTGATCGGCTTCCGGGTTCGAAGTAGTGACCGATTGGGGCGCATTTTCTGTAACAGAACAACTTCCCACTTTTTTGTTACGGTGTAATCCTTTACAGTAATGCTGTGAACAGTGAAGAAGAACAGGCCGAAACAGCGCAGGCAGTAACGGTAGCAGCACCATTGGCGAAGCGGCCCGGCGGCAATCGTTGGGTGAAGGGACAGAGCGGCAACCCAAAAGGCCGGCCGCGGCGCACTGATACTATCGCCGAGTTGTTGCGCCTGCAAATCGACAAGCCGCGGTTCGTTCACGAGTTATTGCGACTGTGCTACGGCGGCGGAAAGATCGCACCCGAGACTCAGATTTCCGCGATGCGATTGGTTCTCAGCTACACGGACGGCAAACCGGGTGAACAGGCGGGGCCATTTGTTGCCGGCGATCACGTCATCCAACTGGTCTATGCGCCGATTACCGCGGTGCCAGAACCGCAGCGAGAACCGCTCGAAGGGAAGGCCGCGGCATGATCGAGTTGACCTTGCCACATCCGCACGCAGCACAAGCGCAAGTGATCCGCGAAGCGCGGCGGTTCAACGTGTGCGCATGTGGCCGGCGCTGGGGAAAAACACAACTCGGAATTGATCGCCTCGTAACGCGGGCATTGTCGGGTGCGCCCGCAGCATGGTTCAGCACGTCGTACAAGAATCTCGCCGACACGTGGCGCACGGTGAAGGAAACCTTGCGCCCCGTCATCACTGCGGTGAACGAGCAGGAACACCGACTCGAACTCGTCAACCGGCGCGGCATAGTCGAGATGTGGAGTATGGACGCGGCCGACTCCGTTCGCGGGCGCCGCTACGGTTTGGTAGTGATCGATGAGGCTGCGCATGCGCCAGACCTGGAGCACGCTTGGCAAGCAGTCATCCGGCCAATGCTCTCCGACCTTCGCGGGGAGGCGTGGTTTCTCTCGACACCGCGGGGCGCGTCGAACTATTTCGCTCGTCTCTACGACCGCGGACAGGACACGCAGTACCCGCATTGGGCAAGCTGGCGCATGCCGACATCCACGAACCCGTATATCGCGGCCGAAGAGATCGCCGAGGCGAAGCAGGACCTTTCGGAGTTGACCTTTGCGCAGGAGTACGAAGCCGCATTCGTTACATGGGCAGGCGCAGTGTTTCGGCGGATCACCGACGCAATCACCAGCGATATTCCGTCCGCCCCGGAGCCCGAGCACGCTTATGTGATCGGCGCCGATTGGGGACGCTCGAACGATTTCAGCGTGTTTGCGGTCATAGACGCTACCGCCGGCAAACTGGTGGAACTCGACCGCAGCCGTGGCCTTGACTACTCGATGCAGCGGGCACGACTGGGCGCCTTGCGAGAGCGTTGGAACAAGGCGGGTGTATTCGCAGAGCAGAACAGCATGGGGCAGCCGATCATTGAACAACTGAGGCTCGACGGGATTCCGGTGCAGCCGTTTACCACCACGAACACCAGCAAGGCGGCAATCATCGAGGGTCTGGCGCTGGCTTTCGAGCGCGGCGAGATTCAGATTCCCGATGATCCGGTGTTGATCGGCGAGTTGCAGGCTTTCGAAGCAAAGAGCCTACCTTCCGGAATGACGCGCTACGAGGCGCCGGCCGGGATGCACGATGATTGCGTGATTGCCCTGCCGATTGCGTGGGAGGGAGCGAGAAAGGCGCAGCGCAGAACACTGACCGTGTTTCCGTTCTGCGAAACCAGACGACGAAATCCGTGGACCAACATGTCCGGGGACTATGAATCGGTTCCCTGGCCGTTAAGGCAGATGTGAGAAAGGAGAAACGACATGGCATCGATTCTAACGGCGGATGATGCGAAAACAACTGCTGCGCATGTTGCGGAACACTGGCGGGCGGTTCTCAGCGCAATCGAGCGGGATCACGAGCGGACCGCGGAAATGCTGCACACCGCGCGCGCCGATCGGGAAATGCGCGCACTGCCCGCGGCGATGGGTGACGAGGACGCACGCGTAGCGCTTACGAAAGCAGAGGAGCGCGTGATGGAGCTCGCGCGGGAAGCCGCGGTTCTCGAATCGGCGCTCGCTCAGGCGCGTGTCCAGGTGCAACAGGCAGAGGATCGGCAACGTGCAGAAGAGGAAGCCGAGCGCAATGCACGCGCATGGGAGCACGCGCGCACGATGCTGGCGGCATCCCAAGCGGCAGATGAGGCAGCAGGGGCCCTTGCAGCCGCTCTCCAGCGGCGGAAGGAAGCAGTCGAAGAGCTATTGGCTGGGCTACCGCGAGAGCGAGCAGGCAAGATGGGGCCGGCGCTGATGGGGCGGCCGGCGGTGGATCGCGCGCTGGAGGCGGCAGGGTTGCGCGAGTTTGGGACTATCCCGCCATCGTGGCCGGTTCAGCCCGGCAGGCTTGCGGAGAGTGACCGACACTGGCTGGTACACATGCCGCCGATGCCGTGGGAAGAGAAAAAGGTGGTGCGAGATGGCGAGTGAACTTATCGACGTCGTACTCGAAGAGGTGAGTCTGGTTGATGAGCCCGCGAATCCTGGCGCGAAGATTGTGCTGATGAAGCGCGGCGATGTCATCCAACGACGCCTCGAAAAGCTCGAGCGGGACATGAAGGAATTCAGCGCCATACTCGGCCGCATAGAACAGGCGCAAGCGGAGCGGTCGGAAACGGCGAGAAAAGCGGCGGCGACGTTGGTCACGAAACAGGAGAGAAAGCTCATGACTTGTCCGATTGAAAAGTGTCTGTCGGCGATTCGGGATGGCGATGTCCGAAATCTGCACCGCGAGGATTTCGAGTATGCGCTTGAAGAACTGACGAAGCGGGAGCGTCGGCCGGGGGAGTTGAAAGGCCGGGCCCTTGAGCGTGTCCTTGCAACGGAAGAGGGGAAGGCGTTGTACAAAGCAGCCCGTGCCGCGCCGGTGCGGAGGGTGGTTCCTATGCCAGAACCGGAGTCCGCGCGCGGAGACGTGCGCAAGTGCCTTGCCGCGGTTCAAGCTGGAAGTGTCCACCGGCTCACAAAGCGCGATTTCGAGGCTGCGATCGGCGAACTCGTCAAAGCCGAACGCAAAGCGGGTGAGATCCGAGGGCGCGCACTCGAGCGAGTTCTGAAAACCGGCGAGGGGAAGGCTCTCTACTACGGATACACGTATGCCCCGAGCGATCTGCCGCCCGCGGCGTAAACACGAGATGTGGTCTGCTCTTCCGCTTTCAACGGCGCGGCGGGGTAGGTAGTTCGGCTCCGTCGCGCCGCAGAGGTTTGCGGGTATGTTGGGGATTTATCTACAGCGAGTCGGTGATATCGTTCCTACAGGAGGAAGGAATCATGCGATATCTACTGTTCGTTTGCGCGTTGAGTCTCTTGGCACAAAATCCTCGTCCTGCTCAGTCGAGTATTCTTGATGAGGTATTTCCTCACATTGCAGACGGAGGCGGATGGAAGAGCACCATTACGTTGGTGAATATGGACACCGTCGATGCAGCTTTCACGCTTGACTTTTACGCTCCAGACGGTCGTCCCTTAACGGTTTCACTCCGGGGCCAACAGCGTTCCTCTGAGTATCGGGGAACCATCCCGCTTAATGGCTCCGTGACATTCGAGACAACCGGCGAAGCACCCAACGTGATCACGGGATGGGCGCGGGCGGCGTCCGATCAGCGCATTGGAGGCAATCTCATATTCGGCCGTTCATTGGGTGCCGACTTGCCAACGCTGGAGGCATCTGTACCACTCACCGCTTGGGATGAAGGTGAATTTGCGCTGCCTTTCGACAACACGAACGGGTTCGTTACCTCGATGGCGTGCTATCCGCGCGTCGGAAGTTTCTACTCGCCGGAAACGGTCACTGTCACGCTTTACGATGAAAGTGGAGCGCGGCTGTATTTGGATCAGTTCGCAGTAAATGCGGGACAGCAGCAGGCATTCGAGGTTCCGACCCGGTGGCCAGCCGTGGCGAATCGAAGGGGGGTTGTGTATTTCCGTGCCGGCTTCTATTTCTCGGCTATCGGGCTGCGTTTCCACCCCAGCGGTAGTTTTACGACGGTCAACACGCTGGCGAAATGAGAATTGCGCCCCCTGAAGACAGCGCCATGAACGCGACACCCGGCTCGGGGTTGATAGGTCTGTTCGGCCTGACGGACTGGTGGTCCTCCTTCTTCACTCCGGCGGAGCGCGACCGCATAGAAGTCGAGTACACACGTGGCAGGCTCACGACGGGCTCTACCAATCTTCATCCACTTACAAGCGGCAAAGTCTTGCACACCTCAATCACGAGCACGCGTTTGCTTCATGAGATTGGCTGCGCGGCCTACGGGACGGTGAGGGAGAAGGCCCTTGGCGTGTTTGATAAGGCCGAGAAGGATGGGCAATCCAAGCTTCGCTTGAATCCAACATACGTCCTGGATCTCCATTTTCTCTACCACAGCATGATCCAACTGAACTACCGTGACCGCGAAAAATTTCCTGACGCACTGCAACTGGCCGTTGACGCATACCGAAAACAGATTTCTATTGCGCCGCGCGCCGCGGAGGTGTTCAAGCGCGAATGGAGGCTAGTACCGCTGCCTCTGGGCTTTTGGCAATTGGCCGTCATACTGGAAAAGCGACGGAACTACGCAGAGGCAGTCGAACTCGCTATGCAGGCGTTGCAGCAAGGATGGGATGGAGATTGGGAAAAGCGAATCGCTAGGTGCAAGCGACGAATGGCCGTTTGAGAAGCCTGAACCTGAGGCTCTCACGGTTGAGAGTCAGCGCTCCTCAGATTTCTGGACAGGCTTGCCGGTGAATGCCTCAGCAGCGGCCAACACCTCACGGTAATTACCTTTGCTCAATCGAAACACGACATATTGGCCGACACCCTTTTCGTCAGTGTATTGGACCGTAAGGAAATGACTCTTTGACTTCGTGAAAAGCAGTGGCCACGCGAGCAACAGGCCGGCCGCATACCGCGGTTTCGCCGCGCGCTCGTAAACGACGTTCTTAATGGCAGCGGCCGGCACCTTGAGGAGAGAGTTGTTCTTGTGAGCGAACTGAATGCTATTGCCAGTCTTGTCGAAAATTAGATTGCCGTCGATTTTCTCGGCCTTGTCCTTGCCTTCGGTTCGTTGAAAGTATTCCACGTCTTTGAATTGTTGGGCGCCGAGGGTAACGGCGGTGATGGCGATGAGGAGAAAGATCTTCATATTGGTAGGAAGTCTATTGCTGGCAACTGCTCAGGTCAAGGGTACAGATGGGATGTCACAGATGGGAAGCGTGGCACATTGACTGAAAGCATCGAGGCTGCGAGATGCCGCAAATGCCAGAATCAAGTTGTTCGGCCGGTAGCTTGATCCAGCGAAAGCGGGTTTCCCTGAATCCGCCGGCGGCCGAAGTCCGAATCAGGCTTCTCCGCTAAGGTACCACCCGGCGGTCCACAGGGAATTCGTTTGCAACAAAAGGGATGCCGATTCGGCAGGGAGGTACGCCCCACGGGGACTAGCCGGGCCGATTACAGCCACGCGGCGTTTTTGTGTGCCTGTTGTGTGCCAACTCCGCCAAACTCAACAGCACAACTCAGCGAAACTCGGCGTCAATCCGTTAAGCTGAAAGGAGTTGGACGGGACTTGGCAAACTTCACCGAAAACACGTAACTCGATGAAAACATTGCCGGATTACGGTTTTAGGTTCCAGCGCCCGCAAGGGCGTGGGAGTTCGACCCTCCCCGTTCGCACCACTAAAAAAATCAGAAATTTTACAGCGAATCACTCGTAGCTTTTCTCGCAAGATTGTGGGATGGATGCGAAAAACTTGCACCTTGCCTGGATGCACATTTCTTTACGTTGTATTATACGTATAGAAGTGCCGGGGCCAGCTTGTGGGGATGGCACTGCTCATTTGGGAGGATAGGAGGAAAGGAGCGGAAAGCAATGAGCGGGTACGGACTCTTGTTCGCGGATGAGGTCTATAGCGCCACTGACCTGGCTCGCAAGACGAAAGAAGTGTTGAGTCAAGCGCGCAAAGCTCCCGTAACGATTTCTCGAAACGACGAGCAGTTCGCCATCTTGCCCCGCAAGGAAGCAGCACGCTTGTTTCAAACTGTAGCTGGTCTTACCGAAGTTGTAGACCTGATCGCGTCCGTTATCGCAATCATCAATGGGACCAAACAAACGGGCGCGAGGGCTTGGATGAATTTTCTGGAAGTGGGAGACCTAAGGGCTCTTGCTGAAGAGGTACTGACGTGCGTCAGGGAAGAGCATTGGGAAAAGGTAGAGGATGTCATCCATGAATGGAAAGAAAGCGCTCTTGTCATGAAAAGTGGCATCCTGCGCGACGCAATGGCGCAACCAAGTGACCCAGCCCCACTGACCGTTCCCGAGGATCAACTGGCTGAACCATGCGGAAACATAGAGTGATTGCATGCCGGATCCTGAACCCTCTGGCGATGGAAGCAGCGAATCATCCGATCGGGCATTGGAGATCCGGCCCCCGGGAGAATTCGAGTAAACTCGGATACTCGAACAGCGGTAGTCTACTATGCTGGGCCACATCCACCTGCTATACCGCTACCCCTGTTCGCACCACTCCCCTTGAACTTATATGACCTTCACGCTAGGATTTCAGTCAATGCTATCCAAATTTTTTAGCCGCCGTGACTTCTTCCAGAGTGGCTCTCTTGGCTCTCTCCTCGCCTCTCTCGGAATCTTTCGTGGCCGCCTCTCCGCGGGCGCCCTCAAGATCGGTCCTAATCTCTTCGAATCCATCGGTGTGCGCCCCCTGGTCAACTGCAAGGGAACGTACACCATCATCTCCGGCTCGCAATCCCTGCCGGAAGTCAAGGCGGCCATGGAAGCAGCCTCGCATCACTATGTCCATCTCGACGAACTGATGGAGGCTGTCGGCAAGCGCCTCGCCGAGTTGACCCAGGCCGAATGGGGCATGGTCTCGAACGGCTGCGCCGCGGCCCTGGCGCATGCCACCGCCGCCTGCATGGCGGGAGCCGACCCCGAAAAGATGCAGCGCCTGTCGCAAGGCGCCACTCTCAAAAATGAAGTCATCGCCCCCGCCTACTCCCGCAACGTCTATGACCACGCGGTTCGCGGCGCTGGCGCGCGCTTCGTCGATGTCCACACCCTCGATGAATACAAGCGCGCCTTCAATGACCGCACCGCCATGGTCATGGTCCTCGCCGGTCCCGGCGATCGCGGCGAATTGGGACTCCAGGTGCTCGCTCCCATCGCCAGGGAGCATGGCGTCCCCGTTCTCGTCGACGCCGCCGCGGAACGGCTGAAGGTTCCCAACATCCACCTCGCAGCAGGCGCCGACCTCGTCGCCTACTCCGGCGGCAAGTGTCTCCGCGGGCCGCAAGCCGCGGGCCTCCTGCTTGGCCGCAAGGACCTCATTAAGGCCGCCTGGCTCAACTCCGCCCCCCACCACGCCTTCGGCCGTCCCATGAAAGCCTGCAAGGAGGAGATCATGGGCATGCTCGCCGCTGTCGAAATGTGGATGAAGCGCGACCACGACGCCGAATGGAAGCAGTGGGAAAGCTGGCTCGACACCATCTCGAAGAGCGTCACCCGCGTCGCCGGCGTCACTACGAAAGTCATTCAGCCGGACAGCCTTTCCAACAACGCTCCACAACTGCGCATCATCTGGGACGGCGAAGCCCTCGGCATCTCCGGCGAGGATGCCGAAAAAGCCCTGCTCAACGGCGAGCCCCGCATCATCCTCGGCGGCGCATCCGGCGGCCGCCGGAACGGCGTGAAAAACAGTTCGCTCACCATCATGCCTTACATGATGATGCCCGGCGATGCGGACGTCGCCGCCCGGCGCATTCATGAAGTCCTGGCCCACCCCGCCGGAACGCCTGTCCACAAACCCTCCCCGCCCGCTGTCAACCTCAGCGGACAGTGGGATGTCGAGATGGAGTACGTCGTCGGCAAAGCCCATCACCGCCTCGCCTTCGAACAGCATGAAGGCGAACTCGCGGGAACACACTTCGGCGAATTCCTCCACAGCGACCTGCGCGGCACTGTGGATGGCTCCGAAGTCTGGTTCCGCAGTTCCCATAAGTTCGAAGGAACGCGCATCGGCTACGAGTTCCTCGGCCAGGCAGCGGGAGACACCATCACCGGCGAAGCCAATCTCGGCGAATACGGAACCGCCCGCTTCACTGCCCGCCGCCATCAGTACGGCCGTCCGGGCGGCGTCGTCCGCCCCGTGAAAACCGTGTAGCCCTTCGCGGCCTTCCGTAACGAGTACGGCCCTGTATCATCTACCTGATGAGAGCTGTTTCAGCTCCCTTTTACCGAAGGGAGGTAAACGATGACAAGCAGAGAAATTTCTGCCGTGAAAACATCTGCCGTGATCAACCTGCTCGCCGGCATCTGGCTGTTCCTTTCACCGTGGGTCTATAAGGCTTACATGCCCCACAGTGCCTGGAACAGTTGGATCGTCGGCGCATTGATCGTGATCTTTGCAGCGATTCGAGTCTCGAACCCGCTTACCGCGCCGGGGTTGAGCCTGATCAATTTCTTTCTCGGCATCTGGACATTCGCGTCTCCATGGATCTACAGCTACACGAGCTCTACAGGACGCTTCGTGAACAGCCTGATCATTGGCGTGATCGTCCTCGTGTTGGGCGCGATCGGGTGGACCATTGGCCACAGGACACCTCATCCGCCCCAGGCTACGACGTAGGTCTCAATCAGCGGTTCCAAATGGGGTCCCAATAGAACGCCAGGCCGCCGTAGTCCTCGCCGAGCGACGTAGTGTCGTTCAAGCCCCACCGGTAGGCTCTGTAATCGATGGACCGCATCTTTGACGCCTCCGGTGGGCCGTACTTCTCGAGGAATGCCTTCACGCCGCCGTGGGCTTCGAAATCCGCGCTGTACCATTTGAAGATCATGCTGATCCCGGCCTTCCCCGAGCCGGCATCAAAAGTGTTCAGCCGCGGATTCTCGAGCCACTGCCGCGCATTGTCGTCAAGCTGCTCATCGAGCCGCGCGGCCGTGTAGGCTTCCCGTCTGAGCGGCGGGCAACTGCGCGCCGCGCACACCAGGGCCGCATGAATTCGCGGGTCGCCCATCGCGCGAAGTCTCCCCTCGATCGCATCGAGCGAGATCTTCTCCCCGTTCAGCGTATGCCGCGCGGCGCGGAATGGCTGCTTCGTCTTCCAGATGCTCTTCACCGGATAGTTCTTCAAAACCCACCGGATGGTCAGCGCATTGTAGGCGTTGATCAGCGCCGCCTTCTCTTCGTTCGCGGACATCCCGCGCGGCCACCGTTCTGCCAGCGCCCCAAGGTAGGCATCGAGCGACGCCACATCGCGCGCCTTCCAGGTCTGGTAATCCACCCGGTGCTCCGGGTTCACGTAGCGCTTCAACAAAGCGTCCCACGCCGCATGATCCAGCGTCCCGGCTGCCATCAGAAAGAGGGCCAGCATCGTGGAACTCAGCGCTGGAAGACCAGGAAATACTGGTTCGGCAGGAAGTCGAAGCTCTCCGTCTTGCGGAAACCGGCAGCTTTGAATTCGCCCATCACTTGCTCTTCGCTGAGCTTCATCGATTCCGGCGGACCCACCGGGAGCGGGCGTTTGTAGAAGTCGATATTGACAATCCGTCCGCCCGGCTTCAGCGCCGCCGCCAGCTTCTGGTAATAGGCGGGACGATTCTCGATGTGGTGCAACACGTCGCAGATGAAGATGGTGTCCACCGCCCCCATCGGCAGCTTCGGATCATCCGGCGTGGCGTGCACCGGCTTGATGTTGGGGATCTTCTGCTTCTCGATCATGCCCAGCAGCCCGGCATCGATGTCCACTGCGTACACCGTCTTGGCATGATGCGCAAACCGCCGCGTGAAATAGCCGGACCCGGATCCGATATCCGCCATCACTTCATCCGGCCGGATCTTCAGAGCCGTGATCACTTCGTGCGGCTTCTGCCAGGCATCCCGCGCCGGGTCCTCGAGGATCTTCGCATACTCCTTGGCATCGCGCGGCGGGTGATGTTGATGGGGCGTTTGCGGGGCGAACAAGGCAATCAAAACAAACAGAGGCGTCATGCGTTACTCCACTACTTCGACGTGATCAATCACCCCAACGATAGCCATGTCGATGGGCGATTGTGGCCTGCCGACGCTCGTCATCGCGCTGAACCCTTCGGTCACCAGCAGCACCCTGTCCCCGATGCCGGCGTCCACCGCATCCAACGCCACCACCGCATCGCCGCGGTTCGACCCGTCCAGATGCAGCGGCTGCACCAGCAGGATCTTCTGCTCGTCATGGCTCGCATGCTTCTGTGTCGAAACCACCTCGCCGATGACCCGCGCAATCAGCATGGCGTTTCTTTGCTCCGGTTGACGTGCATCTCGTCGATGATGCCCACAATGCAGGTGTCGGTGGGGACCTCCGCCGGCAGGAACGGGAAACTCGATTCCTTCCCGCGGCAGCAGTAAACCAGTTCACCCGCGCCCGCGCCCACCGAATCGGCAACCACCATCCGCTTGCCCGTTTCCGTCAACTCCGGCGTCAGCGGCTGGATGATCAACAACCGCTGCCCTTCGAGCTTCGGATCCTTCACCGTGGCCCAAACCCGTCCGATGACCCGAGCGAGAAACATGGCGCTCAGCCTTTCTTACCGGACTTCGGAAGCGGCTCGTCGAGCGAGACCGAATCCACAATGCCGATGATGGCCGTATCGACGGGATGGTCCTTGCAGCCTTCGGCCATGCGCGCCGAACTGCCGGAAACAGCGATGACCAACTCACGGTTCCCCGCGCTCACCGTATCCACGGCCACAACATACCCCGCTTCGTCCTTCCCGTCGGGCGTGACGGGCTTGATGATGAGCAGCTTCTTGCCTTCCAGGCGCGGATCCTTGCGCGTGGCGACGACCGTGCCCACTACTCGGGCGAGTATCATAAAGCGCCGGCGCTACTTCGTGCTCTTGCCGATCGGCAGAACATCCTCGAGGCTCGGATGAGGACGGGGAATGACGTGGACGGCGACAAGCTCGCCCACCCGGCGCGCGGCGGCGGCGCCCGCATCGGTGGCGGCTCGGACAGCGGCGACATCGCCGCGGACGAGGGCCGTTACGTAGCCCGATCCAATCTTTTCCCAGCCTACCAGCGTGACCTTGGCGGCCTTTACCATCGCGTCAGCGGCTTCAATCATCGCCACCAGGCCGCGGGTCTCGATCATTCCTAACGCTTCACCCATTCAACCTCCCAACTCTCTATTGCCAAATGAAACTATCATGCCATGCCGCGGGCGCGCAATGCCTCATCCACCAGGGCGATCAGCTCTTCCCGCGTCACCAGAAACTTGTCTCCTGAAGAAGCCGCGGCCGGCGAATCATCCTCCGCCGTCACGGGACAGCCGGGCTCCACGCCCGCGCGCGCCTTGATGCCGTACCGCGTGCGCGAATCGAACAGCTTGTCCACCTCGGTACGCGGCAGTCTATTGGCCCCGCCAAGCAGTTCCGCCACCAGCGAAATGCGCGCGAAGTGCTCCACCGTCTCCATGCGATAGTAGGCCTGCCACACCTCGTCGCCATAGGAGACTGCGCCGTGGTTGGCCAGCAGCAGCGCGTTGTACTTGGGGATGTACGGCAACATCGGCTCAGTCAACTCGGGAGTGCCCGGCAAGCCATAACCCGCCAGCGGCACGCAGCCCAATCCGATGATCACTTCCGGCAGCAGCGCCTGGTTCAGCGGCCTCCCCGCCGTGGCGAATCCCGTGGCCACCGGCGGATGCGCATGGACTACCGCCCGCACATCGCTGCGCATCTGATAGATGGTCAGATGCATCATGATCTCCGACGTGCGTTCCTTGCGCCCCTCGAGTTTGTTGCCGTTCAGATCGCAGATGATGAGGTCGTCGGGATGCATCGTGCCTTTGCTGACCCCCGTGGGCGTGCAAAGCACCCGGCCCTCGTCGAGACGGATGCTGATGTTGCCGTCATTGGCCGCAACCCACCCCTTCTGATACACATAGCGGCCTACCTCGACGATGTCCTGCCGCAGTTCCCGTTCTGTTTTTGGCATCCGAACTCTCGATTGTATCAGGTTACGGTTCCCACATCGGGCGGTGAATCGCAAAAGGGTTGGTAGAATGAGGGCAGTGAAGAACAGCCGCATGTGCCCGAATTGCCGGGCGTTTACAGCAGTGGAGGACAAAGTCTGCCCCTATTGCGAAACTCCTCTCAGCGCCCCCGCCGCGGTTGCCCGCACATCCGGCGAGGTGCTGGGCGGCTTCATCCCGCACGCCCGCTTCACCACCATGATGCTCCTGCTCGTGAACAGCGCTCTGTTTGCCGCCACGTGGCTGTTTGACATGCGGCAGGGAGCCGACGGCGGCGGCCTGCTCGACATCAGCGGCAGGACCCTGGTGCTGTTCGGCGGCAAATGGAACCAGGGCATCGCCGCCGGACAATGGTGGCGTCTGGTCACCGCCGGATTCCTGCATGGAGGCCTCCTCCACATCGGCATGAACTCCTGGGCGCTGATGGACCTCGGGGCGCAGGTGGAGGAACTCTACGGTTCGGCGCGCCTGCTCATCTTCTACTTCGTGGCCACCGTATTCGGATTCTACTTGAGCGCCGTATGGAGCCCGATCCTCAGCATCGGAGCCTCCGCCGGCATCTTCGGCCTCATCGGAGCCATGATCGCCCTCGGAGTCCGGCACAACACTGCGATGGGCTCCGCAATCCGCGGCATGTATATCCGATGGGCCATCTACGGCCTGCTCTTCGGCCTTCTGCCCGGCCTTCACATCGACAACGCCGCTCACATCGGCGGTCTCATCGCGGGCTTCGCCGTGGCCTACGTGGCCAGGGAACCTCGCGCGGCGGGCAGCACGGCGGAACGCGCCTGGCAGTCCATTGCCGGCCTCTGTCTGCTGACCACCGGATTCAGCTTCGTCCGCATGTTCCTGTGGATGACCACGCAGGTCTGATCAGGCCTCGAGCGTGCGGGCCGCATGCATAGACTGCGTGCCAAATGCCGTCGAGGTTTGTAAAGTGAGGATATGGGGTTCGGGTGTCTTTTGCTGATCACTCTTGTTGCCGCGCCGCTGCCGGGTCAGGTGGTGCGCGCTCTCGATCTGTATTCGGAATTGGTGAAGATTGATCCGTTCGGGCAGGTGGACACGAGTCACAAGCCGCGGGAAATTCTGTCGCCGGGAGTGGCGCGGGGCGGATTCTTCTCCCTGCAAGTAGCGGTCACAGCGGAGCCGAAGACCATCTACATGATGGCAGTGCAGTCGAACCCGGCAAACGTTTTCCAGTGGAAACTGTACAAGGAGAAGTACTCGCTCGAGGGCAAGAAGTGGGTACCGGACAAGTTCGAAGAGATGCAAGAGCCGTACTTTCGCGTAATGCCGGACATTGATGTCCAAATTCCGGGCCAGACCACGCAGGTGTATCTGCTCGATGTGTGGGTGCCGCGGGAAGCTCCCGTCGGGCGGATACGGCTGGAAGTGCTCGCCAAGTCGGACACGTGGCGAGTGGCCCCGATGGAGGTGCGGGTTCTCGAGGCAGTGTTCCCGGATGGAGTGAATGCCGCCGCGGCGGGCAGCCTGAGCGCCGTCGTCAAGCGCAATGAACAGCAGGACACGATGCTGGCGCGGACGCTTCCTAACGAAGGCAAGGGATGCTATGACGCGCAGCCGGCATTCGCGCAGCAGGGGCCTGAGCGCTATTTGCGCGTGCGGGATTGTTTGTACTGGGAAGCCTCGCGTCAATAGCGGCTGGGACCTTTGAGCGTGTCTCCTTCGCGGCAGTCATAATGGCCTGGGCGCAGGTTCTTGTGCTCCTCCACGCGCCCGCTGGGCCATTCGATGACAAGCCGGCTGGCGGATGCCTGCTTCCCTAAACAATAAGAGGAGATCCCCCGGCTTTGCCGGGGTGGCAGTAGGAGTTTGACATTTCCGGGAGTCCACCGGGAAACTCCGGACGTGAGCAGCCAAAGCACACGCAAAGGAAAAACCCGATGG
>JADLBD010000248.1 GCA_020847975.1 Bryobacterales bacterium | reverse complement strand
TTCAGCATCATCGCAAGCCCCCGCGTGCCGAACTCCATGATCATGTGTCCCACCGGGACGCGCCCCTCGCGGAGCACCTTCTGGAAACGATTGTCTTTCACTGGCGGTACCTTTCTAGCTTTCTCTGGAATCCGGGCCGCTTCAGCACCTCGCGATTGACGGCCCCGTGCGGAATCTCCCCGCGCGCCAAAGCGAGTATGTTATCGCACGCCTCGAGCCCGTTGTCCCGGGCAATCTCCTCGGTCCAGGCGAGCGCGTGCGGCGCGAGGATGACATTGTCCAGTTCGAGCAGCGGCTCACCAGCCACGGGAGGCTCCTTCTCGAAAACGTCGATCCCGGCTCCCGCAATCCATTTTTCCCGCAGCGCCTGAACCAGGTCCGGCTGCCGCACAATCGGCCCGCGCGCGGTGTTGATGAAGAACGCTGAAGGTTTCATCATGCGCAGGTGCTCCGCGCCGACAAGGCCGCGAGTCTGCTCGTTGAGCAGGCAGTTTACAGCCAGGTAATCACTCTGGCGGAACAGTTCCTCCATGGAGACCAGTTCCACCCCCAGTTTGGCGGCGGCTGCCGCGTCGGCATAAGGATCGTGCGCGATCAGACGGCCGAAGCCCAGCCCGCCCGCCAGGCGGAACAACTCCTGCGCAATATTCCCGCAACCGAGCGAACCCAGCGTCCGCCCGGGGAGACATATCCCGAGCCGGCTCAGGCTCCCCCGCCACTTCCCTTCCCGCACCGTGCGGTCCTGCTCCAGGACGTTCTTCGACAGCATGAAGATGTAGGTGAGGATCGCCTCCGCCACCGGGCGCCGCACGGCTTGGGGGGTGATCGCCAGCAGCACATCGGCCTCCGTGATGGCCGGGATGTCGATCATGTCGTAGCCGACTCCCCACCGCGCGATAAGAGCCAGTCGCTTGACGCCTTCCACGCTCGCGCGCGAGAAGTTGATCCCCAAGGCAAAGATGGCGTCAAACTCATCCGCCGCCGCCGCCGTTACCGTTCTGTCCGGCTGTGGCGGCATCGCCGCCACTTCGATCCCTTTCACCGGGCCGAGTTTCTGTTCCAAAGGCCCCTCGAACCGCCCCTTGGCATCTGTGTAGAAATCGGGAGTAATCCCGACGCGAAACTGGTAGGACATAGTGTTATTGGTAGGTCACGTAGAATGGCGAGGTCCAGGCGATCTCCGGGTCGCCGTCGGGATTGTCGGGATCGCGCTGAAACACTCGCACATAGTAATACGAGCGGCCCGGCCTCGCCTCGCTGTCGCGCCAGTTCAGCTTCGCCGTCGTGCCGCCGTTAGGGCGCATAGTGTACGCGTACTTGCCGTCCTTCACCACGTCGATGCGCAAAATCTCATCCGGCGCGGTGATGTTGGCCTCGATTCGCGGAGCCTTGTTGCCGCTCACATTCCACTCATCCCCCGGCAGGTGCCCGGCCGCCGTTACCTTGGTAATGATTTCATCGCTTGCGGCGAAGGTGTGCCGGGCGTACATGCCATCGAGCACACCCTCGCGGTCTTCCTTTGACACCCATACCCCGGCCCAGCTATTGTGCGTCGAGCCGTGATCGCTGAACGAAACGAACCCATAGATGTTGCCCTTCGCCAGCGCGTTCCGGGCATAATGGCCGTCCTCGTCCACCTGTGTCGGGCCGCGCTTCTCCTTGTCCGGCAGCTTGTAGGCTTCGTAGCTGCCGCGCGCGCCCTGATACATTTCCAGCAGACAATCGAACCGCGCATTCGGCCAGTTCCAATCGGCCAGCGGTCCCGCGGCAAACGTGTGCGGGACGATCACCGACTTCTGCCCTGATTGCGTAAACACGTGCTCTTCCCACCACTTCCACATATTCGGCGGGAGGTTGTCTTCTTTGCGCTCGCGGTCTATGGGACGCAGCGGCGCGCCCCGCTTCAGGAACAGCACGTTACGGTGCCCGGCCGGGCGGTTCATGGAATGCTCGTAGCTGTAGATTCCAATGAACGCGGGCGCGTGCGTGAACAGATCCACGGCCTTCTGCACCGTCCACCACTGGTAGTCGCGCAGACCGTCCGGCCATCGCCCGCCCACTACCTCGTTGTGGTCCGAGGTGCCGAGAAAATCCAGTTGCGCCGCATCGATGCCGTAGCGGTAGGTGTCCAGCACCGATCCATCCACGCCGCTGTGCCCGCGGATGTCCGTGTGCCGGTGGCAATCGCCCAGCAGGAGCGTGTAGCGCTTGCCTCCGGCCGTCATTGTCTGTCGCGCGCGTCGAGGTCCTGCCGGGCCGGGAGCGGGCAACTGCGCCGCAACAAGGTTCGCATTTGCCGGCTGCGTCCCCGCTTCCCAATTCGAGACATACACGTTGTAATGCAGCGCGTGCATCTGGTCTTTCGGCACGTTGGTTGGCGAACGGCCGTCGCTCGAATATCCAATCGCCACGCCGCCGCCCGGCTTCAACACGAGCGAGGCGTGCTGCGAATTCCTCCCCGAACTGCTCGCAAGCTGGTAAGGCTCCAACCATTCGCCGCCGCTCAGCCGCGTCACATAGAAATGGTAGATCTCGTTCGGCTTGGTTTCCGTCCAGTGGCGGAACACCAGGCACAGGGCTCCCTTCTGGTCAAACACCAGGTGCGGCAGCTCCGCGTAGCGCTGCATCCTCCCGCTGAACTTCCGCGCCACGCTGTTCATCACTTCTTCCACGCGGCCACCCGCGTACACACGCATTCCCAGCGTGCGCGAATAGTGCAGCCCGCGGCTGCCCGGAGCGGAACTGGCGCGGGAGAAATCCTTGCCCCAGTTCTTTCCCGCATCGTCCCAGGCCACCCACACGCGATCCATCCCGTCCACTGCCACCGTGGAATGAAACTGAGCCGCCGATTCCGTGGTGATCGGAATAAGATCGCCGACCTTGGTTCCGTCGTAAGAGCGCAGGAAGACGTCGTAGTTGCCGTTCTTATAAGAGTCCCAACTGATCCATGCCACGCCGCGCGAATCGAGGGCAATCGCCGGCTCCCAA
This sequence comes from Bryobacterales bacterium, assembly GCA_020847975.1. Classification (GTDB taxonomy): domain Bacteria; phylum Acidobacteriota; class Terriglobia; order Bryobacterales; family Bryobacteraceae; genus CADEFT01. The sequence goes on along the minus strand of JADLBD010000248.1, from coordinate 9,342 downwards.
TCATTGGCATCCCACGTGGTGAGCGCCTCCTCGGGCCCCCAACTGGACCCGGTCAGTCTGCGCACATAAATGTCGGCATTGCCCTTGCGGAAGCTTTGCCAGGCAATGGTGACATTGCCTCTCGCGTCGCTCACCGCGCGCACGTTGAAATCGCTTTCGGGCGCCGAGGTCAGCCGCGCCGGCTTTGTGGCGCTGCCATCCGCTTTCATCTCGCTCCAGAACAGATCGTAGTTGCCGCTCGATTGCCCGGCCCAAACCGCCACGACGCCTGTGCCTCGTGCCGCGATCGCAGGCGAGTAGTGATCCCAGTTCCCGTCAGCCAGATCCACAGCCGGTCCCCACGTCCCTGCCGTGTCCCTGCGCCGGACCAGCACCCGGTCAGCGTCTTTGTCATTCCACTCGACGTAGATGGCCCACAACGCGCCGTCAGACGTATAGGCGATGGCAGGCCAATCGGCTTGCTTGCCTTCCGCGCTCGCCCGTTCCCCGCCGATGGCGCCCGCAAAATGCGCCGGTTCGCCGGCCGGGACAGGACCCTCCGGATTGCTACCGCCCTTCTTCCCGCCCTGCTTCTTTTCTTGCGCAAACAGGGCGGCAGCCGTCAGTACCATCAGCGCGATCAGACACAAGCTGCGCGGCATGTCGTCTCCTTCGCAAAATCCTCAATCTCAGTCCATGTCGATATCGCGCAAGGGTGGCGGATCGTCGGGATTCTCCTTGGCCTTCTTGAAGAGCTCGTCGAATTTCTTCGCCAGCACTTCCTTGTGCACCTTATGATCGGCCAGAGACTTCTGGAAGGCGTCTTCGCGGCGGCCGGCTTCCCCCTGGTAGCTCTGCACCGCAGCCGAGAAGTCTTCGAACACTTTCGGTTTCTCTTTCGCCTTGTGGTAGACCACGGAGCCGGTCTTGGGATCGATGCGCAGAGCAGCCTGGCAACAAGGGCACTCCACGTCGAGGAGGGGAGGAGTAGGCTTTGGCATAGGGGCAGTGTATCGCGGATGGGGCTACGTAAACCAGTAAGGCGTTCCCCTGAGTACGGGGCTGAATACCTAGGCTAACGCGTCAGCCCTTTTGCCTCGCTCTCCTAACCCTTCGGGTCGATTGGACCTCTCCCCTAAAACCTCTATCGTGATAACAAGGAGCAGTGATGCTGAAGGGAGCTATCATCTGTCCGGATGAGGATCTGTCGGAGAAGCTGGAAGAGCTTCTGGCCGGCATGGGAGTGGTGGCCGTCGTTCGGACCATTCCCCGGTATCCGAACACAAGTGAATTGACACGAGCGCTGCGCGCCAGCGGGCCGCAAGTGCTGTTCTTGAGTATTGAATCGTTGAGCAAGGCTTTAGAAGTGGCCTCGGCGGCGGAGGGGCAACTGCCGGGTTTGCAAATTGTCGCCTTTGGCCGGACGGCCGATCCAGCCACGCTGCTCGAGGTGATGAGAAGCGGGGTGCGGGAATTCATCTCTTTCCCCTTCCAGCGGCAGAATGTTTACGAGGGGCTGATACGAATCAAAGAGGTGCTCGAAAAGAAACCGGTTCTGATTGACAGTACTGACCTGGTGTTCACCTTTCTGCCGTCGAAACCCGGCGTGGGCACCACCACCATTGCCACCAACACCGCGGTAGCCGTCAGCCGCCTGCCGGAGCAGCGCTCGCTGCTGGTCGATTGCGACATGAACTCCGGCATGGTGCGGTTCCTCCTGCAACTGGAAAACAACTACTCGCTGACTGACGCTGCGGAACGCGCCACGCATCTGGACGAGAACATCTGGCCTCAACTGGTGACCACCGTCGGCCATCTGGATGTGCTCCATTCCGGGAAGCTGAACCCCGGATTGCGCATGGAACCGTCGCGCATCCAGCACATCCTGGAATTCGCCCGCCGCTCCTACAAAGCCATCTTCCTCGATCTTTCGGGGAACCTCGAAAAGTATTCCCTCGAGGCGATGCAGGAGTCCAAGCGCATTTTCATGGTGGTGACACCCGAGGTGCCTTCGCTCCATCTGGCCAGAGAAAAAATAGGCTACCTGCGCAGCATTGACCTCGCCGACCGCGTGGCCATCCTCCTCAACCGCTGCCAGAAGCGCTCCATTGTGAGCCCTGCACAAGTCGAGGAACTGCTCGGCCAACCCGTCGTCATGACCTTTGCCAACGATTACCAAGGCGTTCACAAGGCCATGACGGCAGGCAAACCCGTGGATGCCAATTCCGATCTTGGGCGGCAGTTCACCCAACTGGCGCAGTTCATGCTCGAAAAGAAGCCGGCCCATGAGCAAAAGAAACGGCTGATGGAATACTTCTCGATCCTGCCATCGCCCGTATCCCTGTTCACACCGGGAAAGAAATCCGCCGGTTAGCTGTCAGCGATTGGCTCTCAGCCTTCAGCCTGCCCTGCGCCACTGACTTGACTGACCGCTAAAACGGCTGAAGGCTCGGCCCCGTTCAAAGAGGCGCGGCGGGATTTCAGGGAACTTGACGGGGTATGATGCGTCTGGTTGTCCATGCGCATCCTTGCTGTCCTGTTTCTTGTGTCTTCGCTCGCCCAGGGTCAGGATGCACTGGAAATCGTTCGCAAGTCCGTCCATCACGATCAGTCCAACTGGTTGAAAGCAAAAGACTATACCTATATTGTCCGCTCTGAGATGCGGCGGCGGGATTCACACGGCAAAATCACGAAAGTAGACCAGCGGACCGAGGAAGTGCTGATCCTGTTTGGTGAGCCCTATGAACGGCTGATCGCAAAGGACGGGAAGCCGCTCTCCGATTCCGAGCGCCGCAAGGAGCAGCAGAAGCTCGACCGGCTGATGGAGAAGCGGGCGAAGGAGAGCCCTGAGGAGCGGCGGAAGCGGCTGGCCGCATTTGACCGTGAGCGGCGGAAGGATCGGGAGTTCCTCGAGGAGGTCCCCGATGCCTACGATTTCCGCATGTTGGGGGACGATGCCATCAACGGGCGCCCGTGCTGGAAGCTCGAAGCCACGCCGCGCCCCAATTATCAGCCGAAACATTCGGGAGCCGGAATGTTAAAGAAATTCAAGGGTAAAGTATGGATTGACAAGCAGGAATTTCAATTGGCGCGGCTGGACGTGGAGACAATCGATACGGTGAGTTGGGGGCTGTTTCTGGCGCGCCTTGCCAAGGGTTCCCGCCTGTTCATCGAGCAGCACCGGATCAACGGCGAAGTGTGGATGCCCTACCGGATTCAAGTGGACCTGGACGCCCGCCTGGCGTTGTTCAAGCGGGTTCAGGGGGATCTGGATGTGTCGTTTGAGAACTTCCGGAAGTTTCAAACGGACTCGCGCATTGTGGAAGCCGCTGAGCTAAAGTGAATTCCTTAGGCCGTGGGAGAGGGAAACGCAGGTACCCCGCAGGAATCCTTTAGGCGCTTCCTAAGAATTTATGGGTTTCCCGCCGATGGAATTTTTGCGAGAATAACGAACACTGTGTAGCACTCGAAGGATAGATGTCCAATGCAGTGGAAGTACCCACAAGGGGGGACGGCAATCCCGGGAAACGTCACGAGAACCATGATCGAGTGGCGCGCCCAGCAGATTGCCGATCCCGTCGAGAGGCTGCGCTTTCTGCGCCACGCTTGCGCGTTCTACCAGGAACGCAGGCGCTGGTACAGGCGCGGCGCGGCCTTCGTTACGGCGGGACTGGTGTGGCTTCTGGCGCCGGTTTCCACCATTACGAAGGCCACCAGTTTGTGGATGCAGCCGCCGCCGTCCGTGAGCGAGGAGACCTTGGTGAAGCCGGCGGGTCTGGCAGCCATGGAGCCCTCCAGGATCTGGCTGGTGGAGAAAAAAGATGACTTCGAGGTATACAGCAATGGGTTACGGATTGAAACGCGAGGCTGGCAGACACACTCGCCAAGGCGCTACCAGTCTCTCGACCGGGCACACCCGGAAAGCTGGGGTGGAAATGGTTCTCTGGATGTAGCCTACCGGACTGATCCGGCGGGGATTGTTTTTCACACCACCGAGAGCGACCTTGCGCCGTTTGACGCATCCCATAACAGGAACCTCAAGCAACTCGGACAGGGAGTGCTTTCCTATGTCCGCCACAACAAGTCCTATCATTATCTGGTGGACCGTTTTGGGCGCGTGTACCGGGTTGTCGAAGAGGCCTCCATTGCCAACCATGCGGGCCATTCCGTGTGGGCGGACAAGAAATCCGTTTACGTCAATCTGAACCAGAGCTTTCTCGGCGTCGCCTTCGAGGCGCAGACGCGCCCGCAGGACGGAGCCGAAACCATCAACGAAGCACAACTTCACGCGGGGCGGGTCCTTACGGACATGCTCCGCGCGAAGTATCATATTCCCGCCGGAAACTGCGTTACCCATGCGCAGGTCTCAGTCAATCCCGACAATTTCCGCATTGGCGCCCACACCGATTGGGCGACCCATTTTCCGTTTGCGGATATGGGATTGCCGGACAACTACGCCACGCCCGTCCCGAGCATGACCGTGTTCGGCTTCATTTACGACAGCACGTTTGTGTCCGTGTCCGAGGCGCGGTTGTGGAAGGGATTACTACTCGCTCAGGAAGAAGTGCGGCAAGAGGCCAGCGCGAAGGGCATGCCCTTGCGTGAATACAGGTCCGTCTTGAACCGCAAGTTTAGGCAACTTGTCGTCGCGCTACGGGCGCGGAAGAAAGAGGAAAACTCATGAGCAGCAACAACTCTGCGATTGGAATGGATGTCGGCACAAGCCGCGTTGTCCTGGCACAGAAGCCGGGAAAGGAATTCACGTTCAAGACTCAGTTGAACGCCTTTGTGCGCATCCCCTATTCGAAGATTACGGAAAACGTGTTGAAGAAGGAGCAGGTGCCGTATTCCGTCGACAGCGGCGAACTGGTGGTGCACGGCAACGAATCCGAGCGGTTCGCGGACCTGCTCGGCCGGGAAACCCGCCGCCCCATGCGCGCGGGCCTGCTCAACCCCGGAGAACCGGAAAGTGAAGCGCAGATGCAGCAGATCTTCCGCAGCCTGCTCGGAAGCGACAGCGGCGACGGGAAGCGGCTGTTCTTCTCCGTGCCTGCGCCGCCCCTGGGCACGCCCGACAACACCACCTACCACGAGGCGACCATTCGCGGAATGCTGACCGAGATGGGCTATCAGGTGCAGCCGGTAAGCGAAGGTCTGGCAGTGGTTTACGGGGAACTGGAGGATTCCAACTACACCGGCATCGGCATCAGTTGCGGCGGGGGCCTGTGCAACGTTTGCCTCGCTTACCTTTCCGTGCCGGTTCTGAACTTCAGCATCCCGAAAGCCGGAGACTTCATCGACAACAGCGCCGCGCAGGCTGCCGGTGAACTGGCCACCAGGATCCGTATCGTCAAGGAGAGCGGCTTCCATTTCAACGGCCACTACTCGGATAAAGTGCAGCAGGTGATCGGCGTTTACTACGAGGACATGATCCAATCGCTGGTGAACGGAATCAAAGAGGCCTTTGCCGCGGCGAAGAGCGTTCCCAAGATGGGCCGGCCGGTTCCCCTTGTGCTCAGCGGCGGCAGCGTCATGCCGAAAGGCTTCCAGGAGCGCTTCGAGCGTGTGCTGAAGGCCAATGATTTTCCGGTGCCGGTTTCCGAGATCCGGCTGGCGAAGGAACCGCTGCACTCGACAGCGCGCGGCACGCTGTTCGCGGCATTGAGCGAAGCGTAAAGGCGAATTCTAAACCTGACGTTGGGTGATGGAGGACAGCAGCCACTCCCGGTTGCGCTCCACACCCGCCAGCAGTTTCTCGCGCAGGGCATCGCGGCGTTCAAAGAGGCGGTAGCCTTCCGGCGCGCGCAGGTAGCCCCGGGCTTCGGGGTGAGCGGAGAACAGCCGCTCCTCACCCATTTCGCGGCGCAGTTGCTCGAAGCGGTCCCGCTTGTCAAGCAGGGCTTTCACCAGGAATGGCATGACGACGGAATAGTCCCCCTGCATGCTTTCCGTTGTCCGTTGATAGCTGTCCTTATCTACTTTCCCCCAGGTGACCGCTTCGGCGGGCGGGCAGGACGAGAGGGAGCCGTCGGTCACCGGCGCGCTCACGATCTGGACGTCAAAGTGATAGCCCCGGATGTCCGGCAATCCCAGCACTTGGCCCAGCGCGGGTTCGGGCTGTAGATTGTAGTTCTTGGGAACCCCGCCTCCCAGAATCAGCGTTCCGAGTTTCCCCCCGGGATGATCAAGCAAGCCCCAATGATGGTACGCGCATGCCTCGAAAACCTCGGCGTGCAGGTCGAGTTCAAAGCGGTAATCGTCAATCAATCCCGCGTTTCGCATCGCCCATAGTTTCATGGAGTTCAGGAAGACGCTGCCGTCGGCTGGGGCTCCCACGAGAACGGGAATTGCCAACCGGTGGCACGTGGCAAGGAGTCCCGGCTTGACGCCCAGGGCGGTTTCCTCCTCCGCGTAGCGGCGTCCCAGCAGATAGCGCATCTCGGTGCCGGTCATCTTCTTCTGAAATTCCGGCTGAAGCAGGATTTCCGATAGCAGGGCGTCCTGATCGAGCAGCACCTGCTCGGGGAAAGCCATGTCGGTGACGCGGATGGTCCCTTCCTCGCGCAAGGCTCCGTCGTCGCCGAAGATCGGCACCTCAAACACCGGATCGGAGGTATGGTGGCGGAGCGAACGGTGACCGTCATGATAGCAAACGGCGTCCGTTGTGCTGAGGTAGGCAATCCACCCCGTCTCGAGCAGCGGAATCAACCACGCCTGGTGCTGGCCGGAGACCGTAACCGGGCCGGAGATGGCAAGCGTCAGGGGGCAATCCGACCCGATCGCCTGATCGAGCAGCGTGTAGACGCGGCGCAGGTAAGCGCCTCCAAACGCAGGCAAACAATGGAGAAACAGATCTTCGAGCGATTGGCATTCATCGACGCGGCGGACGCGAACCGGCCGCCGGCCGCCGTGGTGGGAATCAGCAGTCATCGACTCGACCATAGCAACTGCGCCGAGCACTTGGCAACGAACGAACCGAAGTTTGGTAGGATAGCAATGTATGGGTATTCCGAACGTAAAGAGATTCCGGGTGCAGAACCCGGAAACGGGTCAATTTGCCACCATCATGGCGGTCCTTCCCAAGGGCGCCGATCCCGAGGTCTATCAGGCGGAAGCGTCGAAGCGGTTTGACTGGAAAGCCTGGACTGATTCCCAGCAGAAGCAGTTCAAAGTCCGCGTCGGTCAGCAGAAACAGAAGAAGGCAAAGTAAGGCGGAGCCTCCCGCCTTTCCTTCACTTGAGATTTCAGGGCAGCCTGGCAGTAATGTTCTGGGCTGCCCTCATTGCTTCCTGGGCCACTTCCGCGTCGCTATCCCCCTTGAGCGGCTCGACAACAGCGAGCGTGTCCTTTCCGCCCGTTCTTCCAAGAATTCTCAACAATCGGATCTTTTCCTCCTTGGTTGCGTCCGGCTTGCGCAGCGCAGGGTAGATGGCTTTGTAGACTCCCGGATCGCGCGCCAGTTCGGTGAGCAGCGGTTCCGCCGAATCGCGATAGAGCCTGGAGTTGAGGGTGTTCACCAGGTATTGCAGGGCGCTGAATTCGGATAACTCGTGCTTGCCCAGCATCACCAGGGCAAAGGCCATCGAGAGCCGCGGACCCATCTTGTCCTCATCCTGGAATGCCCTTTCGAGGGCCGGCAGATCGGAGGCCTGCCTGAGCCGCCCGTAACCCTCGGCGGCGGCGGCCCTCAGCCCTTCGTCTTTACTGGCGAAATACTGGGCAAACAACGGGCGGTTGGCTTCGTCGGGCATCATCGCCAAGGCAGTGAGGGCGGCGCGCCGGATCTTGTCATTGCGGGCGTTCTTGAGGGCTAGCCGCAGGTCCGGGATGGCCGCCCGGTTGCGTAGAATGCCGGTGGTTTCGAGCGCGGCAATCTGCACGCGGTCTTTCAAATCGCGGAGCAGGAACTGGATCTGCGGGCCGGAACTGGTGTCGCGAATCTTCTGGATCGCGATAAGGGACTCATAGAGAACAATGTCGCTGCGCGAGCGGAGCGCTTCATAGAGATCGGGGAGAGCGGTCTTGCCGCGCAGAATTCCCAGGGCGCGGGCGGCATTGGCGCGGGACTCCATGCTGATTCCGCCGCGGGCCAGTTTACCGATAGCGGTAATCACTTCCGGCCGGACCGACACGTAAGGATCGATGATATCGTTGTTGGTGTCCGTAAACCGCCCCTTCAGCGCTCGGGTGGCCCGGCGGATCGATCCTCCAATGCCTGTTTTCAGATACCCGGGCAGGTAGAAATTGACCAGACCGTCCACGGCGCGCACCTGAATGCTTTCCTCATTATCATTGGTGGCCTGAATGAGAGGATCGAGTGCCCGCTGGGTGCCGATCTCGGAGATGGCTTCCACCGCCGCCCAACGCACCTCTTTGTCGCGATCCTCCAGATAAGGCTGTATCTTCGCGATGGCCGAGGGGCCTTGCTTGGCATAGTCACGAATGCCCCGGATGCGCGCTTTGGCCTCGTCCGGGTCGGCGGCGGCCCGGCAGGCGAAGGCAGCGAGCAGGAGTGTTGCAAAAACCCGCATAGAACGATGGACGTTCAGCGGACGAACTCCAGTTTCACCTTGTGCGGAATCAATCCGGCTTCAAAGCCCATATCGAGCAGTTTCTGCGCAGCCACGGGAACCTGTTCTCCGCAATCGACGGTGAAATGATTCACATACATGCCGACAAATTTCTGCGCCATCTGCACGTCGAGGTCGCGGGCAAATTGAAGAGCATAGTTGATGGCTTCTTCCGGATTATCGAGCGCGTAACGGATGCTCTCAGAGAGAAGCCGCGAGCACTCGGATTGCACCTCCGGCAACAGAGACCGCAGCATGACATTGGCGCCCAGAGGAAGCGGCAGGTTGAACTTGTTCTTCCACCAGCGCCCCAGATCGAGCACGTTGTGGAAGCCTGCTTTGGAGTAAGTGAGTTGGCCCTCGTGGATGACCAGGCCCAGATCAACGGAGTGGTCCTTTACAGCGTCCAAAATCTTGTCGAAGGGGATTACCACCGCTTCAAAATCGGGTTCGAACAATCGCAGGGTGAGGTAGGCGGTGGTGAGCGTGCCGGGAATGCCGATGCGCTTGCCCTTGATCTCCTCCGGCGCCATCGGACGCAAGGCGGCAAGGAGGGGACCATATCCATCACCCACGCTCGAACCGGCGGCCATCAGAACGTACTTGTCCGTCACGTAGGGATAGGCGTGATATGAAATCGCCGTCAACTCGTACATGCCCTGCATGGCTTTGCGGTTCAGCGACTCGATGTCCTCGAGAACATGGCGGAAGGTCACAAAGCGCGAGCGGATCTTCTTCGTCGCCAAGCCATAAAACATGAAGGCGTCGTCGGAATCCGGGCTATGGGCACAGA
>JADLBD010000247.1 GCA_020847975.1 Bryobacterales bacterium | reverse complement strand
GCAGAGAAATCGGTAAGGTGCTGGGCACGGCGGATGCTCAGCCGCTCGACTTCTGGATTGCGGTTCCCGCCGAGGAGCCGCTCCAGTTGGACGATGTGGTGCTGGTGCGGCGCGCGCTGGCTGACGGCAAGGAGGTGACGCTCTACGGAATTGTCGATATTCTCGTTGCCCGCCACGAAGGGGCGAGGCTCGAATCCGATGTCTTTCTCGCCACCGATGGCGTGCTGCCGCTAACGCATGCGGTGAAGGCGCACGTCACCGTGACCCGCGTCGAGCCGGAGGTCTTCGTGCCGCCCATGCCCGGCGAGCCTGTGTTCAAAGCCGCGGGCAAGGACCGCGACCAGGGGCTCTTCTTCGATGCCATGACGAAGCGCTTTCCGCTCGGCCTCTCGCGCGACGGCGAACCGGTGCATGGCAACTTCGAGTTCCTCGATGGCTCCCGCGGCGCGCACGTCAATATCTCCGGCATCTCCGGCGTTGCCACCAAGACCACCTACGCAACCTTCCTTCTCTACGGCATCTTCCATTCGAAGCTTCTGGGAGCGGCCGCTGGTAACACGCACGCTCTGATCTTCAACGTGAAGGGCGAGGATCTGCTGTTTCTCGACAAGCCGAACAACTCGCTCAAGCCGGATCAGGAGGCGCTCTACGCCAAGCTCGGGCTTCAGCCGGGGGCCTTCGAAGACCTCGCCATCTACGCTCCCGTGCGGCGCGAAACGCTCGAGATGGTGCCCGATACGGGAGCGCGCACTGAGGGCGTGAACCCGTTCGCCTGGACGGTGAAGCAGTTCTGCGAAGAACGTTTGCTGCGGTTCTTGTTCACGGAAGCCGAGGACGACAGCAGCCAGCTTGGCTCCGTAGTGGAGCGCGTAGAATCACGCCTTGCGCGGGAGGATGTCCACGGCTTCGACGGGTTTGACGATCTGGTGGCGCACATTCAGGAGCATCTGGACGATTGGGCCGGAAGCTACGCATCAGGCACGCGGTCTGCCTTCGAGCGGCGGCTGCTGTCGGCGGCGGCGCGCGTGGGCCACCTCATCCGCGGGCACGTGGATGACGCGGAGCGCAATGTGATCAACTGGCGCAAGGCGCAGGTGACGGTGATCGACATCCACAACCTGCACGACCGCGCGAAGCGCTTCGTCATTGGCGTCGTGCTGAAGCGCATGTTCGAGGACAAGGAGAAGTCGGGAACCTCGCGCCCGCTCGCGTTCGTGGTGCTCGATGAGTTGAACAAGTACGCGCCGCGCGAAGGCTGGAGCCCCATCAAGGACGTGATTCTCGACATGGCCGAGCGCGGCCGCAGCCTCGGCGTCATCCTCATCGGGGCCGAGCAGACGGCGAGCCAGATCGAGCGCCGCGTGGTGGCGAACTCGTCGTTCCGCGTGGTGGGCCGGCTTGACTTGGCCGAGGCACAGCAGCATGAGTATGCCTTCCTTCCCGGGCCCAGCCGCGCGCGCGCCGGCATCCTCAAGCCGGGCACGGTGATCGTGAGCCAGCCGGAAATCCCCATTCCGCTGCTGGTGCGGTTTCCGTTTCCTTCGTGGGCTACACGCGAATCCGAGGCGCGAGTAGCGGTGACGGCGGCGGGCAAAGATCCCTTCCGGAAGTTCCGCTCATGAGATTCCTGCATACGGCTGATTGGCACATCGGAAAGGGTCTGCGCGGACGCTCGCGCATGGACGAGCACGAGAAGGCGCTCCAGGAAGTCTTCGAGATCGCGGTGCGCGAGAAGATCGATTGTGTCCTGGTGGCGGGGGATATCTTCGACACGCAGGCTCCGCCCGCCGAGGCGGAGAGGCTGGTGTACTCGCTGCTCGGCAATCTCGCAGGCCATCGGATTCCGGCGGTGCTGATCGGCGGCAACCACGATCATCCGCGCAGGCTCGAGGCGCTGCAGCCGCTGCTCGACCGCATGTCCATCCACATGCGGCCCACGGTGCGGGCGCCCGAGGAGGGCGGAGTGGTCGAGCTCACGGTGCGGGGCGAGCAGGCGCGCATCGCGGTGATGCCCTGGGTCCCGGAGCACAAGTGGCTGGATGCAAGCCTGCTGATGGGCGTGCATGCCGAGCGTTCGAGCGCCTACGCCGAAGGCGTTGGGTCAATTGTTGAGGCGCTCTGCGCGGGGTTTACGGCGGAGACGGTCAACGTGTTGCTGGGTCACCTGTTCGTGCAGGGCGGCGAAGCAACCGGCAGCGAGCGCGAGGTGCACATGACAAAGCCTTACGCACTCTCGGCTCAGCGCTTCCCGGATTCGGCTTCCTACATCGCACTCGGGCATTTGCACCGGCCGCAGGAGATCGCGGGACCCAGCCCGACTTGCTATTCGGGGTCGCTGCTACAGCTCGATTTCGGGGAATACGGGCAGGATAAGCGCGTGGTGGTCATCGACGCGAAAGCCGGGAAGACCGCGCGCGTGGAGAGCGTGCGGATGGCCAGCGGACGCAGGCTCCGTCACGTGAGCGGCACGCTCGCGGAGATCGAGAAGCGCGCCGCCGAGTGGAACAACGGCGACTTCCTGTATGTCACGGTGCAGTTGCCGAAGCCGAAGCCGGGAGTGGCGGAGGATGTGCGGGCGATGCTGCCGGATGCCGTGGATGTGCGGGTGGAACTGCCGGCGCGAACAACGGAACCACCACCTCCCCCGCCTCCTGACCCACTCGCGATGTTCAAGCGCTTCTTCGAAGACCGCGAGGGAGGCGAACCCTCACCTGATCTGATGTCGGCATTCCAGAAGCTCTACGAGGAGGCTACCGATGCGTCCAGTGAAGCTTGAGATGGAAGGGTTCACCAGCTTCCAGAAGAGAGCCGTGATCGACTTCGAAGGGCTCGACCTGTTCGCCATCACCGGGCCGACCGGCGCGGGGAAGTCCTCCATCCTGGACGCGATGTTGTATGGCCTCTTCGGCTGCACCCCACGCATCGGCGAGAAGGAGATTTCGCGGCTGGTGAGTCTGGGGCAGAACACGGTGAAGGTCACCTTCGAGTTCGAAGCCGGAGGGAAGCGCTACAAGATCGCGCGAACGCGTAAGACGGGCAAAGCCAGCGTGACGAATATCCTGCTGGAGGAGCAGGCGGGCGAGGAATGGAACTCGGTGGCGGGCAACGTGAAGGAGTTCGGCGAGCGCATCCAGAGCATTCTGGGCCTCGATTTCGATGGCTTCACACGGTCAGTGATTCTGCCGCAAGGAGAGTTTGACAAGTTCCTGCGTGGAGATCCGAAGCAGCGTACAGAGATTCTGAAGGACCTGCTGGGGCTGCGCGTGTATGAACGGATGATGCGCGCGGCCAACGAGCGCGACAAGGAACTGCGCGTAAAGGCGGATGCCTTCGAGCAGCAACTCAAGACTACATACGCGGACGCCACCGAGGAGAACCTGGAGAAGTTGGAAACGGAGCGGCAGGACCTGATAGATCAACGGGCGGTTCAGGAGAAGGAGCGGCAGCGGTTGGACTCCCTTCTGCCGGTGGCGCAGGAATTGAAGCAGGTCCGCACGGAAGGCGAGCAGGCAACCGCAGACTTGGGTAAGGCGCGCGCGGAGTTGAAGGAGGCGGAGGCGGGCAGCGCGGCGTCTGAGAAAGCGCTGGCCGAATGCGAGCGGAGGCTCCAGGATCTGGAGGCGCAGCTCGAGGCCGCGGGCTATGACGAAGCGGCGTGGTCGGAGCTGACTCAGGCTGTGCCGCTGGCTAAACAGCAGGCGAGCTTGCAGGTAGAACTGGCGGCCAGACGCAAGGAGCGGCAGGCGAAGGCGGCCTCCTTACCGCAGCTCGAGGCGGAAGCAAGACAGGCGGCGGAGTCGCTCGATGCCGCCCGGCAGGGGCGCGGGGAGGCGCAGCGAGCGGCTGGGGAGGCTCAGCAGGCGCTCGACGGCTTCCGCAAGGCGCACGGATCCGGCGACCTCATCCGCGCGCGGCTCGAGAAACTGCGCAAGGCCGAGTCGGCGATGGCGGGGCTGCCCGCGAAGGAGACCGTGCACTCCGCCGTGGGCGAGGCAGAGGCGGCTTTGGACCACTTACAGACCCTGAACGCCGCCAGTGAGATCCGGCGGCATGTGAAGGCGGGCGAGCAGTGTCCTGTGTGCGAGCAGACCATTCGCAAGGTACCCGAAGCGGCTCCGGTGGCTGCTCTGGATGAAGCGAGGAAGCGGCTGCAAGCGGCACGGGCGGCGCAGACGGCGTGGCAGCGGACGGCTGATCAACTGGCGGACGCCCAGAGCCAGGCGGCGGGGACCGCCGAGGAATTGGAGGCGCGGGTGGAGCGCATAGGCGCTCTTGATCGCGCCAACAGCGATGCCGCGCGTTTGTCGCAGGAGGCGCAGGGTGCCGAGATGGCGGCCGAGCGCCAGACCCAAGCCGCGCAACAGCAGTTGCAGCTTTCCGCGCAGCAGGTGGCGTCCATCGATGCCGAGATCAAGCGGGCACAGGAGAAGCTGCGCGAGGCTGCTGCCGGGCTGCAAGGCTTTCCCAATTGGGCGCCGCTGCCGTTGAGTGAACTCGAGGCGTCGCTCGAGGAGCAGAGCCAGGCAAAGCGCCTGCGGCAGGACCTGGAGAGGCAGCGGTTGGACGCAATGAACCAGCGGCAGAAGGCGACCACGGCGGCGATGGAGCACAAGTCGCGACAGCTTTCACTACAGAACACGATTAGCGAGAAGGAAACACAGATCGACAGGACGAAGGCGAAGGCCAAGGAGCTTGCGGCGAGGCTGCGGGCGCAGTTGCCCGAGTTGGCGCAGGGCGCCGAGGAGTTGGCGCATGTGCAAGCGGCGTTACGGTCCGTGGGGGCGATGGCAAGCACTTTGCAGGCGAGGGTCGCCACGGCGGAGGCGAACATCGCACAGTTGCGGCAGCGTATCGGCGAGTCGCAGCGCATGCGTGAGGAGATTGCCGGGCTGCGGGGGGAAGCGCTGGTCTACCATCAACTCGGCAAGCTGCTCGCGGCGAATGAGTTCATTGCGTACGTACAGAGGGCGGCGCTCAGCAGGCTGGCGAGCGAGGCCTCGAATCAGCTTTTCGGGCTGAGCCGCGGGCAGTACACGCTCACTCTCAGTGAAGACAGCAACGAGTTCTTCGTCGTCGACCACTGGAACGCGAGCGAGACGCGCAGCGTCAAGACACTTAGTGGCGGCGAGTCCTTCCTAGCCTCGCTAGCCCTAGCATTGGCCCTCTCCGAAGGACTCACCGCCATGTCATCGGATGAGCGCGCGCGCTCCCGCCTGGATTCCCTGTTTATTGATGAAGGCATCTCGTCCCTGGACGCCGAGTCGCTCGAGACGGCGATTGCGGCAATCGAGACATTGACCTCCGGAAACCGTATGGTAGGCGTCATTTCACATGTCGCCGAGTTGGGGGAACGGCTCCCCTCACGCATCCGTGTGGAGAAGTCGCAATCCGGCAGCCGCGTGACTGTGGAGGGTCACTCCCATTCGATGGTTGCCGGCGGCTTGTGAGTGAGGTCGTAGAAGACCGCGCAGATTCCTTCCACCCGCAACAACTCTTCGGTCATTTGTTTCAGCAGCCCGGCGGGCATGATGACTGCCTGCGCGGTCATGCCGTCGACGGAATCCACCGGGCGGAGGACGACGCTGTCGGGCCTGCCTTCCACTCCTACCGGAATCACGACTACTGGGAACTGCCAGATGGTCTTGTCGAAGCCGCTTTGATGAGAGAGGCGGCGGACAATGGCGTCGACGCGGCGCAGATGGGCGAGCCGCTCTTCGGTGATGTAGGCCGGTACGCTGCGCAGCGAGGCGAGCGGGGCGTGGGAAGCCACGGCGGCGACCACGCGGTTGATGCCCGCGATGCGGTTGATCAATTCGGTGGCGGCGTGCTCGCCGGGTGGCATGGCGTCGAGGGCGAGGGCGGGGCGGTAAGTGCGGGAGTCGCCCTGCACTCCGACGGAATGCACCGGGAGCAGATAGCCTTCGCCGATTTGCTTCGTGGCGGCGGAGTCGTCACCGCAGAGGCAGCGGATGGCAAGGCCCGGGCCAGGGAACGGGTGGCGCTCCAGGAGTTCCTCGTCGATGCCGAGTTCGCGGCCGATCTCGCGGACTTCATCTTTATAGAAGGAGCTGAGGGGCTCGAGGATACGGCCGGCATCGATGAGGCGCTGGATGCCCTCGACGCGGTTGTGATGCGTCTTGATCTTATCGGCCTTGGTAGTGCCGCCGGATTCGATGGTGTCGGGATAGATGGTGCCCTGGCCGAGGATCCAATCGGCGTCGAGGTAGTGGCCCGATTGGAGGATGCGGTCCTGCACGGCGACGAACTGCTCGCCGATAGCCTGGCGCTTCTTTTCGGGGTCGGTGACGCCCTCGAGCGCGGCGAGGAACTCCTGGCGGGCATCGACGACGGTGAAGTGCTTTGCGCCGAGCTTCGAGAAGTTGGCGCGGACGAATTCGGTTTCGTTCTCGCGCATCATGCCGGTGTCGACGTAGGCTCCGTGCACGTGGTCGGGGTCGAGGGCGCGGAGGCAGAGGGTGTAGGCGACGGTGGAATCGACGCCGCCGCTGACGAAGAAGAACACCTTCCGGCCGGCGGCGGTCTGGCGGATCTGCTCCTCGACGACGGGGATGCGCCGGCTCGGGTCCCAATCCTGGACGCAGCCGCAGATGGTGAACAGGAAGTTGTGGAGGATCTGCTTGCCGGGGTGGGTATGGACCACTTCGGGGTGGAACTGGACGGCATACAGCTTCCGGGAGGGGTCGGCCATGGCGGCGATGGCGCAGGTGCTGGTGGAGCCGAGCGCGGTGAAGCCCGGGGGGACGGCGAGGACGGTGTCGCGGTGGCTCATCCAGACCTGCTGGCGGCCGTTCACTCCATCGAGCAGCGTTTGCGGGGTGGCCACGTCGAGGAAGGCGAGGCCGTATTCGCCCTTCTCGCCGCGCTTCACGTTGCCGCCGAGGAGGTAGGCCATCAACTGCTGGCCGTAGCAGATGCCGAGGGTGGCGGCATTCAATTCGAAGATGGCGGGATCAACGGTGGGGCTGCCGGGCTCGTAGACGCTCGAAGGGCCGCCGGAGATGATGAGGCCGCGGGCACCGGCAAGCTGGGACGCCGGCGTTTCGGAGGGACGAACCTCGGCGTAGACTCCGAATTCACGGATCTTTCGCGCAATGAGGTGGCAGTATTGACCACCGGTATCAAGAACAATGATTTGAGGGGATTGCGTCAAACCCCAGTGTAACGAACGCTACCGCTGGACGACCAGTTTCTTCGCGGTTTCGAGCAGGGCGCGGGCGTTTGCCATGGACTCGACGGCTTTGAGGACCTCGGGGTCCGTTTCCACCGTGATGCGGCGGGACTCTTCCTGGTTGAACGCGGTGATGAACAACTCGCGGCGAATCTGCTGTTTCAACCAGTCGCGGTTTTCGGCGAATTCGCCCTCGCGGAACGATATGTTTTCCTTCATCAGGAAGCCATGGAACTCGTTGAGGGTGTCCTCATCGGGGACCCATGATTTGGCCATTTTGGTGTCGTGGTGGGCGAAGTAGAAGCGGGAGAAGTTGAAGAAGGCGAAGCGGCGGAACATTTCGCTCTGGAAGCTGTTGAGCTTGGGGCTGGCGTATTTCTCATCAGGGGAAATGCCGCCGCCGCCGTACACGGTACGGCCGCTGTCGGTCATCTTCACGTCGAGGGGGTTCTGGGTATTGGTGTCCCTCTTGTAGTAGTAATCGAGGAAAGAACCTTGCGAGTAGTCGCGCTGGATGCAGCGGCCGCTGGGGGTGTAGTATTTGGCGGTGGTGAGGGCGAGGCCGGTATTCTCGACGAGAGGGTAAACCGTCTGGACAAGACCTTTGCCGAAGGTGTTCTCACCGAGGATCCAGGCGCGGTCGTGGTCCTGAAGGGCTCCGGAGACGATCTCAGCGGCGGAAGCGGAGTAGCGATTGACGAGGACGACGATGGGGTAGTTGTGGCCGCCGTTGCCGCGGGAGGCATAGTAGGGCTTCTCGGCGGAGGCGCGTCCACGGTGGGAGACGACGAGTTGACCCTTGCGGAGGAACCGTCCGGCGACGGCAACGCCTTCGTTGAGGAGACCGCCGGGGTTGTCGCGCAAATCGAGGATGAGGCCTTTGATGTTGTCCTCGCCGAGGGTATGAAGGTTGTCTTCGACTTCGCGGCTGGTGTTTTCGTTAAACGATTGAATATCGAGGTGAGCGATTCCCGGCTTGATCCAGAAGGCGGTTTCCACGCTCTTGCGCGGAATCTCGTCGCGAATGATGTCGAAGACGAGCGGCTTGTCGACGCCCTCGCGGCCGATGGAGACTTTGACGAGGGTACCACGGGGTCCCTTCAACAGGTCGGCCACTTCGGTGCTGGAGAGGTTGTCGGTGCGCTTTCCGTTGACTTCGAGAATGACGTCGCCGGGACGGAGGCCGGCTTTGTAGGCAGGGGAGCCGGGGAAGGGAGCAATGACGATGGTGCGGCGATTGCGCTCGGAAACGGACATGCCAACGCCGAAGTAGGTACCTCGCTGGTCTTCGCGCAGGAGTTGGAAATCCCGAGGATCGAAGAAGGAGGAGTGGGGATCGAGGGTATGGAGCATCCCCGGGATGGCGCCTTTGTAGATTGCCTTGTCGGGATTGAGCTTGTCGGCGCTGTTCACCTCGACAACATGGTAGAGCTTGGTGAAGGCTTTGATGCTGGCATTGATTTCGTCCTCATCGCCGGTGGCCGCGGAAACGCCGGCGACACCGGGGCCGAACACACCACCCAGGAATGTGCCCGCCAGGATGAGGG
>JADLBD010000246.1 GCA_020847975.1 Bryobacterales bacterium | reverse complement strand
CACCAGCACCACATCGTCCAACTGGAGCGGCTCCTCGGCGGGAACCGCAATCCAGAAGTCGAGCGGCTGAGCATCCGCCGTGCCCAGCACCTTACCGATTTCTCTGCTCATGCAACTCCTTCTCAATGGCCCGCCGGATCAGCAGCGGATCGCCCAGCCGCCGGCGCATCTCCTGCTCGAGGGCGCCCACGGGCAGCAGGTTCTGCGGAGCCCGCGGATCGCGCATTGCGGTGGAGGCAAACGACGGCAGCACCGCGGCGGCAAAGGCTGCCAGCGACTTCGCGGAATCCACTCCCACTGCCGCGCCGATCTCGATGCGCACGATCCCGGCCAGCGGATGGTCGAGCGCGCGCGGATCGCTCAGCCGCAGATAGCAGGAATACCGATTGTATGTCTTGTCGGTGATGGCGAACAGGGGCGTGCGCTCGCCTTTGTGCAGCCGGCCGAGCAGCGAGAATTGGGGCTCGCCCAGATAGGGATTGAGGATCCGCTTGATGACGCCGACGACGGCAAACCGGCTGGTGGCGCGATAACTCGGCCCATCGACAAATACGCAGCCTTCACCGGCCATCGATTCGGCCAGCGCCGCCTCGGCTGCGCGCATCTGGCTCTGCAACTCGGCGAGTACGCCCTCCGGCGTATTCTGAACCGCCGGGCAGGGGGCAAACGAGAGCGTCGAGGAGCCGAGGAGGAACTCCCTATGTTCGGAAGCTCCATTCCCCATCACCAGAAACCGCGCCACGCGAATGTCCCCAAATTCCGCCTTTCCGGCGGTGGCGCGCACGTATCCGGCGGCGAGCGAGCCGAACAGGCCGTGCACGAAGCCGCCGCTGTCGAGATCGCCCAGAACACGGGCCTCGACGCGGCGCACGCCATCGACGAAACAGCAGCGAACGTCCCGCGCGGCCTCGCCCGGCGGGATGGCGCTCCACTCGCCCGTCTCCACGGTAACGTCGACTTCGGGCTGTGACTCGGGCGCATCGAAGGCAATGGGCGCATCGTAATCGGCAGGCCATGGATCGAGAAGCAATCTCATGTCAGCGGCGGCCGTTATAGACGAAGGAGAGTTGCAGGCGGATCTGATCGCCCTGGAAATCCGACGGGAGGGGAGGGAAGGGGTTCGAGGCGCTGATGCCGGCGACGGCGGCGCGGTCCAGCGGGTCCGCCCCGGAAGGAACGGCGATGACGAGTTTCGGCACGGAGCCGTTGCGGCTGATGGCGAACTGAATGAGCACTCTTCCCTGGCGCCCCAGGCGGGCGCTTTCGGGGATGACGGCGAACCAGTTGCGGCGCACGGCGGCGAGCACTTTGATGAGGTAGGGGCGGAAATCGGCGCCCTGCGGATCGCTCAGCAGTTCGAGCGTGCTGCCCATCTTGCCCGGCGCGGCATGCTGGCTGAGCGCCTCGCCGATGCTCGGCTCCTGATCGGCGTCATCGCCCACGACGAGCCCGCCGCCGGGGCGTTTCGAGACGCGCGCCACAGCTTCGGACACGGTGCTCTTCGGAACCGGGATGGCCATCTTGGGAGAACTCTGCCCGCCGTTGACATTGCCCGCGCGGTGGCCCGCGCCGGGGACGTTTTCGAGGGTGATCTTCGGCTTCTCGGAAGTCTCGATCTGGGGCGGCGGCGGGGGCTGATTGGTCATGCCCGTGCCCGGGGGAGGAAGCTGCGCCGTCTGTGGTGCGGTGGGCGCAATTTGCGGGGCATCGGGCAGCGCCGCGGGCGCCGGGACTCCCGCCCTGGGCTTCGGCGATGCGGCGGGCAGGGGAGGCGGAGACTTGAACTCCTTACGCGCCAGCAACCCCTGAATGTTGATCTCCTTGGCAACTTCCTTGGTGTTGGGCGCTTTTTGAGTCGGCTGTTTGAACACGGGCGCCACGAGCGGCGTCACCTGCCGGGCTTCAAATTCCGGGTAGCGCAACTCGCGCGGCGGCGTGACTTCGAAGCGCACCGTGAGCAGAAACAGAAGGCCGAGAACGTGGACCGTGACGGAGGCGATGGCCGCGCGGGCGATAGGACGCCGGTCGGCGGGCTGCTCGAAGTGGAGCACAAAATCGGCGTCTTGGGGAGCAGGCTTCCGGGGTTCAGCCAGCGACTTCATGGGCAAGCTCAGTGTGAGGCCAGCGACTCGGCAACCAGCTTCGCGTGTACCTCAATTTTAGCAAGAATGTCGAGCGCCACCCGCAGCGCCAGGGCCGCTTCCTTGCCCCCGGCAACCGGCGGTGTACGCGCTGTTATGCAATCGAGAAAGGAGTCGAGTTGCAGCTTCAGCGGCTCGCTCTTCTGTACGGGAAACGGCTGGAATCCGATCTGCTGCTGGGGCGAGACGGAGATGCACACTCCGTCCTGACGCGCATAGTCGATGGAAAGGTACTGGTGCGGCTGAAACAGACGCATCTTGCGCACCTTTTCCGTGGAAACACGGCTCGCAGTGAGGTTGGCGACACAGCCGTGCGCGAAGGCGAGCCGGACGTTGGCGATGTCTACCTTTTGGGAGAGGATGGAGATGCCGGCGGCGCGAATTTCCTGGGGCTCCTCTCCCACCAGGGAGAGCACCAGGTCCAGGTCGTGGATCATGAGGTCGAGCACTACATCGACATCGAGGCTGCGCGGCGTGAACAGGCTCATGCGGTGGATTTCGAAGAACAGCGGGGTGGTCACCACTTTGCGGAGGGCCATCACAGCGGGGTTGAAGCGCTCGAGGTGTCCTACTTGCAGCACGCGCTCCGTGCCAGCCGCGGCAATCAGGCTGCGGGCGCCTTCGAGGTCCGGCGCGATGGGCTTTTCGATGAGCACATCGAGTCCCGCTTCGAGCAGCGCACAGCCTACCGCGGCATGGGTGTTCGTTGGGGTGGCGACGATGGCGGCATCCACGGAAGCGGAGAGCGCGTCGAGCGTGGGAAAGGCCTGGCAGCCGAATTCGGCCGCCGCGGCCTGCGCGCGCGCGGCGTCGATATCGAACAGGCCGGTGAGTTCGGCGCGCTCGCTTTCGCGAATCACACGCAGGTGGTTCCTGCCAAAGGCTCCCGCGCCGGCTACAGCCAGCCGCACGGCTTTCATTCGCCCTCCTCGGGGGCATAGCCGCAGAGCGCGATACCCTCCTCGTTTGCTTGCCGCAACATCTCTTCGCGGTCGAGCAGCAGCGTCCGCCCGGCATCCACGGCGAGGGCGGTTGCTCCGGTCTCACGCATCACGGCGATGGTCTCCACTCCGGCCACGGGAACATCAAACAGCAGATGCTTCCTGCGGCGCGATACCTTGACGAGGCGAATGGGGCGTCCGTTGGCAAGGGAGGCGGCGCGGCGCAGCATTGCGTCGGTGCCTTCCATTGCTTCCACAGCCAGGCAGGCGCGTTCGGCGACAGCGACGCTCTGGCCAATGTCAAAGCCGGCCAGCGCGTTCGCGATGCGGCGGCCGTAACGGATGTCCTTTTCCTCGTCGGATGACGGTTTGCGTTTTGTCATGGGGCCTTCGGCGGCAAGCAGCGGCTTGAGCAGGAATGTGGAGTCGCGCAGTTCGATTCCCTCGTCGGCCAACACCTTCGCTACGCCGCCGATAAGGGCATCGGTGTTCTTTTCGCGGAGGGAGAACAGGAGCTTGGCGAGGCGCCAATCGGGGCGGATGGACGAGAAAATCTGGACGTGTTTGACCTGCCCGGCCATGACAAGTTCCCGGATGCCTTCGCCCTTCAGAATTTCGATGAGCCGGCTCAACTCGCCGAGGGAGATCCAATGCGTCTTCCAGGCAAGGCGGGCAATTTCTTCGGAAGCCTCTTCTTCGATGCCGATGGCCACAACGTCGTGGCCGAGCTTGCGCGCTTCTTCGAGCGCCAGGATGGGGAAGCGGCCGTTGCCGGCAATGAGCCCGTACTTCACTTGATGACGCCACGCTCCGAGGACTGGATAAATTCAATCAATTCGTCCACCTCCGCGCAAGGCTCCACTTCGGCGCGGATGCGCTCGATGGCTTGGGTGGTGTTGAGGCCTGCGCGCGTGAGCAGCCGCAAGGCCTTGTTGACGGCGTCCACGGACGGAGCGGGGAAGCCGCGCCGTTCCATGCCGATCTTGTTCGCGCCGAAGGTCCTCGTCTCGCGCGGGGTGGTGGTGTTCGAAAACGGCATGACGTCCTGGGTGATGACGCTGTAGCCGCCGATGATGGCATGCCTGCCGATGCGGCAGAACTGATGAATGCCCGAGAATGCGCTCACCACTACCCAGTCTTCGACGATGACATGGCCGCCGCAGGTGGCGCCGTGGCCGATGACGCAATGGTTCCCGATCTGGGCGTCGTGCGCGACGTGCGCGTAGGCCATCAGCAGATTGTCGTCGCCAATGCGCGTGATGCGCCCGCCGCCTTCCGTGCCGCGGTGAATGGTGACGAATTCGCGGATCTTGTTGCGGTGGCCGATGATGGTCTCGGCGGGCTCGCCGTGATACTTCAGGTCCTGCGACGCCACGCCGGCGGTGGAGTAGGGATAGAAGATGTTGTCCTCGCCTACGAGTAGAGGGCCATCGAGGTAGAGGTGAGCCAGAAGCCGCGTACGCGCGCCGATTTCGACGTCCGCTCCGATGACGCAATAGGGCCCGATCTCCGCGCTCTCCGCGATGCGGGCTTGCGGGTGGACAATGGCCGTCGGATGAATCGCCATCGCGCTAGGTCTGCGGCTTGGCCGGGTCGGCGAGCACGCACATGAGTTCGGCCTCCGCCACAACCGAGTCGCCTACTTTCGCCACGCCCGCCATCACCGCAACCGACGAACGCCGCTTGATCACCTTCATCTCGATGCGAAGCTGGTCGCCGGGAACCACCTGGTTGCGAAACTTCGCGGAACTGATGGAGGCGAGGAGAACGGGGCGGTTCTTGCTATCGGGGATATCTTTGAGGATGAGGATGCCGGCGACCTGAGCCATGGATTCCACGATGAGCACTCCCGGCATGACCGGGTAGTGGGGGAAGTGGCCTACAAAGAACGGCTCGTTGACCGTCACGTTTTTGATACCCACGATGCGGTCCGGTTCGAGTTCGACAACCCGGTCCACGAGCAACATGGGGTAGCGATGCGGGAGGATCTCCTGAATCGCCAGAACATCAAGGATTGGCATGCAAACCCGCTATTATAACAGGCGATGGATACAGCTCTTGCCTTTGCGCGTTCGAAACAGAATGAGATGATCGCGTTGATTCGCGAGATGGTGGAGTGCGAATCGCCGTCCGATGATGCGGCGGCGGTGAACCGGTTCGTGGATCTGGCTGCGGCGAGAGCCGCGGATATTGCCGCGGTGAGGGTGCTTCCCGGCGGACGGTTCGGGAACCATCTGCGTCTGGAGCTCACCTTACCGGGGAAGAAGAAGCAGGGGCAGATTCTCGCCCTGGGCCATTCGGATACGGTCTGGCCTATGGGCACGCTGCGCAGCATGCCCTTCCGCGAGGAGAAGGGGCGGCTGTGGGGTCCCGGGGTGCTCGACATGAAGTCCGGCGTGGCGTTCTTTCTGTATGCGATGCGGGCGCTGCGCGAGTTGGATGTTCCGGTGAAGCGCAAGGTTGTGTTGCTGCTCAACTCGGATGAAGAGGTGGGGAGCGATTCGTCGCGGGCGCTGACGGAGAAGGAGGCACGAAAGAGCAGCGCCGTGCTGGTGCTGGAACCCGGGACGGGGCTCGAGGGCAAGCTGAAGACCGCTCGCAAGGGAGTTGGTGGGTACAGGGTGAACGTGGACGGCGTGGCGTCGCATGCGGGCGTGGATTTCACCGCGGGCGCCAGCGCGATTGTCGAACTGGCGCGCCAGATTGAGCGCATCGCGGAATTTACGAACCTCAAGAGGGGGATTACGGTGAACCCCGGCGTGATCAGCGGAGGCACACGATCGAACGTGATTGCGGCGGCCGCCCAGGCCGTGGTGGACATCCGCGTCGCGAGATTGAAGGATTTTCCGAAGCTCGACAAGAAGTTCCGCTCGCTGCGGGCGGTGGACAAACGGTGCCGGGTGACGGTGGAAGGCGGCCTCAACCGCCCGCCTATGGAGCGGACCGCGGCCATCGCACAACTGTTCCGGACAGCAAAATCACTGGCGGGGGAACTTGGGGTGGCCATCGAGGAGTCGATGACGGGCGGAGGTTCGGACGGCAACTTCACGGCGGCGCTGGGGATTCCGACGCTTGACGGGTTAGGCGGGGTGGGGGAAGGCGCGCATGCGCCTCATGAGAGCATTCTGGTGGAGCGGATTGCGGACCGCACGGCGCTGCTGGCGAAGCTGGTGGCGGCGTTGTAGCACCTATCTACCCGGCGAGCCGTAGTGCGGCAGGATGTTTCAGCTTGATTCCGAGGACGCGAACGACCTGATTGATTCGCTCCATACTTGCAGATTGGTAGTCAGTCGCCTCGTAGCGTTGAACTTGCTGTGGCTTGAGCCCTAACTTGCCCGCGAGTTCCTCCTGACTCAACCCGGCGGCAATCCGGGCTTTGATGAGAGTCTTCGGTAGTTCCTCGATGGAATCAAGCGCGATTGACGTGCGCTTGCCGGACCGGAGGGCTTCGTATTCCTGCAACTCGGTTTTCAGGTCTTGTAGTTGACTCTTCAGACCATCGAGTTCAAGCTTTTGAAGGGCTGGCGGCATAGAGGCAGCGGAACGCGCCTTCAAAGCGGCAATCGCGTTAGCAAACTTTTCCGCCTGAGTTTTCGTGATGCGGTACTGCCGCTCGTTTTTGATCATGTTCGCGTCCTCCCGAGGCCGATCTGCTGAATGGACCCCGGGCGGCAAATTGCCAGCGGAAGTGAATGGCGGTATCAACAACCCAACTTTATTGTTGTGTTGCGACTTCTGTCAAGGTGCCTACATCCGCAGCGCCTGGCGGAGGAATGAAATCATGTCCGTATACTCCTCGATCATCTTGGCGGCCGGTTTGCCGGCTCCGTGTCCGGCGCTGGTTTGAATGCGGATGAGGATGGGGGCTTTGCCCTCCTGCGCGTATTGGAGGGCGGCTCCGTACTTGAAGCTGTGCGCGGGGACGACGCGGTCATCGTGGTCCGCGGTCATGATCATGGTGGCGGGGTAGGCGGATCCCTGGCGGATGTTCTGGAGTGGGGAGTATTTGTGTAGTATCTCGAAGTCTGTCGAGTTGGCGGGATCGCCGTAGTCCGAGGTCCATGCTTTTCCGATGGTGAACTTGTGGAAACGGAGCATGTCCATGACGCCGACCATGGGGATGGCGGCTCCGAACAGATCGGGGCGCTGGTTGAGGCAGGCGCCGACGAGCAGGCCTCCGTTGCTGCCTCCGAGAATCGACAGGCGGTGGCTGCTGGTGTAGTTGTTGGCGATGAGCCATTCGCCGGCGGCGATGAAATCATCAAACACATTCTGCTTGTTTTGTTTCATTCCGGCGTGGTGCCACGCTTCGCCATATTCGCTGCCGCCGCGAAGGTTTGCCACGGCGACGAGGCCTCCCTGCTCCATCCAGGCGAGGTAGAGGACGGAAAAGTTGGGCACGATGGCGATGCTGAAGCCGCCGTAGCCATAGAGGATGGTGGGGTTGGCGCCGTTCGGCCGCAGGCCTTTGCGATAGGAGAGGAACATGGGTATCTTCGTTCCGTCCTTGCTTTGATAGAAGACCTGCTTCGTCTCGAATATGGAGGGATCGAACGGCAGTTTGCTCGAGAATAACGGATGGCTCTCCCCGGTGTTCGCGTCGTAGCGGTAGAGGGTCAGAGGAGAGGTGAATCCGGCGAAGGAGTAGAACTGTTCGGGTTCGTTTCGCGAACCGGCATACCACGCGGCGGTTCCCATTCCCGGCAGTTTTACCTGCTTCTCGAACCTGCCCTGCAAGCCGTAAACGCGGACGGCGGACTTCACGTCCTCGAGATACTGGCAGTAGAGGCGGCCGCCGCTCCACACGGCCAGTTCCAGGGCGTCTTTTCCTTCGGGCACAATCTGCTTCCATTGGGAGCGGTCCGGATTGGCGAAGTCTATGGAGAGAATGTGTCCTTTCGGGGCCTTTTCCGTGGACTGAAAGTAGAATTCCGTGCCGCGGTTTCCGAGGGGGCTGAACATGCCGGAGAAATCACGGATCAACTCGACGGTCTTTCCGTTTCCGGCGCGCAGGTCCTGGTAGAAGACCATGTTTTCCACGGCCGTGCCTTCGCTGACAAGGATGAGAAGGTATCGCCCGTCTTCGGAAGGCCAAGGGTCAAAGCGCCACTCCTTGCGATCGGGGCGTTCATAAATCAATTTGTCTTCAGTTTGTTTTGTTCCCAGCCGGTGGTAGTAGAGCTTGTTGTTGTAATTTGCCGCTGTGAGTAACTCGTCTTTGGCGGGCTCCGGGTAGCGGCTGTAGTAGACGCCCTTACCATCCGGGCTCCAGACAGGATTGGCGAACTTGATCCACTGGATCCTGCCGGGCAGGTCCTTTCCAGTGTCCACATCGCGAACGCGCCATTCCTGCCAGTCCGAACCTGCCACCGCGATTCCGTACGCGAGGCGCTTGCCATCGGGACTGGGCGCCCATGTGGCCAAAGCGGTGATTCCCTCCTTCGACGCGGTGTTGGGATTGATGAGCGCGCGCGGCTCGCTGTTGCCTTCCTGGACGTACAGGACAGGCTGATTCTGCCCACCATCCTGCCGCAGGAAAAACAGGCGGCCGCCACTCTTGAGGATTCCGGCGTAATGGCGGGCGCCGACTTCGTAGTGGGCGCTGCGCGTGTAGTTCATCAACTCCGTGATTCGTTCCCGCAACTTCTCGCGCCCGGGGATCGTGTCGAGATGCCGGCGCGCGTATGTACTCTGAGCCTGCACCCAGGCGCGGGTATCCGGAGAATCGACATCCTCGAGCCAGCGGTAGGGATCGGGAACGATTGCGCCGTGCAACTCGTCCACATGATCGATGCGCTTGGTAGGCGGGGGCGCCGCTACCACCACCGCGCAGGCGCAGAAAAGGAGAAGGTACAGAAAACCCAACGGCATGACGATTATTGTCCCAGACTACGGTAGAATGCGGGCTGCTGGAGAATCATGTTAAAGGTATTGGCGCGTTTTTTTCTTCGCATCATTTTTCGACTGGAAGTGCATGGCCAGACCCCCACTCACAAGCCGGAACGGCTGCTTGTGGTCCCCAATCATCAATCGTTCATGGACGGGATGCTGGTGCAGGCTTTCTTTCCGATCGAGGTCACATGGGTGGTCCACACGACGATCGCGCAGCAGTGGCATTTTCACATTCTGCTGAAGTTTATTCCGCACATTACGGTAGACGCCGCCAATCCGATGAGCATGAAGCGGGTGCTGCATTTGATTGAGGAAGGCACGCCGGTGGGGATCTTCCCGGAAGGGCGGATCACGGTGACGGGGAGCCTGATGAAGATCTACGAGGGAACGGCGTTTCTGGCGGCGCGTTCGGGCGCCACAGTGATTCCGGTGCGCATCGATGGAGCGGCGAACTCTCTGTTCGGGCGGACGAAGGCCCCCTATCCGATTAAACTGAGGCCCAAGGTGCGGCTGACGTATCTGCCGGCGGCAACGGTCTCGATGCCGGAGGCAGGTTCGGGAAAGCAGCGGCGGCGGCTCGCCGGGGAATCGCTGCGATTGTTGATGCAGCGTTCGGTATTGGAAGCGCGTCCGAAGCGAACCCTTTACGGCGCATTTCTCGATGCGATCGAACTGTACGGACGGAAAGCCGTGATCATCGAGGACGTCCGGCCAAAGACGGACACCTACGCGGATCTACTGAAGACGGCGCTGGCGCTTGGGCGGATTGTTTCCCGGCTGGCGAAGGAAGGGGAGCATGTCGGATTGCTGCTGCCGAATGCGGGGCCCGCGGTAGGGGCGCTGTTCGGCATGTTCGCCACGCGGCGCATTCCGGCGATGATGAACTACACCGCAGGAGTGGACGGCATGCAGAGCGCCATCGACACGGCGCAAATCCGGGTCATTGCCACGTCGCGCGCGTTTCTCGAGAAGGCCAAGCTGACGGCGAAGGTAGAGCAGCTCAAGAGCGTGCGTGTGGTGTATTTGGAGGAGCTTCGCTCGCTGTTCGGCGTGGGGGACAAGCTGTGGCTCATGTTGTGGGCGCTTCGTTTCCCGCGTTCCTTCGAGGCGCGGGTGAAGCCGGAGGACCCGGCCATTGTGTTGTTCACCTCGGGCTCGGAGGGGAAGCCGAAGGGCGTGGTGCTCTCGCACGACAACATTCTGACCAACGTGGACCAGGTGCGGGCGATCATCGAATTTTCGAACAGCGACCGCTTCTTCATGGCGATGCCGATGTTCCACAGCTTCGGCCTGACGGCGGGGATCATCCTGCCGATGGTGAACGGGGTACCCATCTACCTTTATCCGAGCCCGCTGCATTACCGCCTGATTCCCGAGCTCACTTATGACCGGGATTGCACGGTGTTGTTCGGCACGCCTACGTTCCTCAACTACTATGCCCGGTTCGCGAATCCCTACGATTTCTACCGTGTGCGCTACATTGTCGCGGGAGCGGAAAAGCTCAGCGACGAGGTCCGCCAGATTTATCAGGACCGGTTTGGTCTGCGGATCATAGAAGGCTACGGCGCGACGGAATGTTCGCCCATTGTGGCCGCCAACAGCCCGATGGCGTACAAGGCGGGGACGGTCGGGCAACTGGTGCCGGGGATGGAGGCGCGGCTGGTTCCGGTGAACGGCATCGAGCATGGGGGGCGGCTTCACGTGCGCGGGCCGAACGTCATGCTGGGGTATCTGCGCCACGACAATCCGGGAGTGATCCAACCGCCACAATCGGAGTTCGGCCACGGCTGGTACGACACCGGGGACCTCGCGGATATCGACGCGGAGGGCTTCCTGCACATTCTCGGGAGGCTGAAGCGGTTTGCGAAGATCGCGGGCGAGATGGTGTCGCTCGAGGTGGTGGAAAAGATTGCGGCCACGGCGTCTCCGAGAAAAGGCCATGCCGCCATTGCCCGGAAGGACGCGACGCGCGGCGAAGTGCTGATTCTGTATTCCGAAGACCGCGAGTTGCGCCGCGCCGGGCTGGTGGAGGCGGCGCGCAGCCTGGGCGCTCCGGAGGTGGCTGTTCCGCGAAAGATTGAATACATCGAAAAACTGCCGCGGCTCGGCACCGGGAAGATCGACTACGTGACTCTCGACAGCATGACTCTCGCGCCCGCATAAGACTCTACATGAGCGAATACTCCCTCAAAGAACAACGCGGCTGGTATTTCTACGACTGGGCGAACTCGGCGTTCTACACCACGGTGGTGACGCTCTTCTTCAGCCCATATCTCACTTCGATTGCGAAGAACGCCGCTGACGCGCGCGGCGACGTACACATTCTGGGGATTCCCATCCTCGCCCAATCGCTGCCGATGTACCTGACTTCGCTGGCGGTGGCGATGCAGGTGTTGCTGCTGCCGATGTTCGGGGCTGTTGCCGATTACGGGCGGCGGAAACGGGAGTTGCTGGGCATGCTCGCCTTCCTCGGCGCGGGAGCCACGGTGGCGATGTACTGGCTGGTGGGGACGCGGTATCTTTACGGCTGCATTCTCTTTCTGATTGCTAATTCGGCCTACGGGGCGGCGAACGTGATTTACAACTCGTTCCTGCCGGAGATCGCTCCGCCGGAGCAGCGCGATGGTGTTTCCTCGAAGGGCTGGGGACTGGGGTACGTGGGGGGCGGCGTGCTGCTGGCGCTGAACCTGGTTTTGTACTCCAAGGCTTCGAGCATTGGGCTCGAGGAAGCCACGGCGGTGCGTATCAGCCTCGCGTCGGCGGGAATCTGGTGGGCCTTGTTCACGCTGATTCCGCTCGCCACGCTGAAGAACCGCGGCCCTCAGAAGCAGCCGCCGCCCGGGGCGAACTATCTGACGGCTTCATTGCGCCAGTTGTGGATGTCGGCGCGGGAGATCATGAAGCTGCCGCAGACGCTGCGCTTCCTGGTGGCGTACCTGATTTACAACGACGCCATTCAAACGATTCTTTCGCAGGCGGGACAATTCGGACACGAGGAGCTGAAATTACCGATGGAGTCGCTGACCACGGCGATCCTGCTGGCGCAGTTCGTGGGCGTGGCGGGGGCACTGGGCTTCAACTGGGTGGCGGGGCGGATCGGCAACAAGTATACGGTGATGTTAACGCTGGCCACGTATTGCGGTGTTCTAACGTACGCCTATGGGTGGGTCTCGACGCAAAACGAATTCTATGTGATGACGGCGCTGGTGGCGGCGGTGATGGGCGGCAGCCAGTCGCTGAGCCGCTCGATCTTTTCGTTCATGATCCCGAAAGGCCATGAAGCGGAGTATTACAGCATCTACGAGGTAAGCGACAAGGGGACAAGCTGGCTGGGGCCGCTCTTTCTCGGCCTCGCGCTGCAGATTACCGGAAGCTTCCGGATCGCGATTCTTTCGCTGATTCTCTTCTTTGTGGTTGGGCTGGCGATTCTCTCGACGGTGAACGTAAAGCATGCGGCGCTCGAGGCGGGCAATGAGCCGCCGGTGCGGTAGGGACGGGCGGCTCCGGGAATGGTTCTTTAGAATTCGATACGCAGCGCGACCTGGCCGGTGCGGGCTCCGCCGAACTCGACTCCGCGGGCGGAGGTGATGCGGCCGAAGTTGTTGTCAGCGACGTTGACGTTCGGATCGGACAGGTTCACGTGGTTGGCGACGTTCGTGAAGCTGCCCTCGAGGCGGAGCGCAAACTTCTCGACGAGTTGCATGCGCTTGCTCATACCGAGGTTCCAGCCGATGGTGCCCGGACCGGTGATGATGCCGACGCCGGAATTGCCGAAGCGGCCGATGGGGGCCGGATCGCGTCCGGGCACCACACCGACCAGGCAGTTGAACTGTTGTGGGCCCACGCCGCGTCCGGGGCAGACGAAGGCGTTGCGGTCCATCCAGAGGTCGGCGGTGGGAGTGGAAAGGCTGCCGTTGCCGATGCGATCAGGGCGGTCAGTGCCGCGGCGCGGCCCGTTGGTGCCGGAAGGATCGCCTCCGCTGTAGACCGGAGTGAGGAAGGGACCGGTTTGCAGGGTCAGGATGGTGGAAAGGCTCCAACCGCCGACGACGAGATCGGCCGCGCGGGAACTGCCGGCGAGGAACTTCTTTCCCTTGCCGAAGGGCAGTTCGTAGACGAAGGTGGTGACGGAGCGGTGGCGGCGGGTGGCGTAGACATCGCCGCGATCGGCGCGCCGGTTGAGCGAGTTCGTGACGCGCCCGCCTCCGGTTTCTCCCGCGTAGCCGTTGGGATTGGGACCCGCATTGTCGGCGAGGTTCTTCGCCAGGGTGTAAGCGGAAGTGAACGTCAGGCCGTTGGTGAAGCGGCGGTTCAACTCGGCCTGAAAGGCGTTGTAGATGGCGTTCGCGCCGGCGTCACGGCTGTAGATGAGGCCCCAGTTGGGGAAGGGCCGGTCCGTGAGAGGCCGCTGGGAGAAGAAGGTGGTGGAGGACTGTGGCTGGTTCAGATCGGGCGCCCACGGGAGTTGGGTGGATTTGTTGGCCACGTAGGAAAGACGCAGGCCCATGCTGTTGGTCAACTGCCGGTCCACGGAAAGCGACCATTGCATCATGTAAGGCGGTTTGAAATCGATCTGATTTGCCGTACGGAACTCGAAGGTTCCCACGGAAGAGCTGCGGATGCCGCTTCCGGGGGTGCGGGTTTCGGGCAAGACGAAGATGGGCTTTCCATCCGCGCTGACGTTGTTGAAGGACCGCACGTCGCTCTGCACGGTTCCGGTGAGCGAGAAGAAAACCGATCCGAGGAGAATCATGTTGTAGATTCCGTAGGAGCCGCGGACGGTGGTTTTGTCGTTGAGACGGTAGGCGAAGCCGAGGCGCGGCAGGAACTGTTTGTAGTAATTCTTTCGCAGGCTCTCCGGGAGCCCGGCTTGTTGGGCGGTGACGAAGGGCGTGCAAGGGACGCCGTTGATGGCGGGAGCGGGGCAGGCATTGACGGAAGTCAGAACGCCGGGGGCGAGGAACTTTTTCGCTTCCGGGTCGGAGGGGATGATGACCTGCCCCGTCACCGGAATGGTGCGATCGAAGTTGGCGATATTGAGGCCCGCATCATGATAGCCGGGCTGGAGTTCGTAGCGGACGCCGTAGTCGAGCGTCAGCTTCGAGCTCACTTTGAAGCTGTCCTGAATGTAGGCTTTGTAGTGACTCACCCGCCCGTCGTTGTCACGGGTCACCACAGCGATGCTGGTGTTGGTGGGCACGCCGAGCAGGAAATCGGCGAAGGGATGGCCGCTGAAGTTGCCGGTGAAGTTG
The DNA here is from genome assembly GCA_020847975.1 of Bryobacterales bacterium. Taxonomy (GTDB): domain Bacteria; phylum Acidobacteriota; class Terriglobia; order Bryobacterales; family Bryobacteraceae; genus CADEFT01. Next base: position 457 of record JADLBD010000246.1, on the reverse strand, counting down.
TAGTCGCCGTAGTTATCTCCAGTGGTGAATCCGAGGTTGGTCTCGGCGCGCAGTTTGCGGATGTCGAAGCCGAACTTGAAGGTGTGCCGGCCCTTGATCCAGGTGACGTTGTCGATGAACTGCGTGTTCCAGGATGTGGAGAATCCGGGCCGGCCTTTGTTGAAGCTGGTCATGCGGTCGATGGAAAAGTTCGGCAGCGCATTGAAGAAGATGTCGCGCTGGATATCTTTGAGGTTCAGGCTGTTGGTGAATGCCAGACCGTCGAAGGGGAAGGTGGCGCCGCTGGGCGCGTAGGCAATGCCGCCGCGAAATTCGTTCAACAGGTTCGGCTTGATGGTGTAGGTGTAGCTTACGACGGCCTGCTGATAGTCGTCATAGCCGGTGTCGGAGGGCAGCAGGAGATTGTTCGGCCGGACCGAGGGATTGTTCTTCTTCGAGTACCGGCCGAAGATGGAGT
>JADLBD010000245.1 GCA_020847975.1 Bryobacterales bacterium | reverse complement strand
TCCTTGTGGCCCATGGGGCGATAGAAGGCGCAGAAGCTGCAATATTCGGTGCAGAAGTTGGTGTAGTTGATGTTGCGATCGATGATGTAGGTGACGACGCCTTCGGGGTGCAATTTGCGGCGGAGGGAGTCGGCGGCCATGCCGATGCCGATGAGGTCATCGGAGGCGAACAGATCGCAGGCTTCGCGGTGGGTCATCATACGGAAACGTTCCCAGTGGACGCGGACACTCTCAGGGTATCGAACTCGCGGGCGTATTTCAGGTAGATGCGCATGCCGTTGTAGTCGCGCTCGGTGAGTTCGAAGGTGATGTGGTGAGTGAGGTAGCGGAGACCGAGGTCTTGCGGGATGCCGCGGGGCGGGCACTCGGCGCGGACGATGTCTTCAATGCGGCTGAGGCCGTAGCGGCAGGATTCGACGAACATTTCGGCGAGGCCGGGGGAAAGGTTTTCGGGGCGTCCGGCCCACAGGGCGAAGATCATGGGATGGCTGGTGTGGCGCATCCATTCCTCGCCGAGGTCGAGGACTTGGTATTGGAGGCTGAGGGCGAGAGGATCGAGGAGGAGGGCAGGGTCGCCGATGATGAGGGCGGCGTCGGCATGTTCGAGCATCTCGAGACCGGCGGGGGCGGTGAGGACCGAGGGAACGGCTCCGTAGCGCTCGGCGAGGAGGATGCGGGCGAGCATGACGGAAGTGCGGGAGCCGATGTCGGCGGCGAGGGTGCGGATGCGGGGGAAGGGGACTTTGGAGATGAGGAGAATGCTGCGGACGGGGCCGCGGCAGGCGATGCCTGTGCCGGGGAGCCATTCGAGGCCCTGACGTTCGATTTCAATGACGGGGACGATGCCGATGGCGGCGGCGCCCGTACGGATATGGTCGGCGCAGACGGAGGGTAGGGCGTATTCGAGGCGCGCGCTGCCTCGCTGAGGGCCGTGTTCGAGGCCCCAGACGAGGGGTGCGGTGTTCAGATAGCTCACCGCGCACACCAGTGGTTTGGTGGATCGAGGATCTTGGGGGATCAAATCCGAGTCTAGCATGGGGCGGTTACTTCTTGAGGGCGAGCGTGATGCCGTCGCCGAGGGGTACCAGGCAGTGATGGACGCGGGCGTCGGTGGCGAGGTCCTGGTTGAAGGCGCGGATGGTGCGGGTGTCTTCGTCGTTGATGGAGGGATCGATGACGCGGGAGTGCCAGAGGACGTTGTCGACGGCGATGAGGCCTCCGGGGCGGATGAGTTGAAGGGCGCGTTCGTAGTAGTGGGGGTAGTTGGCCTTGTCGGCGTCGATGAAGGCGAAGTCGAAGGAGCCGGCGTGTCCGGCGGCGAGGAGTTCGTCGAGGGTTTCGATGGCGGGGCGGAGGTGGAGTTCGATTTTGTGATCGAGGCCGGCTTCTTTCCAGTAGCGGCGGGCAATGGAGGTCCACTCGTCGGAGACGTCGCAGGCGATGAGGCGGCCGTCCGGGGGAAGGGCTCGGGCGACGCTGAGGGAGGAGTAGCCGGTGAAGACGCCGACTTCGAGGGCCTTGCGGGCTCCGAGCAGGCGGACGAGCATGCCCATGAGGGCCCCCTGCTCGACGGTGATTTGCATGCGGGCGTGGGGATCGCGGGCGGTTTCCTCGCGGAGGCGGGCGAGGTAGGCAGGTTCGGGGTCGGAGACGGAGCGGACGTACTGGAGGAGGGGTTCGGTGAGTTGGATGTGTTGGAAGGACATTGTTTCATTATGACTGTGTGTGGATTGGTGGGGATGAGGTTCGCGCGGAGGCGCAGAGAGCGCAGAGTTTTTTTGGGGGTTGCGGGCGGGGCCGGGATGTGTAATTATTCAGTTAGGTGAATAATCATTCACCGCCGGGACGGGCTTCCGTCCCGATTTCCTTTGCGGAGGATGGAGGTATGGCGGCCCCAATGACCGGCGCGTCGCTGTGGAAGATGGCAGCGCAGGATCTGAAATCGGATCTGGATCTCGGTGTGGAGGAGCTTTCGCGTCTGTTGGATCTGGCGACGCAGATGAAGCGCACGCCGAAGCGGTTCACCTCCTCCTTGAAGAACCGCTACCTGACACTCTTGTTCGAGAAGCCGTCGCTGCGGACGCGGATGACGTTTGAACTGGCGATCAAGCAGTTGGGGGGAGATTGCATCGTCTCGAATGGAATCATCGGGGAGCGGGAGCCTTTGAAGGACGTGGCGCGGAACCTGGAGAGGTGGACGCACGGGATTGTGGCGCGGGTGTTTTCGCAGAATACGATTGAAGAGCTGGCGCGGTGGTCGAATGTGCCGGTGATCAATGCGTTGAGCGATCTGTACCATCCCTGCCAGGCGCTGGCGGATTTTCAGACGTTGAAAGAGCGGTTCGGGCGGCTGAGGGGTTTGAAGCTGAGCTTCGCGGGCGATGGGAATAACGTGGCGCATTCGCTGATGCTGAACGCGGCGCGGCTGGGCGTGGATTTCGCGATTGCGACTCCGGTGGGGTTCGAGCCTCAGGCGGAGATCGCGGCGCTGGCGCGGGAGTACGCGTCAGGGAGCGGCGCGCGCATGGAGTTCACGACCGATCCGGTGGAAGCCGTGGCGGGCGCGCACGCGGTGTACACGGATGTGTGGGCGAGCATGGGGCAGGAGAAGGAAGCCGATGAGCGGCGGCGGCAGTTCGCCAACCATCAGGTGAACGGGGCGCTGCTCGAGGCGGCGCGGGAAGATGCGGTGTTCATGCACTGCCTTCCGGCGAAGCGGGGCCAGGAAGTGACCGATGAAGTGATGGAGCATCCGCGTTCGGTGGTATTCGAGCAGGCGGAGAACCGGCTCCATGCGCAGAAGGCGCTACTGCTGATGCTGCTCGAATAGAGCAAAACGGGACAACATGAAACTTTGGGGCGGAAGGTTTGAGACGGGGCCGTCGGAGGTATTCGAGCGCTTCGGGCGGTCGCTGGATTTCGACAAGGCTTTGATTGACGTGGACTTGCGGGGGTCGGCGGCGCATGCCAGGGGGCTGCGCAAGATCGGCATCCTGAGCGAGGGCGAGTGTGAGCGGCTGGTGGAGGCGCTCGAAGGGCTAAGAGAAGACGCGCGGGAAAACGACGCCTTTTTCGAAAATGCCGGGGAAGAAGATGTTCACACGGTGGTGATCCGGAAGTTGAAGGAACTGGTGGGGGCGGACCTGGCGGATAAGATCCACACGGGGCGCAGCCGGAATGATCAGGTATCGCTCGATGTGCGGCTGTGGCTGCGGGAGCGGATTGACGAGGGGCGGGATCTGTTGGTTGGGCTGATGGAGGAGTTGCTGCGCCTGGCGCGGAAGTATCCGGATGCGATCATTCCGGGCTATACACATACGCGGCGGGCGCAGCCGGTGCTGTGGCCGCACTACCTGCTGGCGTATTGCGAGATGTTCTCGAGGGATTTCGAGCGGTTGAGCGAGGCGCGGCGGCGAGTGAACGTGATGCCGCTGGGGAGCGGGGCGCTGGCAGGGTCGGGCTTTCCGGTGGACCGCGAAATGATCGCGCGGGAGCTGGGGTTCGAGGCGGTGACCCGGAACAGCATGGATGTCAGCGGGGACCGGGATTTTCTGCTGGATTTCGAGCACGCGGCGAACCTGATCATGCTGCATTTGAGCCGGCTGGCCGAGGACTGGATCCTGTACACGGGTGAGGAATACGGATGGATGGATCTGGGGGACGGAGTGACGAGCGGCAGCAGCATGATGCCGCAGAAACGGAATCCGGATTCGCTCGAGTTGATTCGCGGGAAAGCGGGGCGCGTGTTCGGCAACTACCTGGCGTTGCTGGTGACGATGAAGGGTCTGCCGATGACCTACAACCGCGATATGCAGGAGGACAAGGAACCGCTGTTTGACGTGGTGCACCAGACGCTGGCGTCGCTCGAGATGGCGCGGGTGGTGGTGGAGACGGCGACGCTGAAGGAGGAAGCGCCGCGAGCGGCGGCGGAGCAAAGCTGGGCGGTGGCCACGGATCTGGCGGATGCGCTGGCGAGGAAGGGGATGCCGTTTCACCAGGCGCATAAGGTGGTGGGGCGGCTGGTGTTGGAAAGCGTCAGGGAAGGGAAGAGCGCAAAGGATTGGACCGGAGAATCGCTGGCGGCGTTCGCGCCGGAATTCACGGCGGAGATGGCGGCGCTGCTCGATCCGCGGGAGGGGTTGAAGACGCGGGAGATTGTTGGGGGTACGGGTCCGAAGGCGGTGGCGGCGGCGCTCGAGGAAGCGGAAGCGCGGCTGAAACAGATGAAATGCTGAAGCGGCAGCGGCAACAGGAGATCTTGCGTCTGGTGCGCGGGCGCCACCTGCACACTCAGGAACAGCTTGCCAATGCGTTGCATGAAGTGGGCATCGACACGACACAAGTGACCCTGTCGCGGGACATCCGGGAGTTGGGGTTGGTGAAGACGGCGCAGGGCTACCAGGAGTTGAGCGCGGCTCCGGCGGCTCCGGATGTGTTCGAGGTGGCGGCGGAGTTTGTGCTGGACATCCGGGTGGCGAAGAACCTGGTGGTGTTGAAGACCTCGCCGGGGAGCGCGAGTCCGGTGGCTGTGGCGTTGGACCAGGCGAACTGGCCGGAAATCGTGGGCACGGTTGCGGGGGATGACACGATTCTGGTGATCCTGCCGGATGAAGGGAAGGCGCTCGAGTTCCGGCGGAAGCTGGCGGAGGGCCGGGCCGGGTAGCGGGTCAGCGGAAGCGGATACGTGGGGAGAGAGAGGCGGCGTGGCTGATCGCCGCGGCAAGCTGTTCGCGGGTGAAGGGTTTGAGGAGGAAGCCGTCCATGCCGGACTGAACGGCTTTGTCGCGATCTTCCGGGATGGTGGATCCGCTGGTGGCGATGATCGCCGCGCCGTGGGAGCCCGAGGGGAGGGAACGAATGGTTCTTGCGGCGGTGTAGCCATCCATTTCCGGCATCTGGCAATCCATAAGGATGATGTGGAACGTGGTGTGAGCCGCGGCTTCGACAGCCTGGCGGCCGTTTTCGACGATCTCCACCTGATGGCCGAAGGTTTCGATCATGCGCTGAAAGAGGCGGCGGTTGACGGGGTTGTCTTCGGCCACCAGGATTCGGGAGGCGGAAGAAGAGGCTGGTTCAGGCGCTGCGTCAGCCGTCCTGGTCAAGGGGACGGTGAACCAGAACGTGCTTCCTTCGCCGGGGGTGCTTTCGACCCCGATTTCACCGCCCATGGCGACGACGATCTGCCTGGCGATGGCGAGGCCAAGGCCGCTTCCCTTGGGTTTGCCCTCCGATTCGTCATGAGGCATGTAACGCTCGAAGAGGCGCTCGCGGACGAGCCAGGAGATGCCGGGGCCGGTATCGCGGACGGCGAACTTGAGCACGCATGTTCCGGAGGGGGTGGGGGGCGATTCCACCGAGACTTGAATGCTTCCCTGCCGCGTAAATTTGAAGGCGTTGGCGACGAGGTTGGCGATGACCTGGCTGAGGCGGACGGGATCGCCGCGGTAGCGGCCCCGGGCGGAGAATTGGACAGAGGAGGAGAAAGCGAGTCCCTTGCGGACAGCGGACAAACGGTAGGTGGAGATGGTGGATTCGAGGAGGCTGTCGAGTTCGAACTCGATGCTGGCCGGATGGTTGACGGCGTCCTCGAAACTGGAGAAGTCGAGGACGCTGTTGAGGACGTTGAGGAGCCCGGAGGTTGCGGCTTGAGAGACGGAGACGTGCTCGCGCTGCTGGGGGGTGAGATCGGATTGGGCGAGCAGATCGAGCGTACCGATGAGTCCGTTGAGCGGATTGCGGATTTCGTGGCTGAGGCTGGCCATCATTTCGGACTTGGTTTTGGCGGCAACCTCGGCGCGCTCGCGGGCTTTGGCGGCTTCGATGGCGGTCCAGGCTTTGCGATAGAGTTCCCAGTGCTGATGGACCTCAATGGCGAGATAGACCCCATAAAGGAGTCCGCAGACGGCGAGACCGGCATTTTCCCAGGTGCGCTCGAGGAAACTGGCGGCGATGGGCGGGGCCAGGAGCAAGGCGAGGGCGCGCCAGGCGAGGGCGCGGTCGGGAGCGAGAGAGTTTGTCACCCCCGCGGCTAGAGCGGCCAAAGAGAGGAGGGTGAGGGAGCCTTCCCAGCGGTGAGGGACGTAGTAGAAAACGGCTCCCGCCGAAAAGACGCCCCACACGAAGCAGGTGACATAGACAGCAATTTGAAACAGAAGGAAGAGCCGGTCCGCGGCGGCAGGATCGAGGTTGTTTCGAGAGAGCCGGTGCGCGGAGAAAGCCCGGGTGTGAGCGGCGGCAAGGGAGAGAACGAGGGCGGCGCCCAGAAAGTAGGGATGGTCTTTGAAGAAGTTAGTGGTGGCGGCGAGAACGAGCAGGACGACAGGATAGACGAATGCCGCCGGAAGCGAGCGCACGCCCAACTCGTGACGCGACTGCCGGTGGAAGCCGGCTTGGAGACCATCCGGGCGCTGATGCATAGTGCGAGAGGCGACCCGACAAACTTTGTCTATCGTAACAGATCCATTTAGGAGTTTGAACTATCGATTGCTGAGCAGGCCGAAGCCGAAGCGCTCGCTTCAGGGCAAGAGGAGGCGTGCAAGCCGGCCGTGATTATGAAACACTGAGGAGGAGTAGGCTGTCACTTGTTCCTTCCGGTTGCGGCGGCTGTCCAAGTTTGGTGATGCAACGATGCGCAAACCGGTCCAGCGGGTGGAATGCAAGCGCTAAGCGACGAGCAAATCCTGGAGAGATACCGGCAGACGCAATCCGCCGCGGAGCGGCGGGACCTGGTGGGAGAACTGTTTCAGCGTCACTACCAGCGGGTAGCGTTGTGGTGTTTGCGGTGGTGCGCCAACAAAGAGGATGCGGCGGACCTGGCGCAGGAGGTGTTTGCGAAGGTGTACCGGAATCTGCACACCTTCGAGGGATCTTCGAAATTCTCGACGTGGCTGTTCATTGTATGCCGGCACCACTGTCTGAACGCGGCGGAGTCGCGGCGTTTGCGGGAGACAAGCGCGCTGGACGATGCGCTGGCGGCAACGCTGCGGTCTTCGGAGCCATCGGTGGAACGGCGCCTGGAGCAGCAATCGCAAGTGGCGGCGGCGAGGCAGTTGCTCGAGGAGACGCTCAACGAAATGGAGAGGAAGGTAGTGCTGCTGCATTACTGCGACGAGATGCCGCTCGAGATGGTGACGCGGCGGTTGGGGCTGACCAATTCGAGCGGAGCGAAGGCATATATGGTATCGGCGCGGCGGAAGCTGAAGTCGGCGCTGACGCGATGGAAGGCAAGGCATGGAACGGGGGTTCTGGGAGGCAGCCATGAATCCGTCTGATCCGGAGTGGAGGCGGAAAGTGGTGCGGAAAGCGCTTGCGCCGGAGTGTCCCCTCGAGGAGGAGTTGGCCGCATATTGGGAGGGTGAAGGGGGAAACCGGGAGTCACTCGAGCGGCATGTGGCGGGATGCGAATCGTGCGCGGCATGGCTCGAGATGCGAGCGGAGTTCGAGCAGGGGAAGGCGACAGGGGCGGAGCAGGCAGATGTGGCGGCAATCGTGGAGCGGTTGCGGGAGCAGACCCGCCGGTTGACGGGAGAAGAGGAGCCGCGAAGGAGATGGTGGCAGGCGTGGCGGGCGTGGCCGATGCGGGCGCAGTTGGCGGGCGCGCTTGCGGCGGCGCTGTTGGTGGTGGCCGCGGGCTTGCAATGGCGAAGCGCCCGTGTCGCGGGACTCGAGGGCGGCGTGGTAGGGGGCGCTGTCCGATCGGCTCCGGTGATTCGTGTCAGCCCCACGGGCGATGTGGGCGAGGCTCCACGAGAAGTGAAGTGGACAACCGTTGCCGGGGCGGTCGATTACGAAGTGAAGCTGAGCGAAGTGGACGGCACGGAATTGTGGGAGACCCACGGCGCGAATACGGCGGCGGAAATTCCGGAGGCGGTGCGGGAAAAGATGCTGCCCCGGAAGACCCTGGTGTTGCGGGTGACCGCACGAGCGGCGGATGGCGCCATTGCCGGACAATCCGAGGATTCGCAATTCCGCGTCCTGGCTCCCCAACCGTAACAAGTGTTCTTGAAACCCTGGCATGATGCCGTGCATCTATGAACGACACGGGGATACAGGGGCTTAAGATGATACCCAACATGAGATATTGCTTTCTGTTGCTTGCGACGGCTACTTTGCTTGCCTACGAGAACCCGAACGATGTGTGGATGAAGGTGGAAAGTGACCCGGCGCCGGCGGGGGCGGTTACGCAGCTACGAGTTTACCTGACGGAGCCGCGGCCGATTGTGCGCTCGAGCCTGGAGATGACCTTCGATGAGGATTTGTTCGACTCGATACTGGGAATTTCGGTAGCCAAAGGGATCAACGGGGCGGCGCGGTATGCAAACGGCGTGCTCACGCTGGCGATGGCTCCCGCGGTGGGCGTGTTCGAGGTGGGGGAAGACTACCCGCTGTTCACCATCGCGGTGCGAACGAAAGCTGGGCTGCCCGAGGGGACGGCGATCCCGATCCGGTTCAACGTGGGGAATTCCTACTGGCTGAACGTGCATGGAGGACCGGCGAAGCAGGTCTATGAGAACGGGAACCTCACGATCTCGAATGACGCGACACTGACGGTGAGCAACGTGATTCCGGGCGGGGGAGTGATTGAGGCGGGGCAGACATTCTCGATCGCGGGAACGGGGTTCGAATCCGGCTTGCGCGTGCTGTTGCAGGATGCGGGGTATCCGTCGGTGTTGAGCGTCACTCCGACGGAGATTGTGGTGCAGGCGAAGTCGACGTTTCCGTTGGACGGGCGTTTGATCACGGTGATGAATCCGGGGGGAGCGCGGCGGGCGTATTACTCGTATCCCCGGGGCACGATCATGCAACCGAGCGCGGTGGATGCGCTGCAGCACGCGGTACCGCTGTTTTCTTCGATCGGGACCATGCGGAGCCTGGCGTACCTGGGGACATCGGAAGGGATGATCAATGCGTTCGGGTTTCTGAACTCGGGAGCGAAGCCCGTGACGGTGACGGTGTCATCGCCGAGCATACAGACGATCGCGCCGATCACGATCACGCTGAATCCGGGCGACAAAATGTTTCAGGCATGGGAGGAATTCGCGCCGGCGGCGAAGAACGCGGGACCGGGGTATTTCGCGGTGTTTGACTCGAGCGGACCGATTCAGATGATCCACGTCGTGGTGGACAAGGCAACGGGGGAAATGCGGCCTGTGGGTCTGTACAACGCGATACCGGCGGATTACTGAGCGCGGCGGCGGGAGAGTAGGGCAAAGGCGGCGCAGAGAAGGGCGGCAGGCCAGAGAAGAGCGGGCCAGGAGACGAACTTCGGCGCGGGTTCGCCGGCGGCGCCTTGCATGACAAAGGCGGCCCAATATCGGGGATTGGAGAGTTCGCCGCGGGAGTGAAGGAAACGGAGTTTGGCCTCGCGGAGAGCCGCGGCTTTGGTCATGCCCGAGCGCAGGGCGTCATAGAATTGCCCGATGAAGAGCATGGATGCGGTGTCGTCCACCTTCCATAGGGTGGCGAGAGTGGTGCGGGCGCCGGCGGCAAGGAAGGCGCGGGAGAGGCTTTGGGCGCCTTCGCCGCGGCGGAGGGCTCCGCGTTCCGTTTCGCAGGCGGAGAGGGTGACCAGGTCGACATGCGACAAGGGGAGGGCGAAGATTTCGCCGGAGAAGAGATAGCCGCCGGAGAACAGGAGGCGGCTGCGGGAGCCATCCTCGGGGTCGGTGGCGGCGTGGGTGGCGATGTGGAGGAGCGGGGACAAACCGGCTTCCCGCAGGAAGGTGCCGCGCGTCATTTGAGAAGCGAGGTAGGCATGGGTTCTGCCGGGGAGGAGCGACCGGAGCGAGAGGACCTCCTGGCGGGACTTGGGAAGGGCTCCCCAGCGGGAGTCCGAGGGAAGCAACGGAGCGGAGGTTACGGCAGGGTCGCCGAAGGCGGTCATCTGCAACTGCCACGGCCAGCGCCAGGTGTGTGTGGAGGGAGGGGCAGCGCGGAGGAACGCGGCGGCGGGGAGGCGGATGACTTCGTAGCGTTCGATGAGCCAGCCGCCATCCTCCGGCACGCGCAGGGCGTCGAACGGGGCTAGAGCGAGGACTCCATCGGGGACAATCCAGATGCGCCTGATGCGGGATTCACGCCAAATCGGGATCGCGGGGAGGAGCCACTCGATCTTGCGCTGCCAGTTGAGCACTCCGGATTCGAGATCGTCGAGGGCGGCGGCAAGGAGGGGAGGGGCCTGGTCTTCGCGGACGGGAAGCCCGGCCACGCCGGAGGCGGTCCTGGTGACCCAGAGGAGATAGCCGGCACGCCGCCCGAGCCAATAGAGGAACACAGCCTCGTCGTCTTTCAGGCGCTGTTGAAACTCGGCGAGGGAAATGGGTCCGGCATTCCAGCCGCGGCGGGCGGCGCGTTCGGCCTGGTCGTATTCGGCCTCGAGGCGGGCAACCTCGACCACCTGATTGGCAGGCGGGTGTGGAGTGGAATAGAGGCGGGAGATCTGCTTCCGTAACTCTGTGAGACGGGCGGCGGAAGTGGAATCCGGGGAGGCGGCGCGGGAGGCCTGATCGAGGAGAACACGGGAGCGGGCGCGTTCCATCATGGCGAAGAGGTCCGGAGCGCGGGCCTGCTTTGCCTCGAGGGCGATCCAATCGTCATAGACGTCGCGCTTGTCATAGAGGAATTCGGATTTGAGCGAGACGCCTTGAATGCGTGCGCGGACGGATTCGATGGCGCGCGCCGCTTCGCGGAAATAGACGCCGGCGCGGCCATCCTGTCCGAGCGCGGCGCTGACGCGGGCGAGACCGTAGAGGCACTTCCATTCGCCCTCGCTGGCGCCGAGAGCACGGCTCGAGGAGAGGGCGGATTGCCAGCGGTCTCGCGCGCCATCGAGGTCGCCCCCGCGGAACTGGGTTTCGGCGAGGTAGAGGTTGGCCTGCATGGCTTCGCGCGCGCTGCCGGATTCCGTGGCTAGGTCGAGGGCCTTTTGAAACCAGTCGTGAGCGCCGGGGTAATCTTCGAAGTCGAGCGCGCGGAGAATGCCGAGGTTGATGAGGAGGCCAAGGGCGCCGTCGTGGTCGTTCAGGGTGCGGAAACGATGGAGGGCTTCGAGGTAGGTTTCCTGGGCTTTCCAGGGGTCGCCGAGGCGGCGGTAGAGAACGCCCAGGTTGGCCTGGTAGCGGGGGATTTCCGCGGCGGAGAGGCCGCGCGGTTCCGGGCCGAGTGTATTGTAGAGTTCGAGGGCGGCGCGGTTGCGGCCGAGGCGTTGAAAGATGGTGGCGAGATTGACGATGGTGAGGTGGCGGGAGTAGTCGTACCAGGATTCTTTTTCACTGCCGGTGAGGGCGTCGTAGGCCTGCTGGTAGCGACGGAGGGCGTCGGCGTATTCGCCGCGGTAGTAGTGGACGCTGCCGAGATTATTGAGAACGTCGATGACGCGCATGCGGTCGTGGAGGCGCTCGAAGAGGGAGAGCGCCTGCTCGAAGGCGGCGGCGGATTCGGGATAGCGGGCCGCGTAGAGGAGGGCGGCTCCTTCCGCGTTGCGGGCCGAGGCAAGGCAGGCCTGGTCGTGGGCGGACTGGCAGAGGGCATAGGCGGCGCGCGCATTTTCCGCGGCCTGGGTGAACTTGCCCGAGCGGGTGTCCGCTTCGGCCTGATGGAGGAGTTGGCGCGCGGTCTGGGCCGGCGCGAGGGCGGCAAGGGATAGCAGGAGGAGGACGCGGGTCACTGTCCGGCGGAGGCTGCCGGCTGGAGGCCGCTTTTTTCGGCGCGGGCCCGTTCGGCCAGTTTGCGGACATCGATGTTGAGACGCTTGATTTTCTGGTTCAGGGTGGAGAGCGGAATACTGAGGGTTTCGGCGGCTTCGGTCTGGCTCCAGTTGTGCGTCTCGAGAACCTCGATAATCTTGCGGCGCTCGAAATCGGCGACCAGTTCGAAGAGAGAGGCGTCGGGGGGAAGAGGAGAGGAATCGTCTTCGCGGAGGCGAATTCCCTGGGAGTGGAGGAGCGGTTCCGGGAGGACGTCGGCGGATACAGAAGGCCCCGTGGCGAGGACGACGGCGCGTTCGACGACGTTCTCGAGTTCGCGCACGTTGCCGGGCCAGTTGTGATCCATGAGGATGCGCATGGCTTCGGAATCGAACGAGAGCAGGGAGCGGTTGTCGGGGGAGAGGAATTTTTCGTTTTCCTGGCAGTACTTATCGAAGAAGTGCTCGATGAGCGCCGGGATGTCTTCCTTGCGGTCGCGCAACGGGGGGAGGGCGATCTCGATGACGTTGAGGCGGTAGAAGAGGTCGCGGCGGAATCTGTCCTCATCCACCATTTTCCGCAGGTCGGCGTTGGTGGCGGCGAGGATACGGACATCGACCCGGACGGTGTCGGTGGAGCCCAGGGGCATGAACTCCTTCTCCTGCATGACGCGCAGGAGCTTGGCTTGAATCTCAGGGCTGATGGTGCCGATTTCGTCGAAGAAGATAGTGCCGCGGTTGGCGGTTTCGAAGTAGCCTTTGCGGGTGGCCATGGCTCCGGTGAAAGCTCCTTTGACGTGGCCGAAGAGGGTGGATTCGAGCAGGTCCGGGGGGAGCGAACCGGAGTTGACGGGGACGAAAGTCTGGTCGGCGCGGGAGGAGTGGGCGTGGATTCCCTTGGCGATGAGTTCCTTGCCGGTGCCCGTTTCGCCGGTGATGAGGACGGTGGTGGAACGGCTGCTGGCGACCTGGGCGACGAGGTCGAGGATCTTGATCATGCGCTCGCTCTTGCCGATGATGTTCGGAAACGAGTAGCGCTGTTTGAGGGCGCGTTTGAGCTGGGTGTTCTCCCTTTCGAGGCGGCGGCGGGCGATGAGGCGGTCGATTTCGATAAGGAGTTTTTCGTTATCCCAGGGCTTGGAGAAATAATCGCTGGCTCCCGCCTTGAGAGCGCTGACGGCGACCTCGACGGAGCCGTAGGCGGTGATCATGCAAATGGGCGTGTCCTGGTCGCGCTCGCGGACCTCACGAAGGACGTCCATGCCGGACTTGTCGGGCATCATGAGGTCGAGCAGGACGAGGTCGTAATTGGACTGCTCCATTTTTCGCAGGCCCTCAGTGCCGTTCTGGGCTTCGTCGACCTGGTAGTGTTCGAGGGAGAGGAGGGTTTCGAGGCTCTCGCGGATATCGGCTTCGTCATCCACAATCAGGATCTTGCCCCTCATGGGAGCCTCGTCGGATGCGGTCTTATTAGGCATTCACAGGTTTGCGAACGAGCGGAAACTCGAGGAGGAAACGGGTTCCGCGGCCATCGCCGCTATCCACCTCGATTTGGCCGGAATGCTCCTTCACTATGCCATAGGTTACCGCAAGACCGAGCCCTGTGCCTTTCTTGGCTGTCTTGGTGGTGAAGAAGGGGTCGTAGATGCGGGCGAGGTGCTCGGGCGGGATGCCATGGCCTGTGTCGATCACCTCGATGCGCGCCATGGCGTCGCTTTCGGTGGAACGGACCGTGAGCCGGCCGCCGTTCTCCATGGCGTCGCGGGCGTTGATGAAGAGGTTGAGGAAGACCTGCTGGAGCTTTCCGGGGTTGCCCTTGATGGAACCGAGGGAAGGGGCGAGTTCGGCGGTCACTTCGACATTGGCTTTACGAAGCTGGTGGTCAATGAGGCCGAGCGTTTCGCGGAGGATGCGGTTGAGGTCGACTTCCACGTATTCGGTAGGCGAGACGCGGGAGAAGTTGAGCAGCGAGTTTACGATTTCGCTGGCGCGGAAGGTTTGTTTGGCGATCTTTTCGAGGAGCTTGGATTTGGCGTCATCGCCGGTGACCTGTTTGGCGAGCATCTGCGCGTAGGACGAGATGACAGCGAGCGGCGTGTTGACCTCATGAGCTACGCCGGCGGCGAGCAGACCGATGGAACTGAGTTTGTCCGCTTGAACAAGCTGGCGCTCGAGTTCGCTGCGCTCGGTGATGTCGTCGAAGATCACGAGGCGGCCGATCTGTTCCTGGTCCTTCGACACCAGCGGGGCGATGGCAAGATTGACGACAGACTCGAGGGCGGGCTTGGAGCGGCCGTTGATGCCGTTGCCGTTTCCATTGGCATAGCCATTCCCGTTGGCGCCGGCGGCCGCAACGGAGGCGGGGGTAGGAAGGGCAAACTTGAGGACGTGGTGGACGCCGGTTTGTCCGCGCACCTGGTCAAAGCGTTCGCAGAGGCCGGAGGGAAGAAGGTCGGAGAGCTTGCGGCCGACGGCCTGTTCGCGGGTGATGCCGGTGAGCCGCTCGAGTTGCGTGTTCCAGCTTTCGACGCGGTCTTCGAGATCGGCCGCGAGGATGCCGACGTTGATGGATTCGACGATGTTCTCGCTGAACTCCTTGAGGCGCTCGAACTCTTCCACCTTGCGCTCGAGGGACTGATAGAGGCGGGCGTTTTCGATGGCGATGGCGAGGTAGCCGGCGAGGGACTGGAGCAGGTCGAGGTCGTCGCTCGAGAGGAAGTCGCCTTTCTCGGTGCGGCTGACGGCAAGGTAGCCGATGATGCGGCCGCGGACGGTGCAGGGAACGTAGTAAGTGAAATCGAGGTCCGCAATGGCGGCCCGTACGGAGAGCGGAAGTTCGCGAGTGACAATGTCGAGGGCGTGGCGGGTGCGCTCGAAGAAGAGGTAGGGTTTATTGAGTTCGGGGGCGAGGAAACTCAGATCCAGGCGGCGCAGGGTGGGATCGTCGAGCGAGCGGGTGCTCTTGGTGAGCGTAAAGCCGTCTTCGTTGGCGCGGCGGAGGAAGACGGCGACATGCTTGATCCCGAGGGTTCGTTTCAGGCGATCGATGACGGAGTCGAGGAGGTGGTCAAGATCGGTTTCCGAGTTCAACTCGCGGGCGAATTCCGTGAGGCTGCGGCGGTAATCGTAGCGGTCTTTGTAGAAGAGGTAGCGATCCATCAACTCCTGGGACCAGTTGCGAATGGGCTGGAAGGCGAAGGTGGCGATGAGAATCATGACGACCACAGCCGAGGGGGTCAGATCATCGTAACGGTTGAAGGAGAGGGTCATCATGTAGAACAGGCCGATGACCGAGAGGGTGGCGAGCGTGTAGGCGTAGCCCTGTTGGAAGATGACGTCGACATCCATCAGGCGGTAGCGGATGATGGCGTAGGCCCAGGTGAGCGGGATGAGGGGGAGCGAGAGGACGGCCATTTTCATCCACGGACCGGGGATGACGCCGACGGCATAGGGCAGCATGTAGAAGACGGTAAAGGGAAGGATGCCGAAGATGACGCCGTTGCGGAGCCATTTCAACTGCTGGCGCACCATGGTGTCTTCGGTGCGGCCGTATTCGAGGTGGAGGGCCAGGGCGCCGAGCAGGTAGAGGAAGCCATAGGCGAACAGCCAGATGCGGTCGAGCAGCCAGCGGAGGTCCGGCATGGAAACCTGCATGCGCAGGGAGCCGGATCCGACCAGCAGGAAGAGGCCCATGATAAGGGACGCCGGGAGGTAGAGCAGAAGAACGCGGCTGCGCTTCAGCCACGGCCGCGGTTCGGGGAAGCTGAGGCAGAAGTGGAGGAAGATGGTGGGGGCGAAGAGGCCGGCCCAGAGGTTGCCCCAGTAGATAATCTTGTCGAAATTATTGAGTTTTCCCGTGTAATGGAAGGTGGAGAGGACGAACGAGGTAAGACACAGGGCGTAAAAGTGGCGCGCCTTGGACGCATTGCCGCGGCGGAGGTAGACGAACAGGCCGATGAAGAGGTAGGCGGCGCCGACGACGTACTGGTAATAGACGGCGGTTTCGGGGACGCCTTCCCCGACGTAGACGTTGACCTTAACCTGGACACCGCGGCGTTCGATGAGGTATTCGGCTTTGCTCCAGGCTCCGAGGCGGGCGAGGACTTGCGGCACGGCGATGGCGCTTTCGATGGTGGCGCCATTGATGGAGAGGACGTAGTCGCCGGCTTTCAGGCCGGCGCGCTTGCCGGGGCCGTCGTCGGTGATGATAACCGCCTCGACAACCTTACGGTTACCGGCAAGGCGATCGGACCAGGAGACGCCGTCGTCGGGCAGACGATACCTGGACTGCTGCTGGAAGTTAATGCCAGCGGCAATGATGGCTGCCACGGTGAGGACCACGAGCAGCGCATTGGCCAATTGGACTTTCAGTTCCTTCAAGGCCGGCTCCGACCGTCTCCAAGGGGGAGAAAGCGAGTGTCTGCGAGAGCGCAGATACACAACCCCCTTTGGGGATGACTATAGCACGTTTGATGCCAGCTTATCGAAATCGGTTACGTTGAGATAAGTGATTTGTTTGCTAGAAGATGTGATAACAGGTAGGGCCGGGGTTATGGAATTCGGAAGAAATACACTACATGGAAGTGGAAAAGGGACACGGCTGTGTATTTTGTTTGGGTTGGGCCGTTAGAGCAGGGTTCCTCTCTTCAGGAGCCGCTCAGATGAGTCCGAAAGAGTCCGAAACGAAAGCCCATCGGGCAATGGCCTGTTGCGTGATTCTGAGTTCTGGACTTGGACTTGTCACAGCGGATACGTGTGCGGACGCGTGCTAACAAGAGTTACTTGACCTGCTTGATACAATTGTAAGTGAAGGCCGAGGAAAAACTCCTCGGCCATTCTTGTTTCTGGAGGCACACAATGACGTTCCCAGCTATAACACTTGACACGGTTTGCGACCGCAACACAGAGGCTCTCGTCCTCAGCTTGATGAGAAGGAAGCACGTTGTGGTACGCAACCCGTTTCGGCTGAGACCCGCAGTTTCTGAGGAGCCAACAAAGCACCAACCAGTCCACGTGAGATGGATAGCTGAATTTCAATGCGGGCCGGATCGGAGGTGGGAAAGGGACATGACCACCCCGAACACCCCACTCTACCGTCGAGGACGAAGGTGACGGCGGGACAGTCAATTTTCAATATGGGTGCCGGCCGGTGATATTGCCGGGAAGATTGTAGTTGCAGACCCAGATCCGGGTGTGGGCTTCTGGGCGAAGGCGCAACCGGCCTCGGTGGTGGTAAGCCATATGATTTGGGTGTAGTGGCCGCAGACGGAGTCGCGGGTATTGGAACGGTGGCGGTGGACGCGGGACTCGGAAGACCAATCCTGGATGACGGCCGTGGGAGAGAGGCGTGCTCCGGTGATTTCGAAGAGATTTTCGCCGTAGGGGTTGTGAAGATGGCGCGCGAAGCGCTTGCGGGCGAGGAGGGTGTTGGCCCACTGCTGGGCAAAAGAGGCGAGGCGATTGGACCAGGCGAGAGGCGGAAGGTGAAGGCGGGTGCGGATGGCGTTGTGGGCGGTAAGCATTTCGTGGGGCAGGGTGGGCGGGGCAAGCAGGAGCAGGCAGGCGAGGCCATAGCGTGTTGGACGGCCGGTTTGGAACGCAGGGCGGGAAACGGGTTGGATGGGAGGCGAGCAGATTTCTGGCGAGCAGATTTCTTGACATGAAATTGCATTTGCAATACAATTGCAAAAATGGGCGAAGGTGACGCTACTCGGTTCGGAGCTGAGATCGAAAAGATCTGCCGCGAGCACTCGCTGCCGCTGACATCACAGCGGCGGGTGGTTCTCGAGGCATTGTCTGTGCGGCCTACCCACCCGACCGTGGATGAGATCTGGGAGGATGTGCGCCGCACCATGCCGGACATCTCTCGCACCACGGTTTACAGGATTCTGGAAACCTTCACGCGCCTCCGTGTGATCCGGAAAGTCTGCCATCCCGGCACGGTGGCACGCTACGAGAGCCGAACCAGCCGCCACCATCATCTCTTGTGCCTGCAATGCGGGCGCATGGAGGACTTGGATGACGCGGCCCTGGACAGGCTGGCCCTGCCAGGCAAGGAAACCGGGTTTCAGATCGAGGACTATTCGATCCAATTCCGAGGACTGTGTTCCCAATGCGTTAGTCCGTCCGATACGGGGAGCCGTAAGCGCGGTTCCCAAGCGATCGGGGGATGAAGCAGGCGATACACGCCCATCAGTGAGCCCAGATTCAGGAGGAATCTTATGAATGAGAAAAAACTAACCACAGCGGGCGGGGCCCCGGTGGCCGACAACCAGAACATCATGACCGCCGGCCCTCGCGGTCCGGCCCTGCTTCAGGACGTCTGGTTTCTGGAAAAGCTTGCCCACTTCGACCGCGAGGTGATCCCCGAACGGCGGATGCACGCAAAGGGTTCCGGCGCCTACGGGACGTTCACTGTAACCAACGACATCAGCAGGTACACCAAGGCAAAGATCTTCTCGGAAGCCGGCAGGAAGACGGACCTGTTCGTCCGTTTCTCGACGGTGGCGGGCGAACGCGGCGCCGCGGATGCGGAGCGCGACATCCGCGGCTTCGCCATGAAGTTTTATACGGAACAGGGCAACTGGGACCTGGTGGGCAACAACACGCCGGTCTTTTTTCTGCGCGACCCGCTCAAGTTTCCGGACCTGAACCATGCGGTAAAACGCGACCCGCGCACCAACCTTCGCAGCGCGCGCAACAACTGGGACTTCTGGACTTCGCTGCCGGAGGCGCTGCACCAGATCACGATCACCATGAGCGAGCGCGGCATTCCGTACTCGTACCGCCACATGCACGGATTCGGGAGCCACACGTTCAGCTTCATCAACGCGAACAATGAGCGTTATTGGGTGAAGTTCCATCTGGAAACGCAGCAGGGGATCAGGAACCTGACCGACGCCGAAGCGGAGGCCGTCATCGGCAAGGACAGGGAGAGTCACGGGCGCGATCTGTACGAAGCCATCGAGCGCGGCGAATTTCCGCGCTGGACGATGAAGGTTCAGATCATGCCGGAAAAGGAAGCGGCGACTTGCCCCTACAATCCCTTCGATCTGACAAAGGTGTGGTTCCACAAAGACTATCCGCTGATTGAGGTGGGCGTGATGGAACTGAATCGGAATCCCGAGAACTACTTTGCGGAGGTGGAGCAGGCGGCGTTCAACCCGGCGAACATCGTCCCGGGAATCGGCTTCTCGCCGGACAGGATGCTGCAGGGACGGTTGTTCTCCTATGGCGACGCGGAGCGGTACCGGCTTGGCGTGAACCACATGAGCATTCCCGTGAACGCGCCGCGCTGCCCGTTCCACAGCTACCATCGGGACGGCGTGATGCGCGTGGACGGCAACAGCGGCGGCACGCTGGGATACGAGCCGAACAGCTACGGCGAGTGGCGTCAGCAGGCGGAGTTTCTCGAGCCGCCGCTCAGCGTGGAAGGCGCGGCGGACCATTGGAACCACCGCGAAGATGATGACTACTATTCGCAGCCCGGCCTGCTCTTCCGGCTGATGAAGCCGGAGCAGCGGAAAGCGCTCTTCGAGAACACGGCTCGCGCGATGGGCGATGCGCCGAAGGAAGTGAAGGCGCGGCACATACTGAACTGCTCGAGGGCCGATGCGGCCTACGGGGAGGGTGTAGCATCGGCGTTGGGCATGAGCGAGGTTGCGGCGGTCCGGCAAAAGAGCGCCGCCGGGGGTGTGTGATTCATATGTTACGACGGCGCTCGCGCATGAGCGGGCGCCGTGCCCCCGGCGCGCAAGTGCGCGCGCCGCGGCTTATGACGCCGTGCTTAATTGCCCTTCTTGAGATAGGCGATCAGGTCGGCGAGTTGTTCGGGCGGGACTTCCTTGTCCAGGTCTTCGGGCATTGCCGATAGGTTGGACACGAACATCTGGCGGATTTCGGAGCGGGGGATGACATCCTTCTTGCCCTGCTCGTGGACGAGGGTGATGGTGGTGGAGGTCTGCTCGCCGATGACGCCTTCGAGGGTGCCGCCGGAGACGGTATCGACGACGTAGGCTTCGTACATCTGGGCGATGGAGCGGCTGGGGATGAGGATGTCGGTGAGGAGCGCGTCCGGGGTACGGTTGCGGACGGTGGCGAGGTCGGGGCCGACCTCGGCTCCGACGCCGTTGAGGCGGTGGCATTTCGAGCAGACCTTTTCGAAGGCGACGCGGCCCTGGGCGGGATCGCCTGTGCGCTTGTCGAGGACAGCCTGATAGCGCTTGAGGACTTCCTCGCGGTTGCCGGCCTTGACGGCGAGGAGAGTGCGGGCGCGCTCGCGGAGGGCGGGATCGGTGTTCATTTGCATGCGCACGCGCTGGCGCAGGGGGAGGGACCAGGGCTGCACTTCGCCTTGGTCTATGGCGTTCAACAGCAATTGGAAGCGCTCGGGGGAGGACATCAAAGCGTCGCCGGCTTCCGAGCGGATGGCAGGGGTCATGTTGCGCCAGCGGGAGAGGAGGAACTTTGCGTCTTCGGTTCCTTTCTCCTTGCCCAGGGCCTGCACGGCGGCTTCCTGGACCTCTTCGGGTTCGCTCGGTTCGACGAATTTGCGGTAGAAGGCGGCGGGTTGGGCGGTTTGCGCCAGGGCGAGGAGCCGGATGGCGGCGGCGCGGCGGGGGCCGGGTTGTTTGGGGTCGGCGGCGAGGGTGGCGGATTGCTTGAGGAGGGCATCGCTGCCGGGAGGAAGACCGGAGATGGCGAGCAGGCGCAGGGCGGCGGTTTGGACTTCGCTCGAGTTGTCCGCGTAGAGTTTCAGGAGGGCGGGTTGAGGCTGGAGTTTTCCGTGGCGGGAGTGGAGACCGGCGGCGAGACCGTCGAGGACGGGGCCGCGCCACCACGCGTTGCCGGACTCGGCCGCGTGGAGAACTCTGGATAGTTCGGCGGCTTTTCCTCTGGCGCCGAGGATGGAGCCCAACTGGCGGAAGTAGTTGGCGCGTGCGTTCGTTTTAGTGCCCATGGCGGGGATGGCCGCTTCGAGAGAGGGGAGAGCTTCCTCGGAGGAGGCGCTCAAGGCGGCCAACTGCACCCAGCGATCCTCCATATCGCGTTCGAGCAGATGGTGGCGGACTTTGGCCGCGGCGGGGGTATGGACGGAGCCGAGGGTGGCGAGCAACTGGAAACGGACGCGCGGGTTGGCGTCCTGCTCCATTTTGAGGAGGGCATCGGCGAGTGTGGGGTCCGGGAGCCGCATTTCGGCGAGGATGATGGCGTTTTCGCGGACTCCGGGTTCGGCGTCGGCGAGCGCCTTTTCGATTAAGGAGGGGTCGAGTTTGCCCAGGCCGTCGAGGGTCCAGAGGGCGTGGAGGCGGCCGAGGGGAGAGGATCCGTGGAGGGCGAGTTGTTTCAAAGGCTCGACGGCTTTTTCGCTTTTGCGGTCGACAAGGAGGCGCTGGGCGGTGCGGCGCCACCAGATGTTGGGCTTTTCGAGGTCGCGCACGAGTTCCTCGTCGGAGGCCTGGCTGAGGCGGAGGCGGGGGAAAGGCTGGGAAGGCGCGCCGGTCTGTGTGAGGCGGTAGATGCGGCCGAGGTCCTTGCCGTCATAGATGTCTTTCGATTCGTAGACTTCGCGGGAGGTCCATTCGGGGTGCTCGATCACTTTGCGGTAGTAATCGACGAGGTAGAGGGCGTCATCGGGGCCGATGTAGAAGTTGACGGGGCGGAACCAGTTGTCGGTGGAGGCGAGGAACTCGACGTTTTCGCGGGCGCGTTTGGCGGTATAGGTGGCCCCGTTGGGAATCCAGTTGTCGCGGTGGACGATGCCGTGGACAGGCTCGGCAACGAAGGTGCCGCCGTGGAACCAGGTGATGCCGCAGGCGGAGGTGAAGATGCCGGCTCCGCTGAGGAGTTCGAAGCGCGGGTTCTTGACGATGGAGAAGACCTGAGCGGCGGCGCCGTGGTCGGAGACGTCCTGCATGGTGGAGCCGGCAAGGAGGTCGGGGTTGCGGGTAAGGTAGCGGGCGGCGAGGACTTCTTCGCGGGCGTGGTTCGAGTTGTTCACGGTGAGGAGATGCCCATAGTCGTCGAAGCTGATGCCGAACTGGGAGGTGCTGGAGGTGGTTTCGAGTTGATTGCTGTCGGGACGGAAGCGGACGTTGCGGCGTTCGTTCTTGACGGAAGGCGCGCCGGGGCGGTCGACGAAGCGGATATCGGAGCCCATGTCGCCGAACTTTTTGGCGAATACGACGGCGCTGGCGAAGCCTTCATGGGCGAGGTAGATCCAGTTGTCGAGGCCGTAGGTGGGGGAGTTGACGGTGTGTTGGGGGTTGGTGAAGGCGAAGCCGGTGAGGATGGCTTTCTTGATGTCGGCTTTGCCGTCGCCGTTGGTGTCTTCGAGGTACCAGAGATTGGGGG
>JADLBD010000244.1 GCA_020847975.1 Bryobacterales bacterium | reverse complement strand
GGTGCAGATCAAGACGGACCAGGGGTTGACGGGGTACGGGATGGGCGGCGGGGGGACAGCGGCGATCCACATCATCGAGCACCATCTGCAGGATCTGTTGCTGGGGGCGAATGCGCTGAACGTGGAATTGCTGTGGGAGCAGATGTTCGCCTCGACGAGCTTTTATGGGCGGCGCGGGCTGCCGGTGATGGCGATCAGCGGGATTGACCTGGCGTTGTGGGACATTGCGGGGCAGCATGCGGGAGTGCCGGTGTGGCGGTTGCTCGGCGGGGCGGTGAAGGAGAAGATCCCGGCGTATTACACCGGATCGGATTTCGAGCGGGCGGTGAAGCTGGGGTTCCGGGCATTCAAGATGGGGATGTTCGAAGCGGGCGGCGGAACGGACAAAGAGAGCATGCTGCGGTTGATTGCGGCGCTCGAGAAGGCGCGGAGCATAGTGGGCGCGGACGCGAAGCTGATGCTCGATTGCCTGTGCCGGTGGAACGTGGAGCACACGCTCGAGTTCGCGAAGAGGGCGGCGCATTTGAACCTGTACTTTATCGAGGAGCCTTTGCTGCCGGACGATGTTCCGGGGTACCAGCGGCTGTGCCGGGAAGTGCGAGGGCCGCGGATTGCGTGCGGGGAGCATGAGTTCACGCATTACGGGTTCGCGGAGATTTTGCGGAACCGTTCGTCGCACATTTTGCAGCCGGATTTGACGTGGGGCGGAGGGTTGAGCACGATCCGCAAGGCGGCGACGATGGCGGCGGGGCAGGGAGTGCCGCTGTTGCCGCATCGTGGAGGGAGCATGTTCGCGATTCACCTGGTGGCGTCACATGCGAATTGCCTGATGGCGGAGAGCTTCGGGACGGGGGAGCCGGGCAATGAGATGATGGAGCGGCTGACGGCTCCATTCGAGAGCGGGTATTATCTGCCGCCGCGGAAGCCGGGGTTGGGGGTGGAGTTGCCGGAGGCGGTGTTGAGGAAGCATGTTCCGGAGTTGGCGGGGTAGAAGGGAGGCGGGCGGACTTCTCTACGCTGGGCGACTACACTGGAGGAATCCGGGGGTCTGAGTGGAATCAGCTTTACTTTCTTGAGATTGCAGCCAAAATGATCGCCACGAACTCGGGTACAGTCGCGCTCAGAATATCGAGAAGTTGCTGTAAGGTACGGTGGCGATCGGCGGCCTGTTGCTCCAGTTTCACCATTACCGCCGATTCTTCCTGGCGGAAGATCTCGATCAGAAAGGACTGTGGGTGCAGCGCACGAATGCCCCACGGCTTGAGGTGCTCACTCCTGAAGTGGCGAAGGTTGAAAGTCACGATTATCGGCGCTTCACCGTGGACCGCGGCCGCCAATACATGACGGTCTTTTTCATCGTTGGCCATCCGCGGAATTAGCGGTTCGTAGCCGGTGATCCATGCCTCGCCGAAGTGGGCCTGCAGTTCAGCCTCGAGGTAGCCCGTGAGAGAACTCGGCCACCCGAGCTTCGACTCCAGCGTACGGATTGTCTCACGAATGACCTCCTCCGACCACTTCGGCTCGTAAAGGCGCGGCGGCTCAGCGAGACGAAGTAGGGTGTCGCAGAGGGAGAAGTTGGCGAGGACGCAGGCGTCCAGGAGGACGAGCGGGGCGCCCGTCATTGCTGGCCGGGAAGCCGCACTCGCTCGTACAGGCCGGCCTGATCCACGGCCTGGCCGATTCTGCGGAGCGCATCCAGCCGCCGTTGGCCACGTTGGCGCTCGTCCAGAAAGTGCCTGACAGCCTGTTCGATCAATTCATCGCGGCTATGATACCGGCCGCTGGCGAGTTCTTGCTCGACCTGCTTTCTCAAATCGGCTGGCAGCGTGACCTCCATGGCTGGTCTCCTCATTTCATTCTACGCTTTCATGGTCCACGCGACTGTGGCGGCATCGAGATTGACGGTCAAAGAGGCCGTCGTCGATGTCAAAACAGCGGAAGAAGAAGCGCACGCCGAAGCGGGTCCTGGCCCTTCCCGATCTCGAACAGTCGAAGGCAGCCGTTCTCAACAGCCTTACATCCAAGAGCGGCCAACGGTCCTATGACCACGCCATAAGCGATTTCGTCGACTGGTACTGTTCCGAGCCGCGCCTCGCATTTAATCGCACCGTGGTCCTCCGATACCGAATCTATCTCGAACAGAAACAGTACGCGCCGACAACGATCAATCTGCGCCTGGCCGCCGTTCGGCGGGTCGCGTACGAGGCCGCCGACTCCGGACTGCTCTGTCCAGAATTGGCAGCCGGAATCTGACGCGTCAAAGGAGTCCGCCGGATCGGAATCCGTGTCGGGAACTGGCTCACGGCAGAGCAGGGCAAGCGGCTGCTGGCAGTCGCTGCGATCAATTCACTACGTGGCAAGAGGAACTACGCAATCCTCGCCATGCTGATCGGATGTGGACTTCGCCGCGGCGAGTTGCTGGCTCTCCGCGTCGATGCGATCCAATTGCGAGAGGAGCACATCGCCGACCTCCTGGGCAAGGCTGGACACATTCGTACCATTCCCATTCCAGCGTGGGTCAAGGTGGCGGTCGACTCATGGAAGGAGGCCAGCGGCATCACCGAAGGCACGCTCTTTCGATCGATCAACAAGGCCGGTAAAGTCTGGGGCCACGGGATGACTCCGAAGGTCCTGTGGGAGGTCGTCCGCGAGGGCGCGCCGCGTGCAGGCATTGAGAAGCTCGCCCCGCACGATCTTCGGCGCTATGCCGAGGCTCTGCCACTTGGCCGCGGCGAACTGGATCAGATCCAATTCTTGCTTGGGCACGTCTCCATCCAGACCACCGAGCGCTACCTCGGATGCAAGCAGAAGTTCCGCGACGCCGTCAATGACCGAATGGGTATCGAGCCGGAAGTGCCCCGCTAACCGAAGTAGCGGTCAGTGCGAGGTTCTCTTGGCGCCTGCGCCGGAAATGGGGAGGATCGCGGGTACACTCGGCGGCTTTCGGATGTCATTCGATCCGGTTGACTGGGATACTTCGGCCTCCCGTATGGAGGACCAATCGCGTCGTTTTGCCGTTGCCGTCAAGCTCAAAGGTGACCACATCGTCGGAGGTCTTGCTGAAGAAACGAAGCGCCGCTTCGGGAAATAGTTGACCCGGTGCTTCCTGGTTCTCCTGAAGAAGCAGATGTCCCTCCTGACGCGTGATCTTCAGGACCACGCCCGGAAGTGCGTACCGGCCCGCCAGCCGGTCAAGCAACTCCGGAGCCAGTTCGACTTCACTGTGCTTAGGCAAGGGCTTGCGGGGTGGCAGTTTATCGTAAGGCGTGAAACCCTCCCAGTCGATCGGGGCAAAAGTGTTTCCGAGCAAAGACTCGAGGAGGTCCTTGAAGATACCTTCTCCATTGGAGCTGTTCGTCATGATGACGATGCCGTCCTTCGGCTTGTCGAACATGACCGTGTAGTGGCGGAAGCCTTCGTCGTGCCCCTCTTTGAAAAACGCTTTGCCGTACGGCGTCCAGAACAGGCCCCATCCGAGTCCGTAGCTCAGGCGGATGGCCTTGTTCTCTTCGGTGGCAGATGTTTCGAGCGTCGGAAACTGACGCCTGGAGAAGATCTGGATCTGCGGTCTCAGCATCGACTCCCTGGCGGACTTCGGTAACCCTTCTCTGCCAATCATCGTCTGCATGAATCGTGTGAAGTCGCGCAAAGTCATCTGCATCGAACTGCCGCGGCGGAGGTCTTCCGTTGCTGATGCCCGAGGGAGCGTCCCCACTCGTCGTAGCCGTTCGCGTAATTGTCCTCGAACCGCTGCTCCGTAATCATGCTCGTGCGCGACATGCCCAAAGGACCAAACACGCGTTCTTGCATCAGATCCTGCAATGGCTTGGCGGCGACGATCTCCACAATAAGCTGTAAGAGCTGGATACCCTCGCCCGAGTACGCGTATCTCGATCCCGGCTCGAAATTGATATTCAGCTTGCGGTCGGGATTGAGCCAACGAAGGTTCGGGAAGCCGCTGGTGTGGCTCAGCAACATCCGTCCCGTGATTCTCTTGTATCGAAGGTCGTCAATCAGATCCCGATAGCCTGGATACTCAGGGAGCGGCTTGGGCAGGTATTCTTGCACCGGTTTGTCGAGATCTAGACTTCCCTCCGCAACGAGTTGCATCACGAGATATGTGAATGCCGCTTTGCTTGAAGAAGCGCCACCCATGACGGACTCGTCGGTCAAGGGCAGTTGCTTCTCGACATCACGCAGTCCGTATGTCTTCGAGTAGGCGACCCTTCCGTTGTTGAAGATCGTGATTCCGACCCCGGTCACTTCGGCTGCGCGCATCAGGCGCAATACTGATTCATCAATTTCCTTCGGCGAAATCGTGCTGCCGTTCAGCCGCTTGACGACCGGTATCGGAGCAGCAGCAAGCAGTCCGCTGAGGGTGAAGACCGTCAAACAACGGATTCCGGTTCGCATGAATTCGTCCTGTCCCTCATGCTAATACGCTGCGCTGGTCTCCGCGGTTGCGCTTTTCCCGGCGCTGTGAGGAACGGCATCACCAACGCCCTGGCAGTTTCCGCCTAGAATCCGTGAACCCGCCGTCTCAGCGTCGAACGACATCTGGACTTTTCGGCTCACCCCGTGTAACGGCGCATCGTAGAGGAACTGTGGCGGGTTCAGGGCAGGCGCAATCTGGATCACGGCAGCCAGACGCGTTCTCCAGAGGCAAAGTGCCGAATGAATTAGGCCTTGGGTTACGGTGGTCCGGGGTACCATTCGGCGACGAGGGAGAGGATCGCGGGTGGGACGAGGTGGGCCCAATCGGCTCCGGCGGCGATACGCTGCCGGACTTCGGTGGAAGAGACCTCATCGAAGGCGTCATCCACGGGGAGATGGTGGATAGCGGCGGCGAGGTGGAGGGGCGGGGAGAAGGGGCCTTGCCGCGGAGCGACGAGGAGTTCGAACTCTTCGAGTTGGGCTCCGATCGGCGGGTGGTCAGTGTAGTCCCAGTGGAGGATGCGCTCGGCGGTGTCGCGCCCGCAGAGAAATCGGAGGCGGGCGTCTTTTCCGTAGAAGGTGCGGCATTCACGGGCGATTTCGAGGAAGAGGCCGCCTTCGGCGACAGCGATGGAGAATCGGGATTCGTGCGCGGCGGCGGCGGCGAGCATTTCAAGGCGCTGCTGGAGGGTGACCTGCTCGTAGAACTTGTGGGGAAAGGTTTCGGGCATAACAAAAAGCACCTCTTCCGTTTGAAACGAATCGAGGGCGGATTGTGCGAGGGCGAGGTGGGCGCGGGTGGGGGGATGGAAGGCTCCGGAGAGGATACCGAGGCGGTGCGGAGTGAGGGGAGCTTTGCGCAAAAATCGCATGTGTCAAGATGGTAGCAAGCACATGTTCACGTGGATTTGCCCAAAGTGTGGAGCTGAGGTGCCGCCCTCAGAGACAGATTGTCCGCGATGCGCGAAGGCGATGGGCCAGACGGGGACGCAGCAAGCCGCTCCGCCAATCCATGCGCCGGCGCCTCCCGCTCCGGTATATACTCCTCCCGCTCCGGCGTACGCGCCTCCAACTCCGGCGTACGCTCCGCCGCCACCCTCGCCCCCGGTAACGTATGAGCCGTTGAGGCAGGCGGGTCCGGCGCCGTCCTATACGCAACAGCAGCCGGCGGCCGCTCCTCCGCCCCCTCCACCCCTGACAACCCAGACATCGCAATGGGTGGTGGACACGAGCGCTCCGGCTCCGCAGCAGGAGACATACATCATTCCGCCGCCGAAGGCGGGTATGCCGGGTTGGGTCATGGTGTTGGTTGTGGCGGTGGTGTTGATTGGGGCGGGCTACGCGGGGATCAGTTTTCTGCGTCCGGGCACGAGCAAGCCGGACGCCGGGAAAGCGGCTCCCGTTGCGGCGGATGCGGCGAAGCAGGTATCGCCGTTTGCCAAGTACCTGGAGATCGCGGGGCTGCGGGTGGTGGAGAACGCGAACCGGAAACTGGAAGTGCATCTCATCGTGATCAACCACTCGACGGCGGAACTGCCGGAGTTGAAGCTGGCGGTGAATTTGAGGCCGACGACGGCGGCTCCCGATTCGGATCCGATCAGCACATTTACGGTGAAGGTTCCCCCGCTGGGAGCTTTCGAGAGCAAGGATGTGAAGGCGGAGGCAGTGACTAAACTGCGCGCGTATGAGTTTCCGGACTGGCAGTTTCTGAAGGCGGATTTTCAGGTGGTTTCTCCGTAATCACGGGATCGGTCCAGTGGGCCTTGCCGCCGCAAAGGATCTCATTGAGGGACATCTGGCGGTAGCGGAAGATGTCCTTGAGTTGGCGGGCAATGGAGAGTTTGTGGACGGCGCGGCCGAGCCAGCCGAGCGGAAGGGCGTAGTCCACCTCCTCGGTGATGAGGGTGCCTTCTTCCATGGGGTGGAAGGTATGCTTGTGATGCCACATGGCGTAGGGACCTTTCACCATGTCAGCGACAAAGAAGAAGGGCGGCTCGTATTCGGTGATGCGCGTGGACCAGCGGAGGGGAAGGCTGCGCCAGCGGAACGCGTAGTCGAAGCGGGCATTGAGAGCCATGGCGAGGGGTTCGGGGGTGAGGATGCGGAAGTCGAGCCATGGGGGCGTGATTCGGACAAGATTGCGCGGGTTCTCGAAGACCTCGAAGGAATCGAGCATCGAGACCGGAACAATCATCTGGCATCGCAGCGTGTAGATCATCGCAGTGCGCCCCTCTGTTGAGGAGTATAGCGGCAATCGGGCGGGGGGGAGGCAGCGAGGCCGAGGGCGCGGAGATTGACAAGGGCATCGAAGAGGCAGGGGTCGATCTGGAGGGCGCGCCGGAAGTCGGCTTCGGCGGCTGGACGCTGGCCGAGGCGGAGCAGGGCGACGCCGCGATTGTTGACGGCGGCGGGGTCGTTAGGGGAGAGGGCGAGAGCGCGGCCGAAGGCGGCGAGGGCGCGCTGGGGGTCGCCGGATTCGAGGTAGACTTTTCCCATTTCGGAGGCGATGCCGGGGTCGTTGGGGGCGAGGGTGAGGGCTTCCTGGAGGACCGCGAGGGCGGTGGGAGGCGGCAACTGCCGGGCAAGTTGGATGCGTGGGCGGATCTTGTCAGGGTTGAGGCGGACGGCTTCGCGCCAGAGGGATGCGCTGTCTTGCCAGAGCAGGGTCTGGCGGAGGCTGGCGAGGGACAGGACGGCAACGACGGTGAGGGGAAGCCACTTGGGGCGGGAGTGGAGGAGCAGCGCGGCGAGGGCGGCGAGGGCGAGCATGGGGAGGTAGAGGCGGCGGTCGGCGGCGAGGTCGGCTGCGGGAAAGATGGTGGAACTGGGGGCGATGAGGACGAGCGCGGAGAGCCCCCAGAAGCCTTCCCGGGCGCGGGCGAAGCGGCGGAGGGCGAGCAGGGCAAGCGCGGCGATGGCGAGCCAGCCGCAGACCCCGGCAAGAAGGGAGGGATGAAGGGGGGATTCGATGGTGAAGCCGTACGGAATGACGAGGAGGCGGAGGTAGCGCCAGAGCGCAATGCCTTGGGCGAGGAAGTAGGAGAGAGGGGAGATGCCGGATTGGGCTCCGGCTCCGGAACCGGCGGTGACGGCAGTGGCGAAGAGGACGCGGACACCGGCGGCGAAGGACATGGCGAACATGAGGCCGATAGGGGCGAGTTCCTTGCGGTTGCGGGAGATGGAGAAGTGGAGCAGGAGGAGAAAGAGGGGGAAGGCGGCGCATTCTTCCTTGGCAAGGAGGGCGGGGAGGAACCACGCGGCGGCGCGCCAGTGACGGCCGAGGGTCCATTCGCGGAGGGAGAGGAGGCAGAAGAAGGCCATGAGGAGGGTGGCGCGAGCGAAAACATAAATGACAGCTTCTGTTTGGATGGGATGAAGGGCGAAGAGCGCGGCGGCGATCCAGACGGCGGAGGCAGGGATGAGGCGGCGCAGGGTGACGGCTACGAGCCAGACGCAAGCGAGGTGGAGGAGAAGATTGACGAGGTGGTAGCCGGTGGGATTGGCGCCGCCGAGTTGGTAATTGGCCCAGAAGGTGAACCAGGTGAGGGGGCGGGTTTGGGTGATGGCCCAGGCATGGAGCCAGCCATCGGGCGAGGTGACGATGGGGTCGACGAGGAGGGCGAAATCGTCGAGATAGAAGGGCGCGGCAAGGGCTCCGGCGAAGGCGAGGAGGGCGGCGGGAAGAATGAGGAGCGTAGCGCGCACTGTGCTATTTTAAGGGCTTGCGAACGGCCAAGACCAATCCAATTGTGAAGCCGAAGACGGCCGGGGAGCGCAAGGCGCGTGTCGAGCGGATCCTCGCGGAGTTGGACAAACTCTACCCGAATGCGACGTGCGCGCTGCATCATCACAATGCCTGGCAACTGCTGGTGGCGACGATTCTTTCGGCGCAGTGCACGGATGAGCGGGTGAACAAAGTGACCCCGGGATTGTTCGCGAAGTACCCGGAGATAGCGGATTTCGCGGCGGTGAGCCAGGAGGAACTGGCGAACGATATCCGGTCCACGGGGTTCTTCAACAACAAGGCGAAGTCGGTGATCGGGGCGGCGCGGAAAGTGATGAATGACTTTCATGGCGAAATTCCGCACACAATGGAAGAGATGCTGACGATACCGGGAGCGGCGCGCAAGACGGCGAATGTGGTGCTGGGCACGGCGTACGGGATCGAGTCAGGGGTGGTGGTGGATACGCACGTGCAGCGCATTGCGAACCGGTTGGACCTGACGAAGAACCAGGACCCTGTGAAGATTGAGCAGGATCTGATGAAGACGATTCCGCGGCAGCGGTGGATTCTGTTCTCGCACCAACTGATTCATTTCGGGCGGAACATCTGCGTGGCGCGGAAGCCGAAATGCGGCGAGTGTCCATTGAACAGCGTGTGTTATGCCAAGGACAAGGTGAGGCCGTCCATGGAGTGAGAGCCGAAGGAGTGGTATGAGGAGCGAACTTGTTGGCACGTGGCGACTGACGGATTACTTCACGGTGGACCCAAGCGGGGTGGCGCGGAAGTTCTGGGGTCCGGATGTGGTGGGGTACCTGATGTATTCGGTGGACGGGTACATGTGCTTGACGCTGATGAAGCCGGGGCGGGCCAATTTCGCGGCTCAGGATCCGCTGATGGGGACGAAGGAGGAGAAGTCGCACGCGGCGGAGACCTACATTTCCTATGGCGGGCGCTACACGGTGGACGGGGACAAGGTGACGCATCATGTGGAGTTCAGTCTGTTCCCGAACTGGGTGGGGATGGACCAGGTGCGGTACTTCTCGGTGGATGGGGATGAACTGAGGCTGCGCTCGACGCCGACGAAGGTGGGCGGGGACGATGTGGTGGTGCAGGTGTTGTGGACGAGGGCGGGGTAGGGTTGGACGGGTTCGCAAACGCCGCCGTAGAATGATGCCCGATGGTGGTGGCACGCGGTAACTTTGCGCCAATTGCAGGTTGCAGGTGCATCCGCAATTACGGGGGACGGTGACGGACCTGCTGATTGGGAATTTATTCACGGACAAGGTGGGCCGGGTATGGGGACCGCTCGAATCGCTGTATCCGGAGGGGAAGACAACTCCGGGGAGGTGGGACGGCGGGATCCTGGGTGACGCGGGGTTCGGCAGGCAGAACGAATCGATGGCGCCGGAAGGACCGAAGCCCGGAGAGGGGTGTTTGAGGGAAACTATCCCGTATGAGACTGGCCGCTCTTTTATTGATCCTGCAAGTGTGCGTGGGGCTGGCCGTGGCGGCGGGGCCGCCGCATGCCGAACACGCTTTCATCCTGCTCATCGACGGGCTCAGCTTCAAGGCGCCCGAGCGTATCGGGATGAAGAATTTCCTGGCGCTGGCGGCGGCGGGCGCCTATTGGGAGAAGTCGTACAACATTGTTCCGGCGCACCCCAAGAGCGGCGAGTGGGCGCGTTACCACTCTTCGTCGATTCCAAACCCCGCGATTCTGGCGGGCACGCTGCTGCTGCGGCCGGACCAGCGCTGGGTGCAGGATAGCTTCTATCCGCACCGCGTCACCGCCCACGCGGCCAACGACATCGATTACCGGCGGTTGAACGTGGGGTTCCACCTGAGCTTCCTGCACGGCTCCGACGAGGCTCCCGTGGATGACGCGGAGGTGTTCTACTGGGCTGTCGAGTTCCTGCGCAAGGCGCGGCCCGCGTTCATGAAGATCCACCTGCAGGACACCGGGCGCGGCGGCGAGATGTGCCGCTCGGAGAAGAATCCGGCCGTACCGTGGCGGGGGAACATCTGGGCCGAGGGCTCGCCTTACCGCAAGAACGCACTCAAAGCCGACGAGTACCTTGGACGCATCGTGGCCGAACTCGAGAAGCTCGGGCTGCGGGAAAAGACGGTCCTGTTCGTAAGCGCGGACCACGGCCAGTCCGACGGCGGCTGGCACCCCTTCGACGACCGCGACGCATGGGCGATGCCGCTTGTGGCTGTGGGGCCGGGCATCAGGAAGGGCCAACGCTTCGAGTATGCCGAGCAGATCGACATGGTGCCGACGCTGTGCTACCTGGCGGGCGTGAAACCGCCGCCCAACGCCGACGGGCGCATCCTGGCCGAGGCGCTCATAAACCCGCCGGCGGGCGTCGCGCCGCGCCGCCACACGGTGCGGGAACTCAACGCCGTGCTGGTGGAAGGCGAGGCGCTCGCGAGCAAGCAGCCGAAAGGCTCGGCGGCAGCCAAGGACTTCTATGGCTTCGACCGCATTCTGCACTGGGGCGGTTTCGGCACCCTGGAAAAGCTGCTGGCGCACAATCGAGCGGCGGTGGAAGCGATGCGGGCGGGGACGCGCGAGCCAGGCGGAGGGAGCCGTCAGTGATCGGCGGAGAGAGCCGTCGGCAATCGGCTTTCAGCTTTCAGCCGGACCTCCGGCTTCGCCGGGTTGAACACCCTGTGACTTTCTGAAGGTCAGTCAAGCAATGACATCCGTGCGGCCAGCGTGCGTCTCCGCGCGGCGGCCGAACTCGGGCTTTGTGCGGCGATCGCCAAAGCTGAAAGCTGAAGGCCGGGCGCCGAGAGCTTGCCGTCAGGCAAACCAACTCGGCTACGGGAGGAGTTGGCGCAGGTCGATGGTGTAGTGGCCGTTGCCGTGGGTGACGGTGAGGAGGCGGCCTCCGGGGGCGGATTGGAGGTAGGGGGAGTCGAAGAGTTTCCATTGGGAGAAATCGCGCGGCTGGCCATAGGTGAAGTGGAGGTCATGGCCGCGGAGGGAGCGGAAGCGGACGGTGGGGACGGGGTCGAGTTGGAAATGGAGCGGGAGGGCGAGGATAGCGCGGCGGAAGGCTGCGAAATCAGGAAATTCGGAGGCTGAGGCGGCTTGGAGGATGGTTCCGTTGTGGAGGTGGGAGCTCAAGAGGCGGCGGCCGCCGCCGGGGACGGGTTTCCATTCATAGGGAGCGAGCGGGCGGTAGGCGATGAAGGCGTTGCCGCCCTGGGCGAAGATCCAGCCGGAGGGGTGCTCCTCGAAGTGAGTCAGGGTGTCGGGGAAGAAGCCGTTGACGTGAGGGAAACGGGTCCCTGCTGGAATGTCATAGAGGGCGATGATGGTGTCCTGGTCCTGAAGGATCTGCTCGAAGGGGGAGCCGCCGAGGAATTTGTCGGGGGAATCATAGGATTTCTTTGAGCGGACGACGGCCTCAGTGACGAAGTCGGGCATGGCGGTGAAGTACATCTGGAGTTCGTAGGTAGAGGAATAGGGGTGCATCGAGAAGATGGTGTTGCGCTTGCCGCGCGGATCATCGAGCGCCCAGGTGACGTCCCAGGAGTGTTGCTGGATGGGCTGGAGAATGCCGCCCTGATCGGAGCCGACGGCATAGTCGTGGTGCATGTAGGTGGTCTTGTAGACAGGGGCGTTGCGGACATCGGTGAAGCGCCAGCGGTTGCGAGTGCGCTTTAATTCGCGGTGAAGGTAGGGGCGGGAGCGGTCCGTCGCGATCTGGCGGATGACATCGGGAGGCTGGTAGGCGGAGGCGACGGAGTAGAAGAGGGCGTAGTAGCTGTAGCCGGGGAGCGGATAGCCGAGGCCGAAGAGGAGCCAGCCGAAGTCGCTCGAAACGCCGTTCCATTTCTCGAGGACCTGGGTGTCGTCGGTGCGCGCGTGTGCGCCGATGTAGATGCCGTCGAGGTTTTCGATGGCGTAATCGGCGATGATCCAATCGAGCATGCGCTGGGCGCGGAGGCGCATTTTCGGGTCCTCGGACCAGGCAGCAAGGTAAGAGAGGGGCAGCAGGTAGACGCCGATGTAGTGGGTGCAGTCATATTCACCCTGGCCGATGGTGGTGGTGAGCTTCATCCAGTGGAGGAGGTACTCTTCGGCCTCGGCGAAGTTCTCCTTGGAGGACTTTCCGGTGTACCAGGTGTCGCCGGGTTGATTGGGGTAAAGCTGGGACATGAGGTAGAGGGAGACGTAATACATGAGCCAGTGGTTTTCGGTGTCGCCGCGGTAGGGCATGTAGGTCTTCCAGGATTGGCGTAGGGCGTTACGGGCGGAGGGAGTGAGCTGGCCGCGATCGAGATAAGCGACGGCGGTGACGGGGAACATCCAGAACATGTCGCCGCTGGGGGATTGGAGGAGTTCCTCGAGGCGGCGGGAGCACCATTGAGCATCGCGGTGGAGATAGAGCTTGGCGGCGATGGTCTGGTAGCTTCCGTTGGGGAGCGCGGCGTTGGTTTCGATGACCTTGCGGATGCGCTCCGGGAAGGCGGTTTGCGCCGAGGCCGGCGCCAGGAGGAGCAGGGCGGTGAAGAGCAGGTTCATGGCCGTGCCTCCGGAACGAAGAGGAAGCCTTGGATGATGCTGCCCTCCATGCCATGGCGTGTCCAATGGAGGCCGGCGTCTTCTGAGACGAAGACGGCTTCCTCGTGGACGCTCGCGTAGAGGCGGCCCGGGTGATCGGGGTCGAAGGCGACGCTCCAGATCTGTGTGGAGGGTAGGCCAGTATTGCGGGGGCTGAAGGTGCGGCCGTTGTCGTCAGAGACGAGGACGCCGGGGCCCCAGCCGCACACGGCGAGGCGGCGCGGTTGGCGCGGGTCGTAGGCGATCTTGTAGAGCGTGGGTCCGGCCGCGATAGCGGGGACGGGTTGCCAGGAAGAACCGCTGTCGAGGGAGCGATAGAGGCCGGAGGATTGCGTGGCGGCGAGCCACTCGGCGGGTTGGCGCGGGGATTGTTCGATGCTGGTGATCATCTCGGGGGAGCCGGCGGCGCGATTCCAGTGGGCGGCGTTATCGGTAGTGAGGAAGATGCCAAGCTCCGTGCCGGAGAGCAGGCGGCCTTCGGCGGCGCGATCGACGCGGATGGTTTTGGTGAACTTGCGGGAGATGCCGGAGTCGGTGTGCCGCCAGGTGCGGCCGTCATCAGTGGAGGCGGCGATGCCGTCGGGGAGGGCGATGAAGAGGGTTCCGGGGTGATGGGGATCGACGGCGACGTCCTGGAGTTCCGTAACGTTCCAGGAGGTGAGGATGCGCCAGGTGCGGCCGCTGTCGTTGGAACGGATGCAGCCGTTGCCGGCGGCGAGGTAGAGGATGCGCGGGTCGCGGCGGTCATAATCGAGGGAGGAGAGGAAGGGATGGTTGTAGCTGAGATGGTCCCAGGCGTCTTGCGCGGTGAGCGTGAAGAGGCCGCTGGGCGGGAGTTTGGCTCCGACGACGTAGCCCTTGGATGTGGCGCCACAGAGGAAGAGGCGATGGGGTTGAGCGGATAGAGTCAGGGTGGCAAGGGCGAAGATTCGCAGGCAATTGAGCCAAAACACACAACCTCCTCGAAGAAAAAGGTAGCCTGGGGCGATATTGCTTGGCCACTGGCGTGCAGGCCGGAAGCGTATGCGAATTGCCTGCTTGTTCTTGCTTATCCCACTATGCATCTCAGGGGCCGATCGGTACAAGGCCGAGTGGCTATCGGTGGCGAATCGATTAGTGAAGACGGACCCGCGGGCTTACGAGTTCAATTGGGGGGAAGGCGTGCAGTGGATCGGGTTGATGAAGACATACGAGCAGACGGGGGATAAACACTATCTGGATTATATGGAACGCTGGACGGCATCCTATGTAGGACAGGAGCCCCGGGTTTTGTTGAACGGCGTGCGGGAGGGGTATTGCGGGCACTGGAGTCCGGCGACGGCGATTCTCTTCTTGCAGAAGGCGAGGCCAAAGGCGGAGTATGCGGGGCTGGTGAGGCGTGTAGTGGAGTACATTACGAACGAGGCGGAGCGGAGCAGCGAGGGCGCGCTCGGGCACTGGCAAGGGAGCCATCAGCTTTGGGTGGATACGCTGTACATGGCATGTCCGCTGCTGGCGGGGGCGGGGAAGGAGTTTTCCAAGCCGGAGTACGTGACGGATGCCGCGCGGCAGATTGTGGTGTATGCGAAGCACCTTCAAGATGAACGGAGCGGTTTGTTCTATCACATGTGGGATTGGAAGACCCGAGAACGCACGCCGGCGCTGTGGGGACGGGGAAACGGATGGGTGGTGATGTCGCTGGCGGATACGCTGGAGGCGATGGAGGCGGGGCATCCGCTGTGGGGGGAGTTGGTGCGGATCGCGAAGCGGCAGGCGGAAGGGCTGGCGCGAACGCAGGATGCGGATGGGTTGTGGCACACGGTGCTGGATGAGCCCTCGAGCTATCCGGAATCGTCGGCGACATCGATGATGGTTTATGGGTTGGAGAAACTTGCGCGGTTGGGAGTGTTGGGGAGCAAGTACAGCGCGATGGCGGAAAGGGCGTGGAAGGCGGTGAATCAGCGGTATGTTCGGGAAGGGGAGGTGATTGGGGTTTCGGCGGGCACGGAGCCGAGAGGGAAGGAGTATTACGGGAAGCTGCCGGCGGGCTCGCAGACTTGGGGGACAGGGGCCTATCTGATGGCGGGGAGCGAGACGGAGCGGTGAGTCAGGGACGGAGGAGTTCTTCGGCGTAGAGGGCGCCCGCCGGAGTTTCCTCGTGCCTGAAGAACGCCCAAGAGTCACCCGCCTCGTCTACGTCGCCAATCGTCGGCGGAGTTCCCGGCTTTCAACCTCTGCCCAGCGATACCAACCCCGGAGATCCCTGGAGCTTATTCTATGCCGCCGATCGCCGACGATATCCATGCTCAGACTGGGCGATCAGGCGAATGCACTGCAAGCGCTGCGTCAGCTGTGGATCGCGGATTCCTAGCCCTCGCTCTCCACTACGTTGACCGCCTTTACAGGCACGTGGCGAGAAGACATTTCGAAGCGGAAAATGAACAACCAACAGACGACGCTCGAGATCACTCGCCGCGCCGATGGCAACGTTAGTGTCACTCGCAACGACAATCCCGTGTTGACGGAAATATTTGCGCTTAATGGCAAACCATATCACGTCATTAACAATGAGGGCGCTGGCGAAACGGGCGTGGAAGGCGGTGAATGAGCGGTATGTTCGCGAGGGAGTGGTGATTGGGGTTTCGGCCGGCACGGAGCCGAGAGGGAAGGAGTATTACGGGAAACTGCCGGCGGGTTCGCAGACTTGGGGGACGGGCGCCTATCTGATGGCGGGGAGCGAGATGGAGCGCTGAGTCAGGGACGGAGGAGTTCTTCGGCGTAGAGGGCGCCCGCCGGAGTTTCCTCGTGCTTGAAGAAGACGTAGACGTCTTTGCCGTCATCAACGAGGCGGGTGACTTTGTCCTTGATGGCGGCGCGGTCTTCGGGGGTGTATTCGGACTTGCGCAGGCGGCAGTAGACGAATCCGCCGGTGATGACTTCGGGGGCGGCGAAGTGATCACTTTCGGCGAGGCAGAGGGCGGCGCCGTGTTGTTCCAGGAGGCGGTAGATGGGGTCCTGCATCCAGGAAGCGTGACGGAACTCGAAGGCGCAACGCAGACCGGGCGGGATGGTTTCGAGGAAGGCTCTGAGGAGCGGTTCGTCGCACTTGAAGTTGGGCGGAAGTTGGAAGAGGACCGGGCCGAGGCGCTTGACGACGCGCAGGGGGTCGATGACTTTGAAGAAAATCTCGTTGAATTCGGCGAGTTTGAGGCGCTGGATATGGGTGATGCGCTGGTGGGCTTTGAGGACAAAGACAAAGCCTTCGGGCGTGGCTTGGACCCAGTTTTCGAGCGTGGCGGCGTTGGGGAGGCGGCGGAAGGTGTAGTTGATTTCGACGGCGTTGAGGCGGGTGGCGTAGTAGGAGAGGAATTTCTTAGAGGGGAGACCGGCGGGGTAGAAGCCTGGCTTCCATGCGTCGTAGGCGAAGCCGGAGGCGCCGGCGTAGAGTTTGGCCATTTCCTTAGTTTACGTGGGGAAGCGGGGTGGCGATAAAAAAGGTGCTTGGGTCGCAGGTTAGAAGTTAGAGCAGCTTCTTGA
Source organism: Bryobacterales bacterium (assembly GCA_020847975.1). Classification (GTDB taxonomy): domain Bacteria; phylum Acidobacteriota; class Terriglobia; order Bryobacterales; family Bryobacteraceae; genus CADEFT01. The sequence continues at coordinate 224 of JADLBD010000244.1, read as the reverse complement.
ACTCGGTCACGCGCCAGACCCCTATCTCCACTTCCCGTATGTCAGCTTCGAACGAATCCCGGACCGCTGCGAGATATTCCTGGATGGGCCGGCTAGGGCTGCCCTTTACCCGTAACAGCCTCGGGGCAAATGTCATTCGGCATCATCGGCATCATCGGAATTCCGAAGTGCGAATCCTTCACACATGAGTAGAAGTTGCGAAAAACCTTCCCACATCAGTTGGT
>JADLBD010000243.1 GCA_020847975.1 Bryobacterales bacterium | reverse complement strand
GATCGACGGAGGGGCAGCGTTCGGCGATGGCGCGGGCGTTTTCGAGCGTCAGCGGTTTTCGAGTGCGCTCTTCAGGACTCAGGCCTCCCACGCGCGGGCCGATGCGGAATTTGAAGACGATGAGCGTGTTGCCGCCCATGCTGCGCAGCATGTTGGTGATGGCTCCATCGAAGCCGGCGAGGATGGAGCCGACGCCGATGATGGTGCTGGTGCCGATGATGACTCCGAGGGTAGTGAGGAAGGCGCGCAGCTTGTGGGCGCGGATGGAGTCGAGCGCGAGCGTCACTCCCGAAATTACTGCTCCGGCGGTCATCGTTCCACCCGCAGGGCTTCGATGGGATCGAGTTTGGCGGCGCGGCTCGCCGGGTAGATGCCGAAGAACAAGCCGACTACCGTCGAGAGGCCGACGCCGGCGAAGACCGCGGTCACGGGCATCGCCATGGGGACGGGAGTGAAATTGCGGACGGCGATGGAGAGGGTCCAGGCGATGAGGACGCCGATCAGACCGCCGCAGCCGGCAAGCAGGGACGATTCGACGAGGAATTGCTGGAGGATATCGGAACGCCGCGCTCCGACGGACTTGCGCACGCCGATTTCCTGGGTGCGCTCGGAGACCACGGCCATCATGATGTTCATGATGACGATGCCGCCGACGACCATGAAGACGGAGACGACGGCGATGGCGGTGGCGGCGATGGCTCCGGTGAGCCGGTCCCAGAGTTGGGCGAAGGAATCCGAGGAGATGACCGCGAAGTTGTCATCCTGGCCGGGGCGCAATTTGCGCCAGGCGCGCAGGAGCATGCGCATCTCGTCCTGGGCCTGGAAGAGGTTTTCGTGGCTCGAGGAGACGGCGGCGTAGCTGATGCCCTGGCGTGCGCCGTACATCTTGAAGTAAGTTTCGATGGGGATCATCACGAAGTTGTCGCGCGAGACGCCGAAGACGCTGCCGAGCGATTTGGCGCTTCCGGCGACGAGGAACGGGCGGCCCTCGATCTCGATGGTCTTGCCGACGGGATCGACGTTGGGGAAGAAGGTCTCGCGCAGGTCGTTGCCGAGGAAGGCGATCGTCATGCGGTGGGAGTTTTCCGCCCCGGAGAAGACGCGGCCGAACAGGGGCTGGATGTTGGAGATGTCGGCGATGTTCGGCGATGCGCCGAGGAGTTCGACGCCGAGCATGCTCTGGCCTGCGGCGGAGACGCGCGTCTGGCGCGAGCTCTGCATGCCGATGGCGCGGACAAGAGAGGCGCGGGAGAGGAGGAAGTCATACTCGCCGGGGCTCAACTCGGGGTTTTTCCTTTGGAATTCGAGGAACTTCTTCGGGTCCCAGTTGCCGAAGAAGGCCATGCGAACGATGCGGAATCCGTCGGCTCCCATGTCGGAGACGGATTGGGCGACGTAAATATCCATGCCGTGGATGAGGGACATGACGGCGATGAGGGTGGAGGTGGCGAGGATGATACCAAGCAAAGTGAGGAAGCTGCGCAATTTGTTCGCCCGCAGTGAGCCGAGGGCGACGCGCGCCGCCTCATAAAAGGACGCTCCGGAGTGCATTTCTCTGAACTACAAGACGATGCCGGCCCGCGAGTTGTTCCCGATCCGGGCCAACCAGTGGCAGAGGATTTCGTCCACCCAGAAGCGGCGCGGGCCGCGGGCAAGGAAGCCGACGTGGCCGCCGTGGTCCGCGGCGAGGAGATGGAGATTTGGATTGCGGGCGAAGGCCGGGTGGCGGTAGACGTCGAAGGGGATCATGGGGTCGTCTTTGGCGTGGATGAGGAGCGTGGGAACGGCGATGGAGTCGAGGAAGAGGCCGGCGGATTGGGTGCCGTAGTAGCCCTCGGCATTTCCGAAGCCGAAGAAGGGGGCGGTGATGCGGTCGTCGAATTCGTAGACGCTGCGGACGCCGTCGAGGCCATCGAGGGAGAAGATGTGGGGCATGAGGGCATGACGGCGGCGGAGGCGCGCGGCCATGTTGCGGAGGAAGCGCTGCTGGTAGAGCCAGCAGCGGGGACGGTTGAGCGCGGCGGCGCAAGCGCCCAAGTCGAGCGGAGTGCTGGCGGCGATGACTCCGGCGAGCAGATCGCGGCCGGCGGCGCCGAGTTCTCCCGCGAGTTTTACCACCATGTTGGCGCCCAGGGAGAAGCCGCCAAGGAAGATGGGTTGTCCGGTCTGGGCGCGCAGGCGTTCGGCGACGAAGCGGATGTCCGAGGTGAGGCCGGCGTGGTAGAGCGTGTTGCAGAGGGCTTCCGTGCCGCCGCAACTGCGGATGTTGAGGCGATGCACGGCAAGACCGGAGGCGAGGGCGGCATGCGCGGCGCTGCGCATGTAGCCCGCGTCGCTCGAGCCCTCGAGTCCGTGCACCAGCAGCAGCGTGCCTCTGGGAGGCGAGGGCGGCTGCTGGCTGTGCACGAGAACCCGCACTTCGGGCTCGGTGTGATAGTAAGCGGCGGTTACCGGGAACGCGCGCTCATCGAGCGGCCGCTGCCAGAAGGCTCCGGCGACGGTTTGCAGATGCGCGTTACGGAAGAGCGGGCGGAAAGGGGACAAACATACAGTTTAGTATTGATGGAACCGCTGAAAACGAATCGATTTGGTCACACGGCCGGTTGGGCCGAACTCGATGTTCACCCGGATGGTGAGTGAGTTGTCCGATCCATCGCGTGCAATCCACAGGCCCGCGGGTTCGGCGGCGGCCCATCCGGCGGGCGCCCGCAGAAAGACCGCCCCTTTGTAACCGCTCGGGCGAACGGCGGTGAACCGAAGCGTGGACGCGCCTGCGTCCCAGGCCACCTCTTCGATTTCCATCTCGCCCTGCCGCACGTGCATGTCAGTGGATTGGAGCCATGGATGATCGCGCTCGCGGGACAGGCGAACCACGCGCACCGATTCCGGCAGCACGTCGATGTCGATGCCGCCATCGTGCACGCCGAGCGAGCGTTCGTTCCAGAAGTCCCACACCGCCTGTTTCCCGGTGAAACTCAGGCGGCGCTTCAGCACCTCGCGGCCGAAGTTGAACACCGCCGCCACCTGCCAGTTGTCCCAGCTTTTGGCCACGTCGAGGCGGAACACTTTCGGATAGTCCGGGCTTGGCGATTCGAACAGGTCCACCGGTACGGCGCTGTTGCCGCCCCGGGGGAAAACCTTCCGCAGAATCTCCAACCGGCTGGGAGCGATGCGCGCGATATCGTCGCCGAGCATGAGCGGGCTCGCGTTGAGCCCGAAAATAGTCGCGCTGATCTGCGCGCCGGAAACGGCGATGGGTTGATCGACTGAGAGGACATTGCCCGTGTCGGCCACAAACAGCTTTCCGTTCATGAAGTAGTGGCTGGCCCAGGCTTCGGTGGCCCGGCGGTGAGACGTCCAGTAATCGGCCTTGTTGATGACAAACGTGCCGGGATAAAAACCCTTGCCCGGACCATCCAGGACGCGGCCCTCCCCATAGTCGCTGCCGGCCCGGACTCCGTCCATGATGCCCATGGAATGAAGGGTGGGCCCAGTGCTCGCCAGCAGATACGTGTCCGGACCCGCCGCCTTGCGGACCACCTCGATGCCCCGCCGGAACGTTTGCGGCCCCGGTATCAGCGACGAGCCGGCGTACTGCGTTGGCATGTACCGGCCGGTAATCACGTCACTGATCGAATCGAGAAAATCGATCATGAAGTAGCGCACGCCCCATCGCCGGTAGGTGGAAAACGTCTCGCGCAGCCACTCGTGCGTTTTGGGGTGAGTGGGGTCGAGAATATACACTTTGCCGATTTCGCGGTGCGGCACAAACAGCAGTTGGCCGTCTTTGCGCAGCAGCGCGTCGTTCAACCGCGCGACTTTGTCCTCCAATTGCGCGCTGAGCCAGAATGCGCCCGCCCACAGGCCCAGTTTGAAGCCGGCGGCGTTCAGATCCTGGACGAGCTTTTCCGGCGGGGTAGGAAACGCCTGGCGGTTCCAGGCCAGCCAGTTGCCTGCCTGGCGGCCTTCCAGGTTTCCCAGGCTCACCCAGATATAGTGGATGGGAAATCCGCTCAGCCGCTCCCGTATCGCCTGGGCGTTGCGGCGCACGACGTCTTCATATCTTTCGCTATGGAACGGATCCACCCACGACCAGCCGACCCAGCCGGCCACCGGTTCGCGCCAGATTCGGGGATGGTTCTGGCTGGCGACGGCGTTGGCCCATTCCTCGAGCCCGCGTAACCCGTCGCCGGTGGGCGCGACTCGCAATTCCTCGGTCGTTACCTCCTGGCCGGGCGGGAGCGCCCATTGCCGGAAGTCGCACCAGGATTGCACCCGCAACCGGCCGGCTTCGGGCCATACGGCGTGCTCCGTGTAGATCCGGTCAAACGTGACAAAGCCGAGGTTGGCCGCCCGCGATCCTGCAACGACTTCCATCATCACCTGGCTGGTCACACGCTCCTTCACCGGTTTCACCAGCGAGGGGATCTGCCAGCCGGACATCGACAGCGCGACTGCCTGAGTGGGCAAATCGAGCCACCCGTCCACCAGGTACACCTTTCCCAACCGGGATGGAGCCGCCCCCCGGTTGCGGAGTTTCAGGCTGATGAGGGCACCGCCGGTAGTGGGGCGTGTGACAATCCGCCAATCGACGGGCGCCGACGCCTCTACCCGCGGTTTCGAGTCGCGTATGAGCGGCAGGGGCGCGGCGGTTTGCGCAAAAACGCAACCTGCCGTGACGGCAGCGGCCGCCGCCAGTTTGAAAACGGACATGCCTGATTATCGTACGCGAGTCATCATGCGGGATATCACTGCGAATCGAGTGCGTGGATTTCGGTTTGGATGATGTGTTCAGCCAGATCGCGCATGGCGCGGCGGGAACGGCGGCTATCGTTACGCAAGCGCAGATACGCCTCTTCTTCGCTGAGGGAGAAGCGCCGCATGAGAATGCCTTTGGCGCGTTCCACGAGTTTGCGCGCCGCGAGTTGGCGCTTCATTTCGAGCGCCTCTTCGTGTAGGCGCCGGTTCTCTTCGGCAAGCACGTTCCTGGCGACGGCTCCGCCCATCTGCTCGCCGATAAAGGTCAGAAAGGCAATGAGATCGGCGGGAAATTCCCGGGGGTGACGGAAATGGATGTTGATGACTCCAACAACCTCGCCACTGCTCGCCAGGGGAATGGAGAGGAACGCTTCGTGTGTGTCTTCGATCAGGGAGGGGAATTGTTTGAAGCGGGGATCCTGGCCGGCGTGGGCGGTGAGGGCGATAACCGAATCGTGCGCGGCAGGGCCAATGGTAACGCCGTCTCCCAACTTCATACGCAATTTACCAAGCGGCCTGGCATGGGGCACCTGGGAAGCCCACAGGATGATCTCACTCGTAGTTTTTTCAAGGAGATAGACAAGGCAAGCGTCACCGGCGGAAACCTGTACAGCCACGACGAGGATCTCGGCCAGCATCTGGTCGAGGGAAAGCTCGGAACTGACGATCCTGCTGATCCGGTGCATCAGGGCGGCTTGGGCAGGGACTGGCTCCGGAGTAGAGAGGTCGATCATACTTCAAGGTAAAGATAGGGTTTGGGTTTCGTCCAATCGAAAGTTTCTATGGCATCCATAGGCAGGGCTGCTCGAGGCAGGGGGAACTGTTAGAAAACAATTCCGATCCCGGTTCAAGTCCAAGGCAACGTTACCGATGAGGATGGATGTAGGGGTTGGAAGGCGGCGTGGCTGAGGGTCAAGAACTTGCCAGCGCCCCGCCGGTCCGCCAGTACAGGAGGGGATTCGCGTGTATAACGGCCGGCGAGGGTCTGTTGTGCGAGCGAGTTTCTTCGAAGCGCCGCAGGCAAGCAGGTGCGGGCTCCGCGGCAAGCGGATGAGGGCATAGGAGGGACCAGGTTCAATGCCGGTAGACATACTGATCGTGGATGATTCCGCGGCGATTCGGAAGATCCTGCAGCGGGTGCTGCGCCAGGCGGAATTGAGTGTGGGCGAGGTGATCGAGGCGGGGGACGGGGTGGAAGCGCTGGCAGCGTTGAAGAATCGCAAGGTAGGGCTGATTCTTTCCGACATCAACATGCCGAACATGGATGGTTTGCAGTTGCTGACGCAAATCCGCGCGAGCCACGAGCACAAGAACGTTCCTGTTCTGATGATCACCACCGAGGGCAGCCAGAACAAGGTGCTGGAAGCGGTGACGCTGGGAGCAAGCGGCTATGTGCGGAAACCGTTCACGGCCGATCAGATCAAGGAAAAGCTTACGGGCATCCTTTAATAAACTTACAGGAGTTTTATTTCATGGAAGAGTCCATTGCCCAGGATAAACTTGTCGAATTCATCCGGGACGCCTCGTGCGGCGTGTTCCAGACGATGCTTGGTCTCGAACTCACGCCGCTGGCGGACTACACGGAGGTGGATCCGGCGCCGACGAATGCGGGAATTCTGTCGCTTGTGGGTTTCGCGGGCTCGTGGGCCGGCACGGGCGCGTTCATCTGTTCGGTGAAGATGGCTTGCCGCATTGCGGATGCCTTGTTCCTCAGTGAGCATGACAGCGTAGAGGAGGAAGTGCTGGATGCGGTGGGTGAGATGACGAACATGATTCTCGGCAACGTAAAAACGGAGTTGGAGGAGCTATTGGGGCAAATGGCCCTGAGCATTCCCACGGTTCTTTACGGCCACGATTTCATCAAACGGAATCAGGGCAAGCACGAATGGACGGTGGTTCCCTTTGATTTCGAGGGGGAGCGGATTGAAGTGCAGGTATGTTTGTCTCCCAACCAGCAGAACGAGCATGCCAGACACACTGCGAAGCCGCATCTTGCCGGTGTGTGACATTGGCCCGGACCGGCCCATTGTCAGTGGCGCGGACTCAAGCGGCGGTGGAGTATCTGCTGGTGCGGGTGAAGTCGCAGGAGTTCGCGATTCCCTGTTCCCAGGTGCGGCACCTGTGTCCGCACCCGATACTACTGCCTGTGCCGGCGGCTGAGGAGTGGTTTGCGGGGATGCTGGCGGTTGGCGGCGAAGCGGCGCCGGCCGTTGACCTGCGCGTCCGATTCTCGATGTCCGCCGGCAGCCCGCCGCCTTGTGCCGTGGTTTTTGAGCCGGATCCCCCCATTCCGGGCTTACCCTTGCTTGGGATCGTGGCGGACAAGGTTGTCGACACGGTTCGAATCCGCCCCTCTGATGTGGTTCCTCCGCGGCACATGTCCCGCCCCTTCCGCCGGTTTGTGCGCGGGACGTGGCATGGCCGCTCCCGGGCGGTCTATCTGATGGACCTGGACGCAATCGCGGGTTCCCTTCCCTATCCTGCCTTGCAAAACGAACCGAATTCCTCGCGCGGACTATGAAAGAAGCATGTTTTGGGCGATGATACAGAAAGTCCACTTTTTGCACGTTTTAGAATGGCAGTCTGAGTTCGGGCATGACACCCACGCGCTGGCAAAGAGTCGAAGAACTGTTTCATCAGGCGGTCCATCTCCCTCCTGCGGAGAGGGAACAATGGATGCGGGAGGCCTGTGCCGGCGATGAGAGCCTGTTGCGCATGGTCCGGGAGATGGTGGACGCCGACCGGGACCCTGAGGCAAAGGAACAGATTGCGAACATGATCGGGGGCGCGGCCTCGATGGTGGTGGACGAGGACGCGCGATCGATGCCGGCACGCATCGGAGCCTATGAACTCAAGGGAGAGATCGGCTCGGGCGGCATGGGAAGGGTCTATCTTGCGACGCGCGTCGACGATCAGTATCAAAAACAAGTGGCGATCAAGGTGGTGCGAACGAGTCTGGCTTATCCGGCGTCGCGGGAGCGATTTCTTCAGGAACGGCAGATTCTGGCCACGCTCGACCACCCCTTCATCGCGCGTCTGCTGGACGGCGGAACGACGGCTGACGGCCGGCCGTACCTGATCCTCGATTACATCGAAGGGGAGATCATCACCCGCTATTGCGCGGAGGCGAAGCTCAGCATTCAGGAGCGCTGCCGGCTGTTCATCAAGGTGTGTGAAGCCGTCGCTTACGCGCATCAGAACCTCATTGTTCACCGCGACCTGAAGCCGGCCAACATTCTGGTGACGCGCGATGGAGTTCCGAAGCTGCTCGATTTCGGCATCGCCAAACTGGTGGGCGACGATGGCAAGCAGGACGCGACCACACGCGCGGCATACGGCCTGATGACGCCGCAGTACGCCAGCCCGGAGCAGGTGCGCGGGCAGGCGGCCACAACCGCCACGGACGTTTATTCGCTGGGGGCGATTTTCTACGAACTGCTATCCGGCTCGGCGGCGCATCGCTTTGAAACCTACTCGGCCACCGAACTGGTGCGGGTGGTCTGCGAGCAGGATGCGGAGCCTCCCAGCCGGCGGTCGGCCGAGCGGATCCCGCGCGACCTGGACAACATTGTGCTCAAGGCGATGGCGAAGGATCCGCGCCGGCGGTACGCCTCGGCCGAGCAATTGGCGGAGGATATCCGGCGTCACCTGAACCGCCTGCCCGTGCTCGCGCGCGGCAACTCGGCCATGTACCAGTTTGGACGGTTCGCGCAGCGCCAGTGGATGCCGCTTGCGGCCGCCGCCGTCATTGTGGCGACGCTCTCCTTTGCGCTGGCGGCTTCGCGCAGCCAGGCGCGTCTTGGGGAGAATCTGCGGCAAGCGGCCGTGCGCGAGCGCGACCGCGCCGAGGCGGAACGGCTCCGGGCGGAGAGCGCGGCGAGGGAAGCTCTGGCGCAACGGGCGGCCGCGCTGGCGAGTTCGCGCGAGGCCAATGAGCAGCGCCGGCGCGCCGACCGGCGCTTCGAGCAGGTGCGGAATCTGATTCAGCGGTTTCTTTTCGACATCGACACGGCTGTTGCTGATCTGCCCGGAACGAGCGCGGCGCGGCGCGTGGTGGCCAAGACGGCGCTCGAATACCTGGACGGCATGGTGAGCGAACCGGGGCTCCATCCGGGCCTGCAACGCGAGTTGGCGGTGGCGTATGAACGCGTCGGGGAATTGCAGGGCAGCCCCACCAAACCGAGTCTCGGTGATCTCACGGGCGCCATGCGCAGTTATCAGAAGGCCCTGGCCATCCGGCTCCGCCTGCCGCGCGATTCCGTCCGGGCGCGAACGGAGTTGATCGGGCTCTACACGAATATGGCGGCGGCGCAAAAGATCCTCACCAGCTACGAGGATTCGATGAAGGTGTATGACGCGGCCCTGAAGCTGTACCAGCCGGGCGACCCCGCCATGGAGTTCGCGATTGCCGACATCTACTACCAGCGCGGGTCATTGCGCGAAAACAATGCGTTCACCAAGGAGGCGCTGGAAGACTTCCGCGCCGCCCGGCAGATATTCGAAAAGCGCGCGGCAGCCGATGAGCAAAGCGCCCGGGCGCGCAACGGGAGGGCGCTGGCGCGTTACCAGATTGGCGCTCTGGAATGCCGAATGGGGGATTATGCGGGGGGCCTGGCGGACTTGCGTACGAGTATCGACGAGGTGACGGAGTTGACGCATCTCGATCCTTCAAATGTTCACAGGAAGCGCTATCTGGCCGTCTTCCTGCGGGCCTACGGCAACAATGCCGGCGACCGCCAGGCGGGGGCGCACCGTGATCTCGCCCAATCGCTTACCTATATGGAGCGCGCCCTCGAGGTGAACAAGCAGCTCGCCGACGCCGATCCGGCCAACCAGGTAGCGCGGCGGGATTATATTCGCGCGATCGGCTCGGTGGCCCGCGTGCACAGCCTGGGCGATGAATGGGAGCCCGCGGTGAAGACGTTCCGCCAGGCGCTGGATCTCATGGAGGAAGTGCGGAAACAGGCGCCGGACGACCGGCAGGTGTTGGGGGATTGCGGGTATTATCTCCTCGAACTGGCCACGGCGGAGGCTTATCTCAAGCAATACGCGCCGGCATCCAGCCACTTCCGGGACGGCATCGCTATTTTTGAGAGACTGCTCGCGCTTGGCTCGAAGAGCCGCTTCCATCACTTCAATATTGCCCTTGCCAGGCGCAAGTTGGGAGACATTGCCGCCGCACAGGGGGACACGGCACAAGCCAAAGCCCGCTACCGGGAGGCTTTGCAGGTGTTCAACCGGCTGATCCAGGAGGACCCCAAGACGACCATGTTCCCGTGGCAGCGCGACGAAACGGTGAAAGCGATCGCGGAGTTGGAGAAGGGCAAGTAGGGCCTTCGTCCGTCAATGCGCGCCGGCGCTTGAAGTACGGAATTCGTACTGCTGAATCTCCATGGCGGCTTTGCCCTGTTCGAACCGCACCACGCGCCCCCGCGCCACCAGCTTCAGGGCACACTTGTTGTTCAACTGCGCGGGCCAATTGATGGAGACCTCGAGACGGCGTCCGGGAATGAGCAGCTTCTCGGTGGTGAACAGCACTCCGTTGCTGCTGATGTTGATGGTGGATCCTACACCGCTCTCGTCGCCGTTCTTCTTGCTGATGACCTTGTACCGCACCTCGCGCTCGATGGGGAAGCGGTCCGCCGCGCGGCGTTCATTCTCTGGTTTGTTGGAAAGCGTAGCCATGATCATTGTCCGAAGCGTTTCTGCAATCCCAGGATGCCGCGCACGACTTGGAGCGGCAATGGTGAATTAGGTGGATTTACCGATAGTACTCTAGTACAAAGAAGTACCAGCGGAGGTATCGCATCGTGTTTGGAGTATCATCCATATATGCACAAACGCGCTATTTCCCTTTTCCTGTTTCTGTCCGCTTTCTGCGCCGGCTCTTTTGCCGCCGACAAGAAGGTGCTG